>CAJOLR010000091.1 GCA_905235565.1 uncultured Bacteroidaceae bacterium | reverse complement strand
TGCAGGTCAATGAACTGGCGTTTTCGGGGGATTACATAGTATTCAACGGCGTAAGCGATGACGGAATGGGGCTTTATGTGACCGACCTTAATCGGACAGTAACACTTGAAAAGCCGGAACCGTTCAAGGTCAAAAGCCTGATTTCACATGATGGCGTGCTTTATTTTACCTCCGACAAGAACGGTACATCCGAGATTTACTCCTATACGCTTACCCCTGCCGCAGCCGGATCTCTGCCTCAAGGCGGAACCATGATACAGCTTTCCAATACCAGATATGGAGCATCCGATCCGTATTTCTGCAACGGAGAACTCCGTTTCTCCGAAATGCAGCCGCAGGGCCGGATTCCTGTCAAAGCGGATGACTCATACTGGCGGCAGGTTTCTTATACGGATCATGTGTCATATCCGATAGCCGATGCCCTGTCTGCCCAGGAGAGAATCCTGGGGGCATACAGGCGCAAAGTAATGCATTGGTCTCCGGAAAACTACTCCAAGTTCTTGAACTCATTATATATACACTCATGGGTTCCTCTATATGTCAACACAGACGGGATTCAAGGCTCGATGACCGGATATGGCTATGAATTGGCGTCACTGGGTGTCACTGCTTATTTCCAGAACCTCACCAATACGCTGAGCGGAAGGATGGGTATCTCTATACACCAGGATCCGTTCGATCAGCTGAGGCTTGATGAGCATGATCTGAATGATAAGAAAACCCGTGTAAAGACATCAGCAGGTTTCCACACCACGCTTGATTATACTGGACTTCTGCCTAAGATCAGTCTGACATTTGATATCGGTGACCGTCAGTCGGCCAATACCGTTTACGGCATTTCTACTCTTAACGACTCCTTATTTACCGCCAGTGCCAAGTCCGATAAACACAAAGGTATCTACGTGGGAGGCAGTGCCATAGTCTCTGTTCCGCTTGTCTGGTCACATAGCGGGTGGCTGCGCCAGTTGACCCCGTTTGCCGGTGTTCTGGCCAGCACCGATCAGCTTGGAGAGGGCTACAGGGCCATCAAATATAATGAGACATGGGATGTGTATGAACCCGATGAGCCTCTTACGGATGGGATGCACACCAATATCAGATATATTGCCGGACTGACCGGAGGCATCGAGAGACCGGTTGCACAATCCGCCATCTATCCAAGTTTTGGAATTGGCGGCGGCATACAGTACTCGCAGAGCCCGTTTGCCAAGTCTGTCTATGCAAGCCTGTACGGATATCTGCCCGGCCTGTCATCGATTCAGGGGCTAAAGCTGCAGGCCGAGTTGCAATTGAAGAGGCAGATGCCGGGCACTACCGCTGCCGATGTGTGGGGATTCAATATGTTTGACCTAACACCCAGAGGTTTCAATGAGACCGGATTTGAAGCGTTATTCAAACTGTACTCTAAAGACTCTTATAAGATAAGTGCGGACTATGCCATACCGATGCTTTCACTGGATTTTCCATTCGGACAGTATGCCTACCTGCGTAACATTGAGTTTGTACCTTTTGCCGATTATGTGGTGTCAAGTATTAACGGCAGTAATGATGATGTTTACAGCGTCGGGGCCGATGTACTGTTCAGGTTTGAGAAATTCCTTATCATGAACAATACCTTGAAAATGGGTCTCAGGTTGTCACATAACGGCGGTTCCGTCTGTGAAAGGATGGGCGTGGAAGAGCCTTTTACGGTAAGGTTCGTTACAGGAATAGACTTATGATTCAATAGGGCGTTACCGTAAAGTGCGCCCTGTCGGTGCGGTTGGGGTGCAGGTCATATCCTGTCATACGGGTTACGTTGCCTGTCTTGAGCAGGCGGAGTGTTATGGCCAGGCCGTGGTCGGTACGGGGTGCGCTCATGTTGGAGATATAATTGCCTAATGACCATACTGTAAGATGAGTCGCCATGCGGCCGCGGTAATCGGGAAGGGTGCGTACGGGCTGGACCACGTGGGGATGTCCTCCGATGATATGGTCAACTCCGTGGGCGTAAAGCCAGTCTTCAAGTCTTTTCTGTGATGCATCGGGCTGGGTTCTGTATTCGGTGCCCCAGTGCATGAAGATAATCTTGGCATCCACATTCAGCATATCCATGTAATCCAGCTGCCGCTGAACCGCGGAATAAAATTCATCCAGATATTCATAATTGAAGGTATTGATTAAGGGAACGGCCTCGTCACTCAGATAATTGAAATTCAGAGAGATCTCCCCTTCCGTATAATCCCGGGTATCGTAAGTGTAGCACAGGAAACCCAGGCGGATTCCGTTGATATTTTTCGTCATCAGAATGGGCTCGTCCGTGGTCTCCCTGCTGCCCAGGTGCTCTACCCCGTATTCATCCAGCACATCCAGGGTCCGCATCATCCCGTAGTAGCCGGTATCGTAGGAATGGTTGTTGGCGGTAAGGCAGACATCCACGCCCGCATTCTTGAGGGCCGGAACAATGGCATCCGGACTGTTAAATCCCGGATAACCTGTGTATTCTCCGGACTCGGGACCGCCCAAAGTCACTTCCAGATTGGCAAACATCAGATCCGGCTCCTGATAGACAGAGGCCACATTGCTGAAGCAATAGGAGAAATCATAATCTCCGTAGCCCGTGGCATGGGCTTCATTGATGGGCACATGCAGAATAATATCGCCCGTGGAACCGATGGTGGCAGTGGTTGCCACTGCCGGCGCCGGGGGAAGGGGTTTGACCTCGGCAACGTTTTCCTCCGGCTTCTGCAGGAT
>CAJOLR010000090.1 GCA_905235565.1 uncultured Bacteroidaceae bacterium | reverse complement strand
GCTTGCCAGGCAGGTCGTCTTCGCTCCGGAACTTGGCAAATGGAACTACCTCGTCAAACCGGCCAACTGATGCAACTTATTTTTTACACATTACTAAATTGATTGAGAAAGGCCAATAGCCTAAGTATAACAGATATGGCAGAACAGGAAGAGATATTTGACCCGCAGGTGCAACAGGTGGAGTACAACGAGGACAACATACGTCACATGGACGATATGGAGCATATCCGTACCCGTCCGGGTATGTACATAGGCAAGCTGGGTGACGGCTCTGCCGCCGATGACGGAATCTACGTGCTGCTCAAGGAGATAATAGACAACAGTGTGGATGAGTTCCGCATGAATACGGGCAAGCGCATTGAGATAGACCTGACAGACAACGGCAGGGTATCGGTGCGTGACTACGGACGCGGCATACCCCAGGGCAAGCTGGTGGATGCTGTGAGCATACTTAACACAGGCGGTAAGTTTGACAGCAAGGCGTTCAAGAAGAGTGTGGGTCTGAACGGTGTGGGTCTTAAGGCGGTCAATGCATTGAGTTACCGTTTTGAGGTAAGCAGCTGGCGCGACGGCCAGGTGCGCACACTGCAGTTTGAGCGCGGAAAGATCAAATCCGATGTAACTCTTCCCAGTGCCGATGAGCACGGAACCCAGGTGATTTTTGAGCCTGACAACGACCTTTTTGTGGGCTATCAGTTCCGTCCCGCCATCATTGAGACCATGCTGCGTAACTACACCTATCTGAACACAGGCCTTACCATCATGTACAACGGCCAGCGTTTTGTGTCGCGTAACGGTCTGGAAGACCTGCTCATGGAGCGCATGAGTGCCCAGAGCCTCTATCCCATCATTCATCTGCAGGGACCTGACATTGAGATTGCTCTTACCCACACCAATCAGTACGGTGAGGAGTATTACTCTTTTGTGAACGGCCAGTACACATCACAGGGCGGTACGCATCAGAGCGCATTCAAGGAGCATATAGCCCGTACCATAAAGGAGTTCTACGGCAAGCCGTTCGAATCCGGCGATGTGCGTAACGGAATAGTGGCTGCAATAGCGGTCAATGTAGAGGAGCCGGTGTTTGAGAGCCAGACCAAGATCAAGCTGGGCTCCACCACCATGAGCCCCAACGGCGGCGTATCGCTCAACAAGTTTGTGGGTGATTTCATAAAGAAGGAGGTCGATGACCTGCTGCACAAGGAGCCCGAGATTGCCGATGTGCTACTCAAGAAGATTCTGGAGTCAGAGAAGGAACGTAAGGAGATTGCCGGCATAACCAAACAGGCCCGTGAGCGTGCCAAGAAGGCTAATCTGCACAACCGCAAGCTGGCCGACTGCCGCATCCACCTGAACGATGCCCGCGGAGACCGTCAGGAGGAGAGCTGCATATTCATAACCGAGGGTGACTCTGCCAGCGGATCCATTACCAAGAGCCGTGACGTGAACACCCAGGCCGTATTCAGCCTGCGAGGCAAGCCCCTTAACTGCTACGGCCTTACCAAGAAGGTTGTCTATGAGAATGAGGAGTTCAACCTTCTGCAGGCTGCACTTAACATAGAGGAGGGTCTCGAAGACCTGCGTTACAACAAGATAATTGTGGCCACCGATGCCGATGTGGACGGTATGCACATACGTCTGCTGATGATAACATTCTTCCTGCAGTTCTTCCCCGAGCTTATCAGGAAAGGCCACGTCTATATACTCCAGACTCCGCTTTTCCGCGTGCGTAACAAACGCAAGAAGAAAAAAGGTCCCGCAGGCCATGTGGACGGAGTGGTAACTGAGAAGGGTGAGTTTGAGACAATCTACTGTTATACCGATGAGGAGCGCAGGCAAGCTATTGAAAAACTGTCGCCCAATCCGGAAATCACCCGATTCAAAGGTCTTGGTGAGATATCGCCCGATGAGTTCAAGAATTTTATCGGACCTGATATGCGCCTGGAACTGGTGACACTGAAAAAGACTGATGCCGTAGATGACCTGCTGTCATTCTATATGGGCAAGAACACTATGGAGCGTCAAAACTTTATCATAAACAATCTGGTTGTTGAAGAGGACAGGGTTGAAGAGGATGAAGGTGAGAAATTCTAAACTTCAAGGATTATGAAACTGTTTTTTCCGGGGTCTTTTGATCCGTTCACGATAGGACACGCCGACCTTGTGGAGCGTGCATTGAAGCTGGATTGCCAAGTTGTAATAGCAGTAGGCATTAATGAGGAGAAGAAGCCTCTGTACAGTGCTCAGCAACGTCTGGCTGCAATAAAAGCGTATTACCAGGGAGAGCCTCGTGTCAGTGTCATTGAGTACAGAGGCCTTACAGTCGATGCGGTGCGTGAAAACGGATGTGATGCGATACTGCGTGGTATCCGGTCTGTTACCGATTATGACAAGGAACGTAACCTGGCCGATATAAACCGTTCCATATCTGGCGTGGAGACAGTAATCCTGGTCTCCAGTCCTGCTGTCCAGCACGTGAGCAGCAGTCTGGTCCGCGAACTCCTTTCGTTTGGCCGTGAAGAAGCATACTACCTTATGATTGATACATTCAAACCATATATGTCCTTAACTACGACACTATCAGTGACGGCACATCATACAAGTTCTCGCGATTGACGAGCGTGACCGAACAGAACGGACAGAATAATTCGCTACCGGCAACGCAACTTGAATGGTCTCATTTGCCGGCAGTTACATATTCTGCAATAAATTTAGACAGCAACTTTAATGAGCTAAGTTCACCAACGGTATCAATAGACAACCAAAAGTTTGGTTCATGTGACTTTAATGGAGACGGAATAGATGACATAATAGGATACGGAAAAACAAACAGCACCAATGATAGGAAAATATACGTATACAAATACTTGTCGTCAAGGACGAACAATGGAGTCAGCTTTGCTGTGGACCACCAGTATTCTTTTACCACGTCATACTCAGAAGTGTCAGGTGATGTTTCTGATGAACTTATCCAGGAACTCAAATCATCCACATTGAGTGGTTCGGCCGTTATAGATTATGATGGAGACGGACGGAACGAATATCTGATAGGCAGGATATTGCTGAATTCTATTTCAAAGTGCAACAATTGGGATGTTGACGATAAGATAATAGATAACTTTATTGTCATGAATTAGAAAAGGATTGCACGAAATGGGA
>CAJOLR010000089.1 GCA_905235565.1 uncultured Bacteroidaceae bacterium | reverse complement strand
TTTTGATCATTTACAAAGATATGGGTGCTTCATTTTACCCTCTTAAAACTGGGCATTTAACTTTACGAAAATCTGAGCACGCAAAATTACCGATTACAGCTGTTCCAATGTGTTGGGGACCATTAGCGGAGGACGTTAGGCGTAGAGGCTTGGAGGATCCCGTTAAGAACGGCGTTTCGTTCAACGACCGTTAAGCCCCGTATGGGATTAAAATGGAGGCGTTCGACGTTTAGGGTCCGGAAAGTCTCGGAGTAGCCCATAGCTTTTGTGTCCTCAACACGTTGGAACAGCGGAGTCAATTCACATTTCAACACCGGTACAGCCCCGTTACAGTTTACTGATCCTTATGAATATTTTGATACTTTAAGCAATACTTACACTGATATAGGTTATAATATAGAAGGAACGCAATATGATATAGCACATGCCATATTGGGCGGAAAATGGAGACTTCCGACCAAACAGGATGTTGAGGAACTGATTGCATATTGTACTATAGGAAAACCAGTCAGGACAGAATATCAATACCGTAGTGAAAATAATTCAACTACTTTTAGCACCTATATTGCGGTCATCGCAGGCTCAAACGGAAATTATATAAAGACATGGTCGGGACAAACATGGACCGGTACTCTGAGTGAGGATGGTATGAGTGCTTATTGTGCATACTATAAATATGACAGCGATGAGGATAGAGCATTTATAGTATTGGATACATTGGCTCGAAATAGAATTTTGCAAATACATCCTGTATGGGATCCCAAAATGCAGTGATCATGTGATAACAAAAGCAGGTGGAATCTTTGGTTCCACCTGCTTTTTTGTGCTATCGGGCCAGTTTACTGTTTTTTACCCAGAAAGATGTGAAGCAGAAAACCTGCTATCATCAGTACTATTGCTCCAATCAGGATACCGTTGTTGTTCTTAAGTGTGGTAAATGCGCAGAAAACAATCAGGATTGCGCCCAGAATAACCAGGAGGGCTCCCAAATATCTTTTAAAACTGTTCATTGTTATATTGTTTTATTTGTTTTTTTCTCTGAAGTGCAAATTAAGTGGATTTTATCCGAATAATGAAATAATACCTGAAATTATGTTTTGTGTCATAAGTGAAAAATGATTAACATACAGGTGATTCAGGTTTTGGGGAGATAAAAATAGATATTCCTATTTGTTTTTAGAAAGAAAAAGGTTGTGTGGATGAATCTTTTTTGTACCTTTGCATCCGCATTTTGCAAACACTACTTATTATTTAATTAAAATCAAATGAATCAGTACGAAACCGTTTTCATTTTGACTCCCGTTTTATCTGATGTTCAGATGAAGGAAGCGGTAGAAAAGTTCAAGGGCATTCTCACTGCCGAGGGCGCAGAGATTGTCAATGAGGAGAACTGGGGCATGCGTAAGCTGGCCTATCCTATTGAGAAGAAGTCAACTGGCTTCTATGAGTTTATCGAGTTCAACGCTGAGCCTACAGTTGTAGAGAAGCTTGAGGTTAACTTCCGTCGTGACGAGCGCGTGCTCCGTTTCCTGACCATCAAGCAGGACAAGTATGCAGCTGAATACGCAGCAAAGAGAAGAAGTCTTAGACAATCTAAATCAGAGGAGGCATAATTATGGCAGAGCAGACATCAGAAATCAGATATCTTGCACCTCAGACTCAGGATATCAAGAAGAAGAAATATTGCCGTTTCAAGAAGGCAGGTATCAAGTATATCGATTATAAGGATCCCGAATTCCTTAAGCGTTTCCTTAACGAGCAGGGTAAGCTTCTGCCCCGTCGCATCACCGGTACTTCACTCAAGTTCCAGCGTCGCGTGGCTCAGGCTGTAAAGAGAGCACGTCACCTGGCTCTTCTGCCTTACGTAACCGATATGATGAAGTAATAATCTTTAAAGAACAGAAAGACTATGGAGATTATACTGAAAGAAGATATTGCAGGTCTTGGATACAAGAACGATATAGTAAAGGTAAAGGACGGCTATGGCCGTAACTATCTGATTCCCCAGGGCAAGGCTGTCATCGCTACTGAGTCAGCCAAGAAGGTTCTGGCAGAGAACGAGCGTCAGCGTGCTCACAAGCTGGCTAAGATCAAGGCTGATGCTGAGGCACAGGCTGTTAAGCTGAACGGCGTTAAGGTTACCATCAGCGCTAAGGTTAATGAGGACGGTACAATATTTGGTGGCGTAGGTGCAGCTCAGGTTGCTGAGGCTCTGGCCGCTAAGGGCTTTGAGGTTGACCGCAAGGCTATCGTTGCCGAGACTGTTAAGGCCGTTGGTGAGTATACCGCTACCATTAATCTCCACAAGGAGGTTAAGGCTGAGGTTGCCTTTGAGGTAATTGCCGAGGCTGCTGAGTAATAAGACAGTTACTTTAAGCATCATAATTGAAGGATGGCCCGTAAGGTCATCCTTCAATGTTATACGGGCAAAAGGAATAATTTGCTAAATTCGCGGTGCATAAGCATTTCTGATGGGAAACGCAGAATTTACTTTGGAGGGCAGGAGTGCCTCGTTCTACACTCTGGGATGCAAGCTCAACTTCTCGGAGACATCGACCATAATGCGCCAGCTGATTGAGGCCGGTGCACATAAGGCCGTGCGTGGCGAGAAGGCCGATATCTGCGTAATCAACACCTGCTCGGTGACCGAGGTGGCCGATAAGAAATGCCGCCAGGCCATACACAAGATTGTGCGTGAGAATCCCGATGCCTATATCGTTGTAACCGGCTGCTACGGACAGTTGCAGCCAGGTACTGTGGCCGATATACCCGGTGTGGATATTGTGCTTGGACAGGATCAGAAGGGCAATATCCTGGAGAATCTGAACGGATTACAAAAGCGTAATCATGGTATATCCAAGACCGTGGGTACCAATGATATCAGGAACTTTGTGCCGTCGTGCTCACGCGGTGACCGCACCAGGTTCTTCCTGAAGGTTCAGGATGGCTGTGACTACTATTGCACATACTGCACCGTGGCATACGCACGCGGACACAGCCGCAACCCGTCAATCGGAAGTCTTGTGGAACAGACCCGCCAGGCTGCCGCTGAGGGTGGCCGCGAGATAGTCATTACCGGCGTGAACATAGGTGATTTCGGCAAGAGCACAGGTGACAGTTTTATAGACCTGATACGTGAACTGGATAAGGTGGAGGGCATTGCACGTTACCGCATATCGTCCATCGAACCCATGCTTACCGATGAGGTGATTGACTTTGTGGCGCAGTCTCACGCTTTCATGCCGCATTTCCATATTCCGCTGCAGAGCGGATCAAATGAGGTACTTAAGCTTATGCACCGCCGTTATGAGCGTGAACTTTTTGCCGGGAAAGTGGCCCGTATCAAGAGCGTCATGCCGGATGCGTTCATTGGCGTTGATGTTATTGTTGGTATGCGCGGTGAGACTGATGAACTCTTTGAGGATGCTTACCGCTTTATTGAGAGCCTGGATGTTACGCAGCTGCATGTGTTCAGTTACTCGGAGCGTCCGGGTACGGCTGCGCTCAGGATTCCGTACAAGGTGTCACCACAGGTCAAGCATGAACGTAGCCAGAGGTTGCTGGAGCTGTCGGACCGCAAGACCCGTGCGTTTTATGAGGCGCATATCGGCCGTGAAGCGACTGTACTTGTTGAGAAACCGCGTCGCGGAATGCCTGCCCACGGGTTTACCGACAATTATATAAGGGTGGAGATGGATTCGGCCCAGGTTCAGGAAAACAGTCTGGTGCATGTCCGTCTGGGCGGACTGAATGCCGCCGGTGATGCTCTGATGGCCACAATATTGGATTAGTATGAAGATAGCGATAGTCATATTGAACTGGAACGGCAGCGGGATGCTTAAGCGCTACATGCCTACGCTGCTCAGGTGCTCACGCATGGAGGGCGTGCAGGTGATTGTGGCCGATAATGACTCCAAGGATGACTCCATGGAGATGATGCAGCGTGAGTTCCCGGAAGTCCCGCTTATCCGTCTGGAAAAGAACTGGGGCTTTGCCAAGGGTTACAATATGGCTATGCGTCAGGTCGAGGCCGAATACTATATCCTGCTCAACTCGGATGTCCAGGTGACTGAGGATTGGCTTTTGCCTCTGGTAAGTTACATGGATGTGCATCCCGAGGTGGCCGCCTGCCAGCCTAAGTTGCGTGCCCTCAAGAATCCTGAAAAGTTTGAGTATGCCGGCGGTGCCGGCGGTTATATGGACCGCTGGGGGTATATGTTCTGCCGAGGCCGCGTATTTGACAACATAGAGAAGGACAACGGCCAGTATGATACCATCGCTCCGGTATTCTGGGCAACTGGAGCCTGCCTGATGGTTCGCAGTGCCGATTATTGGGTTGCAGGCGGACTTGATGACCGTTTCTTTGCTCATCAGGAGGAGATAGACCTGTGCTGGCGCATGCGCAGCCGTGGTCGCGGTATTGTGTGCATACCCGAGAGCGTTGTCTATCACGTGGGTGGCGCTACACTCAACAAATCAAACCCGTACAAGACATTCCTCAATTTCCGCAACAACCTGCTTATGCTCTACAAGAACCTGCCGGAGAGTGAGTTAAGTAAGGTGATGCGCGTGCGTTTCTGGTTAGACGGACTCGCTGCACTGATGTTCCTTGCCAAGTTCCACTGGGGTGATTTCAAGGCCGTGCTGCGTGCCCGCCGTGAGTTCCGCCGCCTCAAGCCGGAGTTTGCGGACAGCCGCCGCGAGAACCTGGAGGAGGCATCGACCGATATCATCCCCGAGCGCGTAAACTTCAGCCTGCTCTGGCGCTACTACATCAAACGTCAGAAAACCTACTCTTCACTGACACATTAGGAACTGATCCTTTTATACTTTATCATGTCCAGGCGTATTCTTTTATCAGCCATTGCCAATATGTATCCGTTTTCTTCCAGACGGTTTTCATATACAGACCTTAGGAAATGCTGGCTAGAATTGTAATAAGCCTGCCGGCGGTTCTTCTTATAACTAAGTAGTTTTGAATTCCCGTTATGATGTTTTGTCGTGAATTCTAATTTAAAGTGCAACTTTTTCAAAGTCAAAGTTAAACATAGTTTTGCAATATTCCAACGGCGTCTTGTAACCTAATGATTTTCTTGGC
>CAJOLR010000088.1 GCA_905235565.1 uncultured Bacteroidaceae bacterium | reverse complement strand
CCGGTGGAATAACAACGGTAAAGAACTATATCACTGCTCATAAAGATTTAGTACCAGCCAAGAGGAAACTTGTTGCAGAACAGGGCAGCAGAGGACAGCATTCCTCCGTGTCCGGGTAGGATCTTTCCTGAATCCTTTATCCCCATCTCACGTTTCATAAGTGACTCAATCAGGTCACCCCATGTGCCGAACACCACTACCACCAGGGCCATGCCCATCCATAACCATACCGGCATGAATGCGTACATGTCAGGCAGGCAACGGTGCAGCAGGAATGCCGCAATCAAGGTCAGCACAGCTCCGCCTATAGATCCTTCCCATGTCTTTTTAGGCGAAATCCTTTCAAACAGCTTGTGCTTTCCGATGGTGCATCCGGTGCAGTAGGCACCCACATCGTTACACCACAGGAATATGAAAAGGGTTAGCGGAATGACAGGACTGTATCCGGTTCCGGGACCCATTGTATCAAATGCAAGCATTGATGTCAGGGCATAGGGCAGAGCTATATAAATGACAGGGAACAAGGTGTGAACCCAGTCGTTGATAGGGCTTGGCTTCTTGAAATAGAGCTCCCGTATCATGATCACAATAAGAGTGAATATGAACGGCAGGAACAGTACAGCACTGCTTTGCATAACCGAAAGCCCGACTATGGCGGCATAGAACGTGAATGCTGCCACTGTAGCCCAAAGGCGGCTTGCATTTGACTCCTTGAACCTGTTGGCCAGTCCGGTATACTCAATTGTAGTCAGAATGGTGCACACTCCAAACAGTCCCACAAACCAAGGTGCTCCCCTTAGTATGCAGAACAGCATCACCGATGCAAATACCAGCGCGGTTACGGTCCTTATCAGAAAGTTCATACCAATTGTCATTTAGGTTTAGGGTTCAACCTTATCTTTATTCTCAACAACGGGCGCATTGTCATCCTTGCTCTCTTCCTCCAGGATCTCCTCGCTACGGGATGCCCATGGACGCTTGCCGAATATCTTCTCAACATCTTCGGCCATTATGACTTCGCGCTCTATAAGCAGCTGGGCCAGCTGATGGTGCCCCTCTTCATGCTCAAGCAGGATCTTCTTGCCTCGCTCATATTGCTGTGCAATCATAGCCTTTACCTCTTGGTCAATAAGCTGGGCAGTCTGGTCAGAGTAGGGCTTCTGGAATGCGTACTCATCGGTACTGCTGTAGTAACACAGGTTGGCCAGCTTGTCGCTCATGCCGGCGTAGGCTATCATACCGTAAGCCTGCTTGGTTACGCGCTCCAGGTCATTCATGGCTCCGGTGGATATGTGACCTGTAAACAACTCCTCGGCAGCACGTCCGCCCAGAGTGGCGCACATTTCGTCAAGCATCTGCTCCTTTGTGGTAATCTGGCGTTCTTCGGGAAGATACCAGGCTGCGCCCAATGCCCGTCCGCGAGGTACTATGGTAACCTTTATGAGCGGGTTGGCATATTCAAGGAACCACGAAAGGGTTGCATGACCGGCCTCATGGAGAGCAATAGTACGTTTCTCATCGGCAGTAAGTACCTTGGTCTTCTTTTCAAGACCGCCTACAATGCGGTCAACCGCTGACAGGAAATCATCCTTCTCAACCTTCTTCTTGTTGTGGCGGGCTGCAATCAGCGCAGCCTCGTTGCAGACATTGGCAATATCGGCACCCGAGAATCCGGGAGTCTGGCGGGCCAGCAGATCCACATCAACATCCTTGCTCAGCTTGATGTTGCGCAGATGAACACTAAATACGGCCTTGCGCTCATTCAGGTCAGGCAGGTCCAGATGTATCTGGCGGTCAAAACGCCCGGCACGTAGCAGTGCCTTGTCCAGAATGTCCACGCGGTTGGTGGCAGCCAGTATTATCACACCGCTGTTGGTGCCGAATCCGTCCATCTCGGTGAGCAGCTGGTTTAGAGTATTCTCACGCTCATCGTTGCCTCCCATAGCGGGGTTCTTGCCGCGAGCCCGGCCTACGGCGTCTATCTCATCGATGAATATGATGCAAGGCGATTTCTCCTTAGCCTGACGGAACAGGTCACGAACCCTTGATGCACCCACACCCACAAACATCTCCACAAAGTCAGAGCCTGAGAGTGAGAAGAACGGCACATCAGCCTCGCCAGCCACAGCTTTGGCAAGCAGAGTCTTACCGGTACCCGGAGGACCTACCAGCAAAGCGCCTTTTGGAATCTTTCCGCCCAGTTCGGTATATTTCTTGGGGTTCTTGAGGAACTCCACAATCTCCTCGACCTCGGTCTTGGCCTCGGCCTGCCCGGCCACATCCTTGAATGTTACGCGGTCAGACTGCCCCTTCTCATATACGCGTGCCTTTGATTTGCCCACACTGAATACTCCGCTACCTCCGGCTCCTCCATTCATACGTCTGGTTATCAGTATCCAGAATACAATTATGAGTACAAACGGGAATACGCTTATAAGTATGTCTGTGAATGTATGTGAGCGCTTGCGGTACTCAACCTTACCTGTAAATGCACCGTTCTCTTCGGCCTGGTCAATAAACTCCTGGAGGTTATCCAGAGAGCCAACTCCTACAGTCAGCATCGGCTTGGCCAGAGGCTGTGCAATTGCGCGGTCTCCAAACACGTACTTGGCCGAATCGGGCTTAATGTACATGTCCATGGTGTTCATGTTTGAATATATGACCAGGTCACTAACATAACCTTTTTCCATATACTCCTTGAATTCGGTGTATGTGGCGGTGCCGTTAAGCTCTGTGCCGTCATCCTTGAACAGGATGTAGCCGAACCCTATGAATAGTAGAATATACAGTATTGATGTTATCCTGAAACCGTTGTTCTGTTTGTTTTGTCTGTTGCTATTGTTGTCTGCCATATTGCTGATGGTAATGTCAGTTCTGTTTATGTCAAGGTGTCATGCAAGGTCAGGAATCTGCTCTGTTACGGCATCGGCCCAGAGATGTTCCAGGTCATAGAAACTGCGCAACCCGGGTATAAAGATGTGAACCATCACATCGCCGTAATCCATTGCAATCCAATGCGCGTAACGGGTTCCCTCTACATAGTCAGGCTTGCGGTTCTCCTTTATCCGTACTGTCTCGCGGATAGAATCCCCGATAGCCAAAGTCTGATTGGGCGTGCCTCCCTGGCAGATTACAAAATAGCGGCAGACGGTATCTTCTATTCCGGTCAGATCCACAACAGTGATACCCTCTCCCTTACGATCCTGAATACCTTCTATTATACTCTCTATAATACTTTCCCTCTTTTTCTTTTTAGCCATTCAGTTGGTTATGTATTTGTTCTTAATTGCAAAAATAATAAACTGGATAGTTTTCGGAATGTAGTAGCACAAAAATTGTGCCAAAAAATTTGTGTTCCATAAAAAAGATGTATCTTTGCACCGCTTTTGAGCAGAATACTGGGCTATGGTGTAATGGTAACACTGCAGATTCTGGTCCTGCCTTTCCTGGTTCGAGTCCGGGTAGCCCAGCAAAAAAGAGAGACGCAACTTGCGCCTCTCTTTTTTTACGACACAGGGAAACGATCCTGTTATGTTCTAGAATAGTTTCTTCTGTTTTCGTCTTATCGAATAAAACTACCGCATAGGTAATCAATATTTGTTTAGTAAGAAAAAAAACGTGCTGAAAAGTGCTGAAAATGTTAAAATCACTCCGATATTGCCAATAATGCGATGGAATCTCATTGACAGAAAGG
>CAJOLR010000087.1 GCA_905235565.1 uncultured Bacteroidaceae bacterium | reverse complement strand
ACATACATACATACATACATACATACATACATACATACATACATACATACATACAGATAGACTCTATTTATATTTAGTGTCAAGTAAAATATAAGTCATCATAAATTTTTTTATTTTATTTGACGAAATAATTCATACATGCTTTTTTACGTAAATTATTCCCTTTACTTCAGCAAAACAGCAGGAGAAACTCCAATGGCTAACTTTATCAACGAAGCTTACTATCTGGAAGCAAAGCTGAAACAATGCAAGGCAAATAATGTAAAAGACGCTAACGGCAATGACTTTACAGAAGAGACTCTACGGCAGGCCATAACGGACGCCGGCATGACCGTCGAGTCTCACTACAGGCTGTTTGGTCGTGATGAAGGTCTGCAGCCCAACGAATATTTCAATGAGAACGAATACCTCCTCTCCAAGATCAACCAGTTGAACACCACAGGAGACAAGCAGTGGACACTTAGCGAACTCAACGAGGCCATCAGCAGCATCGGTTTGATCCCTGCTGAGCACTACGAACAGTTCGGCTGCATGGAAAAAGACGGCAATGGACACTATATCAACCCGTCCAATGACTTCGATACGGACGCCTACTACACCAAGAAGCTCGAGCAGCTACAAGTGGCTGACGAATCGTGGCAGAATAAAAGCATCGATGATGTCGCTAACGCCATCCACAATGCCAATATGAGCCCTATCTCTCACTACGAAAGTTTTGGCAAGACCGAAGCCGAAGCCAGCGGCATTAGTTTTATCAAAGAAGTACCTGACGACCGGAAAGTTCAGCCCAGCGATGATGACGACGATCACGGAAGTGGCAATACCATCACGGCCGATGCTTCTGCCGGCGTCCCCAGCAATGCGGACGCATTGGCTAGCCTGGATTCGGATGTCGATGACGTGTACCTCATTGGGGCCACGAGCGCTATCAGCAATGACGTTACCCTGCATTGGGCCAGCAAGACAGAGGGCAAGCATAAAATATACGTTGCCGACGATACTACTGCCCAGGGCCAGAATGTAAGCAAACTTGATATTGCCAATGTGGAAATTGCCAAAATCAAAACCGAAGGAACGAATACAGGAGCATCTCACACCATTGACAATCTTGTGTTGGATAGCTCCGTGGACCGCTTTAATGTGGAAACCTCCGGTTCTGGCCTCACCATCAATGGGGATATCAACGGCGAGAACATATATGGCGTGCATCTGCTAGCTTACGGCGGTGCCATCAATGCCGGTACGGTCTCCATCAATGCGGCTAAGCTTCCCGGTAGAGCTAAAAATCCATCAGATGGTGGTGATGAAGCTCTTGTGACCATGATCAGTGCCGCTGATTCTGAAGATAGCGATATTACGCTTAACGGCCTGAATTTCAACAATGCTGTTCAAATTGAGGGCAAGACTTTTTGCAATGGTATCGTCCAAGTTGATGCCCATGAGGGCGGTGACGTTAATCTTGGGGCTGTCAGCTTTAACAACGGCTTGAATCATTTCAACTTGAACGCTGACGATGCAAACTCTTCCATCACCATGTCCAGCCTGAATACAGGTAGTGGCTTTATCAGCGAGCTTGTGTTAAGCGGATCGGGAAGTATTGATTTTGGTTCTATCAACGCTAAAGTTTCCATGTTTAGCTTTCAAGGCTACACACATGGCATAAGCAATAACGGTTCCTTGCTTGACCTTACTGGGTTAACTGTGGGGGGAGTAAATGGCGAAAACGGGTCGATCAATGCTTCTGATGCAGCAGACAATTTTGCAATAACCGTTGCTGGTGATAACACAAAATTTTATCTTCATAACGGTAATGACAATGTTGTAGCAAAATTCGCCTCGGCCAATGCGGCTGCCACTATTGACACGGCTGCAGGTCAAAATACCATTACCTTTGACGGTGCACATGCCAAATCAGCCATATACTGAATGGTTTTCAAAACGGAGTGTCAGTGACTGGCTTCAACACATCCAGCGATGTGTTTGATGTCAAGTGGCTTACCGATTCCATCAAAGCCGGCACGACAGCAACCCTCACTGGCGACCTTAACATGACCATAACGAGCGGAACTGTAAATGTGATTACTGCAGCCGGGCAAGTCATCACGGAAAACACTTCTTTCTGGGACGCCATGAATGGCCACTACACCTCAACTCTGGCCAGTGGTGAAAAAGCCTTCCTCGTACTGCAGGATGATGACAGTGCCAATGTGTATGCCCTCTACGGGATGAGTACAGAAGGTTCAGTGAGTGCCACACTCATCGGTGTGGTAAACGGGTCTACTGGATTGAGTGTTGGCAACTTTGAGATCGGTGAAATCAGCGGCAACTAAAACCCGCTATCAACTGTTTATGGTTTTGGGGCAGGAAGTACATTCCTGCCTTTTTTATAGTCCGCCCAACAGGGCGGGTGCTTGAACTTGGAGATGTAAGGCCTCCGCAGACCCGTCAGGAGAACAATTAGTTGGACGGCAAGGGGGTCCGCCGTAAGAAGGAGACATTGAACGCTTTGATGAATGGCTGCGACATAAGTTGCGCGAGGTAATCTGGCGACAATAAAAATAGACCTACACCAGAGCGAAGCAACTGATGCAATGTGGGCCGAGACGAAGAACAAGCATGGAAGTCAGCCACAAACGGGTATGGCCCGTGGTGGAGCGGCTATGCTTCGCACATGAATCAGGCAGTTCCCCGAAAAATACTTTGAGAAACTTGGACTCATGTCACTGTGTAGTCTCAGTTTCAAAACAATACTTGAACCGCCGGATACGGAACCCTACGTCCGATGGGGTTGGAGGAGCGGAAGAACCTGTAACACTAATTGTGTAAACCTCCGATAAGGGGCAATTGCCCAAGGAGGTTTTATGCTGATCAATCGAAACGAAATTGCCCAAAAGATACTTTCTGGTGAGATCTCCAACATGGCTGATCTCAACGGAGTACTCAAATCCATGATCAAGGAAGTCGTTGAAACGGCCATGAAAGCTGAACTGACGGATTTCCTCGGCTATGAGAAGAACAGATCTCCAGACCCTGATACCGTAAATCGTCGTAACGGCTATAGCCAGAAAGAGGTATCCTCCAAGCTGGGGCCAATAGTCATTGATGTTCCTCGAGACAGAGATGCAGATTTTGCTCCTGCTATTATCAAAAAGCGTCAAAAGCATCTAGACGGGTTTGAAGATCTTATTTTGTTCATGTACTCCAAGGGCATGAGTACCAGTGATATTCAGTATCACATTAAGTAATTGTACAATTATGACATCTCACCAGAAAGGGCAACAGAATTACAGATGCCGTTATAGAGAAAGCCAAAGAATGGCAGAATCGTCCCCTTGAGTCCTTATATGGCATTGTCTTCATGGATGCGCTCTTTCTCAAGCTCCGGGTGGATGGCAGGGTAAAAAATGTTGCCGCGTATTTGATGTTTGGCATTAATCTCGAAGGAAAAAAGGAATGCCTCGGGATTTGGCTTGGGCAAAGTGAATCATCGAAATACTGGCTTAACGTCCTTAATGAACTACGAAATCGAGGCGTTAATGACGTTCTCCTTTTTTCAGTTGATGGCCTCACAGGATTTCCAGAAGCAATCCATGCTGTATACCCAGATGCAGACGTACAGCGCTTTATAGTCCACCAAATACGCAACTCATTAGCACAGATGGCCTGGAAGGACAAGAAAGAGGTTGCCAATGCCTTGCGCTCTATCTACACTGCCCCCACTGAGGAGTCTGGTCTGATGGCCCTGCAATGCCTTGAGGACAAATGGGGGGCGAAGTATCCGCAGGTTGTTCTATCCTGGAAGCGTAACTGGTCAGAACTTGCCACCTTCTTCAGATATCCTGAGGAGATACGCCGTCTCATATAC
>CAJOLR010000086.1 GCA_905235565.1 uncultured Bacteroidaceae bacterium | reverse complement strand
CAGTCACGCCCATCTGCTCGGCAAGCCATCGATTTGTGATTTGCTTGTCGGCCAACACTACTCTGATTCTGTTTTGACAATCTTTCTTCGTCATCTATTTTGATTTTACTTGTTCGCATGTGTAAAAATAAACATAATTTGTTAAACCACTTAATTAATATTGAATAATATCTCGTTTTAGCACTTTTTTATCTTCAATCTGTTGGATTTGAATACAACTCACGGAGTTTCTCAAAACTCTGGATGCCTATAGCAAACTTCTTTTCCGCCATAACCTGCCTGCTTTTGGTTCTTAATGTGCGATTTACAAATAATCCGCTTATCAGCAAAGCAATCTTTTTTATGAATATGAATCAATAATATATGGAAACGGCCCTAATGTGCACTGTTTTCATATTTGATGGCATTGAAGTCACATTCATCTATGCAGAGACCGCACAGGGTGCATTTATCCGTGTCTATGGTGTGTATCTTGTAGGGCTCAAACGGGATGGCGTCGGCCGGACAGCAGCGGGCGCACTTGGTGCAGCCTATGCAGTCGTCGGTAACGGTCAGTTTCACCATCTGCTTGCAGGAGCCGGTGCGGCATATTCCCTGTACATGCTCCTCATACTCATTACGGAAATGCTGCAGGGTGGAGAGTACGGGGTTGGGGGCGGTCTTGCCAAGTCCGCACAGTGCTGCTTTCTTAACGCTTATGGCAAGTTCCTCCAGACGGTCTATATCTGCCATATCCGCCTTGCCGGAGGTTATCTTGTCTAAAAGGTCCAGCATACGGCGGGCTCCTACGCGGCAGAATGTGCATTTGCCGCAACTCTCGCCCGATATGAAATTGAGGAAATAGCGTGCCACATCGACCATGCAGTCACTCTCACTCAGAACCACTAAGCCGCCGGAGCCCATGATGGCTCCCATACGGTTCAGTGCGTCAAAATCAATCGGAGTGTCACAGAGACTGGCAGGTATGCAGCCGCCCGACGGGCCTCCGGTCTGTACGGCCTTGAGCTGTTCACCTTTTTCCACGCCTCCGCCTATCTTCTCCACGATGTCACGCAGTGTGGTTCCCATGGGCACCTCAATCAGTCCGCCGTGGCGAACCTTGCCGGCCAGGGCAAATACTTTTGTACCTTTACTGCCTTCGGTTCCCACCGATGCATATGACTGTGCCCCGTTCCTTATTATGAACGGGATCTGGCTCAGGGTCTCCACATTGTTTATAAGGGTGGGGCGGCCGAACAGACCCTTCTCGGCTGGATAGGGCGGACGCAGATGGGGGAATCCGCGCTTACCCTCGATGGATGCTATAAGTGCGGTCTCCTCGCCGCAAACAAATGCTCCGGCTCCCTCAAAGAGGGTTATGTCGATTGAGAATCCGCTTCCTAAGATATTCTGTCCAATCAGTCCTTTCTGACGGCACATCTCCAAGGCACGGCGTACACGGATTACGGCCTGCGGGTATTCGGCACGGATATAGAGAATACCGTTTTGCGCCCCTACGGCGTATGCCGCAATAACCAGTCCCTCAATGACACGCAGCGGATATGACTCTAATAGAATGCGGTCCATGAATGCACCGGGATCACCCTCATCGCCGTTGCATATCACATACCGTATGGTATCGGGCTGACCGGCCACAAGGCTCCATTTGCGGCCCGATGGGAATCCGCCGCCTCCGCGACCGCGTATGCCGCTGGCCAGCACCTCGTTAATAACCTCATTACGGTCAGTCTTAAGGGCTTTCTTAAGGGCATCAAATCCGCCACGGCGTATGTACTCGTCTATGTCGAGCGGGTTCATGAGTCCGTAACCTTCGGTGGATATGCGCTTCTGGCCGTCAAGGAAGGTGTTTATGCTCTGGGTACGCTGTTTCTCGCTCAGGTAGAGTATGTTGTCCCAGGTCTGGTCTGTATGGAAATTGTCAACATGATTGAGCAGCGCGTTCCTGAGTCGGCGCAGTGCCGATGCGGGGCGGAAGTGGTGCAGCAATATCTCCTTTACCTGATCCGGCCGTATGTTGGGGTAGCGTGTTATGGAGCCGTCAGGCATAGCCACGTCTATGAGCGGCACCTGATTGCAGGCTCCAACGCATGATACCGGTTTGATATCCACGTCTATGCCAAGCTCACGGCAGGCCTGCTCTACGGCCTCCTTTATCCGGGCGGTGCCGCTGGCCTGGCAGCAGTTCTCCATACCGAAACGGACCTCACCTAAGGGCTGACGGTTGGTCCGCTCATCGGCGGCCTTCTGTTGCTCTGTCTGATCACGTTCAAACTCCTCAAGCACTGCATCCACACGTCCCGGCTGCACATGTCCGTAAATCTTATTGTCAATCTGGACCACCGGTGCCAGTGCACAGCAGCCCAGGCAGGCTATCTTCTCTATGGAATACTCGCGGTCGGCAGTGGTTATGGTGTCATCGCCTATGCCCAGTTCACGTTTGAAAGCGTCATATACGGTGTTGGCTCCCTTAACGTGGCAGGCCGTTCCGCAGCACACCTTTATGGTATGGCGTCCGTATGGAATCATGCGGAACTGCGCGTAGAATGTGGCCACGCTTATCATCTGGGCCCTGTCTATCTCCGTACGTTCATATACACGCTCCAGCGCATCCGACGGCAGATAGCTGAACTCGTCCTGCAGAGCCTGAAGCAGGGGGATTATATGGCGCCGCTCACGCCCTATGCGGTCTATTATGGCATCGGTACGGCGTATTGTAGCCTGACGGGCCTCCTCGGGGGAGTGTATGTTACAGTCTGCACAAGCCATTACAGTCAACTCTTTTTTACCACATACAGACTCTTCTCACTGCGTACCACCATCATACCGTCGGTGAATGCGGGGGTTGCGAATGTCTGCTCGCCTGTCTCAAAACTGGTTATCAGTTCAAAACCGGCACCGGTGGAGAATATATAGCATTTTCCGCTGTTGCTGAAGAGCCATATCTTGCCGTCGGCAATCACGGGCGATGAGTAGAACGGGGTGTCCAGCTCATGCTGTTTTACAACCTCGCCGTTGGAGGCATTATATGCGCACACGGCTCCGTAACTGGTGGCTACATATAGCATATCCTTGGTCGCCACGGGACTGGAGCACTCGGGCATACACTCATCGGACTCCCAGAGCACCGTACCGTCCTTGCTGTCTATGGCAGCCACGGTGGCGTACTCGCTGGCTCCGAACACTATTCCGTCCGATGCGCAGGGGCTGGCTCCAACCTCGCCGCTCATGCACTCCACTCTCCAGAGTTCCGTGCCGTTACTGAGACTGTAGGCGGTGATGGCGGGATTACCCATCACAATGATGGCCTGCTGTCCTGCAGCCTGGGCTATGATGGGGGAGCTCCATGCTATGCGGTCCTTACGGGCCTTGGTCCAGAGCTGGTTGCCGTTGCGGGTATCCAGACATATAAGCTGCGCCTTGTCATTGTTGTCATACTGGACTATCAGGCGGTTGCCGCTTATGATAAGTGATGATGCAAATCCGTAATGGTTGTCGGGAACGCCCAGGTTCTTGGCCCACAGGCGTTTGCCCTCCATATCGGTACAGAGAAGGTCACCTGTGGCGAATATGGCGCAAACCTGCTCACCGTTGGTGGCCACTGTCGATGCCGCAAGTCCGGTGTCATCGTTGACACTTGGCATTGTGGAGGGTGAACCGGCTATGCCGTCGGCCTTTGCAGTCCAGCGCAGCTGACCGCTTGCCAGGTCAAAGCAGTAGAGTTCACGGGATTCTTCATCGGCTCCGGTCAGGAATATGTTGCCTGAGTGTATTACAGGTGAATTGTATCCCTGTTTGGGTACCTGGGCCTTCCAGGCTATGTTGCTGCCCGATGAGAGGTCCCATGATGTGGGGATTCCGCGGACTGTGGAACGGGCGCTGGCGTTGGGACCTCGGAATGAGGGCCATGGGGCGGTCTTTACGTCGGTCTTTGCATCGGTCTTGGCCGGCTCCGGAGCCGTTTCGGCCTTGGCAGGTTGGACATCGGTCTGGGGCTGCCCTGTCTGGGGAGTTGGTTCTGTAACCGGTGCCTGGGATGGTGCAGGTTCGGCTGCAGGCTGTGACTCGGGTTGCGGTTCAGGTTCGGGTTCAGGAGTCGGGGTCTCGGCATAGAACTCCTCATATTCATCTGTGGGCTCCTCTACCAGTTGCTCATCGGACCCTGATGAGTGGACCAGGGCTTTGAACCGGTCCGAACTGAATACTCCTATGAGCAGT
>CAJOLR010000085.1 GCA_905235565.1 uncultured Bacteroidaceae bacterium | reverse complement strand
TATAATACTCCCCAAAATTAGACCAGTTGTCAGTCTGCTAAGTTAGTTCTTTTTTTGTTTGACCATATTCAAAATACTATGAAAAACACTCGGGGTCAGCCTAGCGGCTGGGGCAGACAGCCCCAGTGAGCGTCCATCATTCATGCTGCTTTGTTGTATGCCTCACAAGGCCGGATCCTGCCAATACCCTGATGTGCTCGTTTGTTGTTGTAATAGTAAATGTACACCTTTATTCCACGGTACAGTTCCAGACCGTCATCAGCGGGATTCAGATAGATGTGTTCACGCTTGATGGTGTTCCAGAAACGTTCAATCCATATGTTGTCCTTTGCACGTCCCTTCCCGTCCATGCTGATCTGTATGCCTTCCGCTTTCAGTTTGTTCACCCATCTTGGACAGGTGAACTGGGAACCCTGGTCTGAGTTCAGTATTTCAGGCTTGCCGTATTTGGCAATGGCTTCATCAAGCACCTCCGTACATACTCTAGCTTCCAGTGTGTTCGACAATGCCCAGCCAACGATGAAACGGCTTGCCACATCAATTATGGCTGTCAGATACATAAAACCCTTACGCATGGGTATGTAGGTAATATCAATCGACCATACCGAGTTTGGTTCAAAATCTCTTCTGCCACGTAACAGGTACGGATAAACGTATTCCGCATAATTGCAGTGGCTCAGACATTTCCTGGGATAGATAGCGTGGATGTCCATCAGCTTCATAAGACGTCTGATACGCTTGTGGTTGACCTTGTAGCCTTCATACCTGAGCATGTCCTGCATTCCCAAAACACCCATCGTAGGATGTTCCAGATGATGCTCGTCCATGAGTCGCATTATTTCAAGGTTCTCTTCCGGTTCGCCAACCGGAGAGTAGTACAGTTCACTGCGGTTTATTTCCAACAGACCGCACTGACGTCTTACACTAAGCCCTTTGTGCCCTTTGTCCACAAGCTGTCTGAAATCTACTTTAGACCGGCTTTCTTGCAGGCATAAACGAAAAAATCACGCTCCATGGTCAGTTCACCAATCTTGGCCTGAAGTTCCTTGACTTGCTTCTCATGAGCCTCCTCCTTCTTTGTAGCATCTGCTTCACCACTGAAGGCCAATGCGCTGTTGGAGAGGAATTCGGCTTTCCATTTGCTGATTGTTACTGCGCTTACCTTGTACTTAGATGCCAGTTCCTGAAGGGTCTCCTTTTCCTTGATTGCATCAATTGCCACTTTTGCCCGCTGTGACGTTCGCGTTTCTTCTTTGTTTCCATCTTGTCACAAAAGTATTATAAAGTTATACTACGACAAAATGGTCTGAATTTAAGGTTATATTATACTAGTGCCAGCCATCACTGCAGCCGTAGGCTGGCTGGCCGGCAAGCGAAAGCGCCGCAATGATGCCCTCAAAAGCATGCAAGATTCCATCGATATTCTCAGTCTGGAGAACAAGCGCCTCATTGAGGACCTCACAACAGTAAACCGTGAGGTCGTAGCCCTGAGAAAGGAAAATGGCGAACTCAAGACATCAGTTGATCAACTCTGCAAGGAGAATGCTCAACTCAAAACCGAAGTCCAGGATCTGCGCAAGCAGCTGACAAACGCACCTGCGTAACCTCCGATGCGCAGCATCGGTTCCGTCCCGTAACTATCGCCTTTCACGAAAGCCGATAATTACGGGGCGGCTTAATTAGGGCCGCAGTGCCCAGATAAAAGCCTGTGCAGTTCTTAAAGCCGGATCCTTGAAATGACCACCCGGATTAAAAACAAGTGTACTATCAACACCAGGCATACATTTAAGTGAATCATACATGGCCTTTATGTTCTCTTCTACAGTGGCCATGGTAGCATTCTTAGTCTTAGCCTCAGCATCCCCAAGGCTCAAATAAATACGCTTAGCATTAGGATTATGGCTTCCGATATACTTCATCCATTCCTGATACCAGACCGATGGCGATGCTGCCGCAACGCCCTGGAACAAATCGCACTCATAGCAGCACCACAATGCGAACAGTCCCGCCAATGAATATCCTCCGATGATAACATCCGCTCCCTTCAGGGAACCAAACCGATGCCTCATCTCAGGTATCACACCCTTTTCAATAATCTCAAGAGTATTCCGGGCACCATCACCAAACGGCACTTTCCCGAATACCGGCGCTGCCGTCCAAGGTGCAAGCTCATTATTCCAGTCCTCGACAATCAGGGCGACATATGCAAGCCGATGCTTACAGCCATCCTTTATGGCCGATAATTCCGCATCCAATCCCTCCAGCTCCCGGGCATCAATGGCCTCAACCAGCAGCACCTCCGGCTGCTCATCAGCCCGATACACGCAGCGCCGTCCCTTTATCTCGAACTCCTCCAGTTTCATATAGGTGCAAAGATAACAAAAGGAGTGAGTCACCGGTGCCCTCACGGCCGATAACCAAGTATCGCGGGCTGGTAGGTGAAGACCATCCGACATTCTGCAAGTAGCAGCAGAGTTTTACTTACGGCCCCGCCCTATAGAGGTAGCAGCCAGTGGCCCTCAACCATCGGCCTCCGCATCCCGCTCCAGCCGATGTAACCGTATATAGAGCAAACCTCCCGCCAAAACGCCACTGTCTGGCTTGTTTAACCCAGAACAGCCAGTGCCTGGATGCATGCCTTATCAGATTGTCGGCCGTCAGCCGGACGCATAGAATATCCTCACACACCTTCATCCCTGCAACTCTATGCGCCCGCCTGTCAGCCTCAATGCAGCCACACCGGTTCCAGTCCCTGTCTGTTCTTCCCGTGAAGCCTCCTGCAAATAGGGGCAGCATCAAACCCCAAGCCTCCCTCCACCTGAACTGCAAATAGCAATATCCTGCACAATTCAAACCGCAGCGCAGATTATTCAATAAGGAGTTCCACACCATTGTTATATCTATGCCTTCCATGGTGCAAGCACTATTCCAGGTATAGATATAGCAATCGTGCTCCACGCCTCGTTTTAATTGTGGCAGCCGCCACAATCTTGGTCCGGTTCGCTCACCATCAGTAGTGCAGACTTTTCCGCTATGTAACATAATGGAACCCTTAATTATTACAAAATGCCCTCCCGCACTCGGTCATTTTATAATAATTCCCACTATGTTAAATAGCTCCAGCATCAGGCGGTCAGGCCTCAAAAACAAATGTATCGCACCTGCGCTTCCTGCTGCCAGCAGCAGGCGCAACCCTTCCGGGTGCTGGGTCGTAACGTTCCGGCACAACCTTCCGGGTCCGCACAGCGTCCCTCTCCAGGTACTGCCTCCGCGTCACTCCTCGGTAGCGGTCCGCGCACCCCCGGCGGCACAGCCGCCAGCGGTACCCGTCCCGGGTTCATTTTAGGGTGCGGCCCATCAAGGCCCGCATCCCGCCATCCGGTGCGCGTAATCTAAAATGGTAACCTCGCGGGCGCAGTATCAGGACAGCATCATTCTGCAGGTTTTCCCCGGCCGTCCGTGAACGTGGCCACGTTCATCATTCCGCTTCAGGATTGCCGCATAGTTCCGTTCCAGCCGCACGCTTCCATTCCATACGGTCAGGGTACCGTGGCTAACGAAAGTGGGCACACCACGTTGCCAAAATTCGGCCACTTCCGTTACATACTCAGCATAGTCTGCAACAAACGCCACGGTACGCAGCCCGTACTCCATTCCAGTGCACGGCTTCCACTTCACCATCCGTCAGTCCTTACGCTTCACAATGACCGCGTCACACGTCCCCAGACCGCCTGCCTCGGTGCGCTCAGCAACAGGCCTCGCTTTGCCCGGCGTGCCAGGCACAGTGGGCATTCCGTGAGCAGTCCTCCATTCCGTTACGGCCGAGGTCCACGGCCAAGGCTGTGGACCACGAGCCTTCACTACATTCCAGCCTGCACACTCCAGCCCACAGAGCCCGTCCCGCCTACATCCTGCAGACCAGCATCAGCATCAGGCGGTCCGGCCGCCTTCGCGGATTCACTGCCGTTCCCGCTCAGGCAATTACCGAATGAGGTACGGAGGTGGTACGGATGAGCCGTCCATGAGTATAAGACTTGAACAGGTATCACCCCCGGTGGTACCTGGTATCAGTATACCTGCCATAATAGTCCTCCAAAACCTCCATAATTGCCGTATTTACGTGCATCTGTAGGGGTGTGGGCCATATATCCAAATCTCACAGAGTTCCGCCACAGCCAAAACATCGCACCGACGGACAAAAGACGCACGCACATAAACCCGCCACACACCTGGATCAGATGAACCACGTACGCAAACACACCGGATATCGCACAGCGACACACCATCTTCCTACGCTTTCAAAACATTCATCGCTCCGGCATAGATGTGCTCCGCACGCTTTAAGACCAGGCACCGGGCTACGGCACATGAATGACGGACGCTTTCAGAACCAGCGCACACCTGGCACAAAAGTAAGGCGGACGCTTACGCGCCCGCCACACATGAGCTTCAGACCTAAAACGTCCGGATTAAAACCGGCGGCAAACCCGCATCGGTCCAAAATCGCACGCATTCAGATGAGCTACGCACTCATTAAACGCCCACAGCCCATAATTCCAGACTTACGGCGCTTTTTTGATGAGCATTGATAAACAACCCCCACGTATTATAAGTGCATTTCTTAAAACCTTCAAGAAAGGCTCTTAGAAAAGCCATATCATCCAATAATAGATCTTTTTGGGTAGTAATTGACAACAGTAACCTTTTTGCCTTAAGGATAATGTCTTTCTTTAATGGCGGGTTTATTAAAAGGTTATTCAAGGCAGTTTCAAAATTGTCGGCTTCAGCTTTGATTATTGCTATCTGACCATCACATGACAATACCCGGTTTATATCCCTCATGTCAATTCTAATAACGCCTTCTGGCTTAATTACATCTTCAAGGAACTCAATCCTTCTGTTCTCATCATTTTGGATTAGACGCAGAAACTCCTGCGTTTCAAAAACTTTCTTTTCCATTTTCCCATATTCTCTATTGGTTATAAAAAAATCTAGATACAACCCTGCTAACCGCATGGGCCTTTAAGAAAGCCTTAGGGTTTGAGGTAAGTACGCCCCAAATAGTTTCAAATGCATCAGCATTAATATCATTGTCTTTTACCATTTGCTGCACTTCCTTTTTGTATTCCTCAATGTGTCCCGTTTCACCCCGCTGTATAGAGAGTCTTACTTTGTTCGGCAATGTCCCATGCACGTTGAAACAAAGTTTCATTATATCAAACATCTGTTCCTGATATGCCAGTAATCCGTATGTGGGTGCCAGAATCTCATCAAGCTTTTCTATACCGGTAGGTGTCCAGGTCGCGCCATTCTTCCTCTCTTTGTAGGTCTCATAAAGAGTCATTGTGTCCGGAAAGCTCAGGGCATATTCAGCTATTTTATCATCTATGTTTTCTGGTTGGGGCAGTGGGCAGACATCCTTCCCGTTCAAGTAGCTTGAAGATTGTAAATCGCCAAGCAGATATTTGCAGCCAGTTTCATAGTCAAGTATGTCAGGATTATCTTTCAATAACTCTGTTGCTTTCTCCTTGAACTCTTCAAAACGCGCTGCCTCAATGTCAAACTGGAACTTGGGTGGCTCTTCATTCACAAATCTGGCAGAGTGGAGTCCAAATCGTAACGGATCCACTTCTGTCAACTCTATGCTATAGCAAACAATTGATGATGCCATTGCACCTCTGGGCCAAATATTAATGCCATATGAAAAGGCTGTTTCTTTGAATATCATGTAAGCCATCAAGTAATAGCCTGCATATCCGGCTACATCTATTCGCCTTAATTCACTTAGCAGTCTCAGTAAAGCCTGCTTATCAGGATGCGTTCCGTAACGCTGCTTAAAACCCTTGGTTACAAGTTCTCTAAGTTGTTCTTTAGTCGTATTATCCATATTTCTTATTTTGTTTTTGTTTCCCTAATCAACCTATGTAGTCAAGCCTGCCAAACCCCTATTTCGCGACTATCGCGAGAGTGGAGTCCTTCCAGGCATATTGGTTTTCATTCTCAAATAACACATTCTCCAG
>CAJOLR010000084.1 GCA_905235565.1 uncultured Bacteroidaceae bacterium | reverse complement strand
ACGACAACGACCTGCGCGATCTTGTCGCGAGGAACATCATCAATCAGTCGATAGGCTTCCTTCACTAGAACATTATAAGACATGGCTTTCTCCATATCCACAGGTCTGGCAACGGCGTGGGGTCGCGCCGCCCTGCCCGATCAGTCGGGTGGCTGGTTCTGGGTATATGTACTGGCCCCCATTATCGGCAGCTCACTGGCCGCCCTGTTCTTTAAATATGTGGTTGAGCCTGTAATGACGCGTAAAGAGAATAATAACTGCGAATGCAATAAATAAACCTATATGAACAAGACAAGACTTATACTTACCGGAGGATTCTTAGGTGCAGGCAAGACCACTCTGATATGGAGTGTAGCCCTGAAACTGATAAAACAGGGAAAGCGTGTGGGACTCATTACCAATGACCAGGCTCCAGAACTTGTGGACAGCCGTCTGCTGGCACAGTCCGGACTGTCGGTTGCCGAGGTGGCAGGAAGCTGTTTCTGCTGCAATTTCAACGGTTTCACCGATGCAATCCATGACATAAACAGCAAGATTCAGGCCGATGTCATACTGGCCGAGCCGGTGGGCAGCTGCGCCGATCTGTCGGCCACAATCATACAACCGCTCAAGAAATTCCATTCAACAGATGTTCTGGTATCGCCATTCACAGTACTGGCCGATCCCGAACGCCTTGGTTCCATACTTAAAGGAGGTAACGGCGGATTGCATGATGATGCCGCCTACATATATGTCAAACAGCTTGAGGAGGCCGATGTGATACTTATCACCAAGACCGACACCCTGACTGCAGACAGTCTGGCCAATCTCCTTCAGGAAACAGAACGCAGGTTCAGGAACGCCACTGTGATGACCGCCAGCGCCAATGCCGACAAGGGCATAGACGAATGGATGGAATATGTATCCAGCCGTACTGAATCAGGCCGTCAGCTGCTTGACATAGACTATGACCGTTACGCCCACGGCGAGGCTGTACTGGGATGGCTCAACGGCACGGTAAACCTGCATGGCAGCGATGCTGACTGGGATGCCCTGCTATCGGACCTTATGAACGGACTAAAAAGCCGTCTTACCGCCGAGAACCTGCGTACAGGCCATGTAAAGGTGATTGCCGAGAACGGCAAGCAATATGCCGTAGGTAATCTTACCGGCCCAGACTGCACCCTGACACTGCGCAGCAGTGCCGGCCGTAGCGACGACCTGCATCTGATAATCAACGCAAGGGTGGAATGCACTCCGGAATATCTGGACCGTCTGGTCCGCGACGAGCTGGTAAAGGCAGTAGGCGGCCGCTACACCGATGAGGTTACGGCATGGCGCTATCTGCAGCCGGGACGCCCCAACCCTACCCACCGTTTCAGCGAGACTGTAAAGTGAAGATACTCTTCGTCACCCCCGGATCGGGCGACGGTTACTATTGCGGCAACTGCTTCCGTGACAACCTGCAGGCGCAGGCTCTGCACCATGCCGGCCATGATGTGACCATCATGCCGCTATATCTGCCACTTAACCATATAGGCTCACTCCAGGGAAACTCCCCCATATTCTTTCCGGCCACATCGTTTTATGTTGACCAGAAACTGAAAGGACATGCACCCCGGTGGCTTGGCCGACTGCTGAGCGCACGCCCGCTGCTGGGTTTGGCATCGTCTCTTTCCGGCACCACCAGCGCAGGTGGTATGGAGGGCATGACCCTGAGTATGATTGAGGGTGATGATCCGGCATTCCTTAAAGGCTGTGCCGGACTTGTAGAGTATGTAAGTCAGGAAAAGCCGGATGTGATACAGCTCTCCTCCACCCTTATCATCGGAATAGCCCGTGAACTCAAGAAAGCGCTGGATATACCCATAGTATGCTCCATACAGGATGAGGAGGTCTGGCTTGACGGACTGGAGAAACAGTATGCTGACAGGGCATGGAACAGCATTACCGGGTACTCCCGTTATGTCGATAAGTTCATAACAACCAGCCGCTATTATGCCGACATAGCAGCCCTCCGCATGCCCGGCCTTCCGCAACCGGAAATCATTTATCCGGGTATAGACATAGACCGTTACAGCACCGGTTCCTGGCCCAAAGAGCCAACCATAGGATTCTTCTACCGCATGAACTCATCAGATGGTCTGGATATCCTGGCCGATGCTTTCGTGCTCCTGAAGAAACGCGGCAGCGTTCCCGGCCTCAAGCTCCGCATTGGAGGCGGATTCATGAGCCCCGACAAGCGTTTCATGCGCAAGGTACGCCGCACCCTGAAACCCTACAGTGGTGATGTCATAATAGAGGAGCAGTACAACTGGCAGCGGCATCCCGGATTCTATCGTGACATAACCGTGCTGTCCAATCCTCTGAGATTCAATGAGTGTGTAGGTCTGTATCTTTGTGAAGCCTTTGCCGCCGGACGTCCGGCCGTAGAGCCCTCAACCGGTTCATTCCCCGAGATACTTGACGAAGCCGGTCTGACATACACTCCCAACACGCCTGACGCCTTGGCCGATGCCCTGGAGCGCATCCTTACAGACCAAGACCTGTTCAAACGCTCATCGGAACATGCCAAAAAGATAAGCGGCAGCCGTTACAACTCAACCGTAACAGCCACCGCATTAGCCAATCTTTATTCTTCACTCTTAAACTGATTCGTCATTTAAAGAGCAGAGGAGCAAATGTATTCAGATAGAGACGCCAGTTGGCCCATACGTGACCTCCGTCTGATTTAAAGAAGGTATGCTCCAGACCGCAGTCTGTCATGGTCTTGTCAAGAGTAACCGAATTATCCCACAGGAAATCACTGGTACCGCAAGCCAGGAAATAGAGTTTTACGCCTGCTTTCTTGAGTGCTGTAATCTGCTCAGAGGTTGAACTGCCTGCAGCTGACAGCGGGCAAATCCAGTCAAACATGGCGGGATACAGGTTGGTTGCGGTGATGGTGTGGCCTCCGCCCATTGACAGACCTGCAATGGCACGTGATTCAGGTTTGGCAATAACACGGTAGTTTTTCTCTATGAAAGGTACAATTTCCGTACAGAGACTCTTTACGAATGCATCGGCCATATTCGGGTCGCGGCGGTCAATCTGCTTTTCGGGCAAACCCAGAGGCTGTGCTGCCTGCTGTCCAGGGTTTCCGTTAGGCATTACAACTATCATAGGCTGAGCCAGCCCCTTCTCAATCAGGTTGTCCAGAATCTGGGCAGTACGGCCCATTGATGTCCAGGCCTCCTCATCGCCACCTGCTCCGTGAAGCAGATAGAGAACAGGGTATTTCTTGCCGCTGGTCTCATATCCGTAAGGAGTATATACCGTGAGACGGCGGTTTATACCCAGTATCTTGCTGTCATACCAGCGATAAGCTACTGTACCGCGCTGATTAGCCTCAAAATAGTTCTCCGAGCGCTCTCCGGGTACCATAAGCATATTCAGGTAACGGGTTCCGTCACGCTGTACCAGATAGTTCTGAGGGTCATTTACAGACACACCGTCAACCACAAAATTATATGTGTAGATTTCAGGCGACGGGGTGTCAAGTGTAACCTCCCACACACCGTTCTGGCCTTTCTGCATTACGACGGTGCCCTCCAACCAGTTACCCTGAAGGTTGACCACTGTAGCATAATTGGCGTTTAAACGAAAAGTCACCTTTTCACCGTTGATTTCAGGTGAGACCACCTGTTGACGACCTCTGAAATTGAAGTTGTTCAACTCCTGCGCTGCTGATGTTGCCAGCATTGCCACCGACAGAATTACTGCCGAAAAGAATCTTTTCATAAGCATAAGTATAAGGTTAATATCTAATTGTCTGAAAAAACGCATTCTTGTTTATGCAAATATAACTATATTTGAAAACAATTGATAATATGGGATGAGTTATTCAAACATCATAAAAGGAACTTGCCTGGCTCTTTCGCTGCTGATGCCGTCTGTCAGGGCCGATGCGCAGTGGATGGGCACGACATCGGAACACATAAACACCCTGCGGGTCATTTCGTGCGGGGAATGGGAACGTCTGCCGGTAATCAGATTGGACAGCGACGAGAGCATTGAATTCTCGTTCGATGAAATGTCACACAGATATCACCGTTTTACTTATTCCGTGACACACTGCGATGCCCAATGGAAGCCTTCGGACCTGTTGGAGTCAGAATACATGGACGGTTTCAATGACCAGCCGATAGATGACTGGCAGAATTCCCTGAACACCACATTTGATTACACTCATTACACCCTTACACTACCCGATGACAATGTAAGGTTCAAGCTGTCAGGCAACTATCGTCTGTCGATACGTGAGGACGGTCGGGAGGTGGCATGGTTCAGGTTCCTGGTTTCGGAAGATAAACAGAATCTCTCGGCGACCATAAGCGGAAATACTGATATTGATACGCATAAATCAAATCAGCAGCTCAACATGAGCATTGTCCTGAACGGACTCAATGTAACGGACCCAGACAGGGAAATCTATACCGTCATCATGCAGAACCGTCGTCTTGACAATGCCGTAATCAACCCCAATCCTACCTACTATACCGGCGACAGGCTTATTTACGAGCACTGCAGGGAGCTGATATTCCCTGCCGGCAACGAGTTCCGCCGTTTTGAGGTGGTAAACATGTATGACATGAACCTGAACGTTGACAGGATAGCATTCCATGACCCTTACTACCACGCCACCCTGATGCGGGACAAGCGGCATACGGCATACACATTTGATTATGACCACAACGGACGGTTCCTGATCCGTTACAATCAGGCCGATGACACTGATACCGAGGCCGATTATCTGTTTGTGCATTTCAGCCTGTCCGGCATCAGGATGAGT
>CAJOLR010000083.1 GCA_905235565.1 uncultured Bacteroidaceae bacterium | reverse complement strand
TAAAGCTTGCATCATATTTTCTTCTAGCCTTCTTCATGTCTGCTAAGTTATTCATTTTTTAACTTAGGCGACTGTATTAAAAAGCGAAACTATTATAGTTATTGAACGGCACACAATGTGAGACCGCAAAGGAGATAATGGATGCTTTAGGATATGGTGATGACATAGATGCCGTGAATGATTACTGCCATCAGATACTGTCAAAGTCCCCATCGTGGGACTATACCGTAACCTTGCAAACTGCAAATGCAATGGTGGCTAATAAGAACGGAGAAATAAAACGGAGTTATTCCGACACACTTAAGAGTGAATACCTTGCCGAAGTCTCGTCATTTGATTTTTCGAATTCTGCCGAAGTGCTGGATTATATAAATGGCTGGTGTAATCAAAAGACACATGGCATGATACCTAAGATTTTGGATAATGTATCTTCTGATGCGGTGTTATATTTAATGAATGCAATTTATTTCAAGGGCGGATGGAGCAGTCCATTCTATAAGGAGAATACAGAAGATGCAAAATTCACAAAAGACAACGGAGGGATTGTGGATATCCGGATGATGAGAAAAATTGAGCAACTCAACTTTTCGAGACTGGATGGAATGTCTCTACTGGAGCTCCCCTATGGAAACGGCAGTTTCGCTTTTCAGGTGCTCCTTCCGGAAGCTGGAGCTTCAGACCAAGCCTTGACGAGAATCATGGAAACCGGATGGAATGGACTGTTTTCTAACTTGACTAAAGACGAGGTGTATGTTTCAATTCCCAAGTTCAAGGTGGAGCAGAGTTCTCCTTATGATATGAGCCCCATTATGAATGCCCTCGGTATGAATAAGATGTTTATTTCCTCAAGCGACTTTGCGCCTATGACAGATAAACCTGTGTTTGTATCAATGATTCTTCATAAGGCAGCTATAACCTTGGATGAAGAAGGCTCGGAAGCCTCAGCTGCAACTTTGATTGGATGGGCAACAGCAAATCCGGGCAACGCGCAACAGCCTCCACGGAATGTTTTTCAGGCCGACCATCCTTTCTACTATGCAATTGTAGATAAAGTAAATGGCCTGATTCTGTTTATGGGAAAATACAACGGTTAATAAAAAAGCTGCCCCTAAAGGCAGCTTTTTTAATTCTCAATTCTCAATTTATCAGCGCCAATGTGTCTTGAGCAATCATCAGCTCCTCATCGGTTGGGAGAACTACTACCTTGACCTTTGAGTCTGCGGTGCTGATTATGCCGTCCTTGCCGAACATGATCCTGGCGTTCTGCTCCTTATCCAGCTTTATGCCCAGGAACTCCATTCCTTCACATACGGCCTCACGGACCTCATGGCGGTTCTCGCCAACGCCACCAGTGAATACAACTACGTCAACGCCGCCCATTGCTGCAGCAAACGCGCCTATGTATTTCTTGATGCGGTAAGCGTACATCTTCTTGGCCAGAGCGGCACGCTCGTTGCCGGCCTCCATTGATGCGGTTACCTCACGCATATCGGATGATGCGCCCGATATGCCCAGCAGACCGGATTTCTTGTTCAGGAGGTTTGACATACCTGTGCTGTCCAGATGCTCCTTCTCCATAAGGAAAGTAACAGCACCTGCATCAATATCACCGCTGCGGGTTCCCATCATGATGCCTTCCAGAGGAGTGAGTCCCATTGTGGTATCCACGCTCTTGCCGTCCTTTACAGCGGTTATTGAACCGCCGTTACCTATGTGGCAGGTGATTATCTTGGAGCCTTCGGCCTTAATACCTAAGTATTTGCATATCTCGCCCGAAACAAAGCGGTGTGATGTTCCGTGGAATCCGTAGCGGCGTACGCCGTACTTCTGATACAGCTCGTAAGGAATTGCATACAGATATGCGTAATCGGGCATAGTCTGATGGAAAGCAGTATCAAACACGCCTATCTGCGGAACATCGGGCAGCAGTTCGCTCACGGCATTGACGCCCTTAAGGTTTGCAGGATTGTGCAGCGGAGCCAGGTCATTGCAGGCAGCAAAAGCCTCCAGAACCTCAGGAGTAAGTATGACGCTCTTGTTGAACTTCTCGCCTCCGTGCACCATGCGGTGACCTACTGCGTTGATCTCATCAAGTGATTTGATTACGCCATACTGGCTGCCGGTAAGTATCTCGAATATGAACTTTACACCTACTGTATGCTCGGGAATCTCCTTCTCAATCACAACCTTCTGTCCGTCCTTGTCTGTCAGCTTAAGGAAAGAGCCGGCCATACCTATTTTCTCTATACCGCCCTGTGCTATCACATCGTTACGGTCCATGTCAAACAGCTTGTACTTGATAGACGAGCTGCCGCAGTTGAGTACCAGAATCTTCATCTTATTTGATTATGCTTTTTTGGCAGCCATAGCCTGGTTGGCTGTAACTGCTATCATCTTATATACATCATCTACTGAGCATCCGCGTGACAGGTCGTTCACGGGGCGTGCTATACCCTGAAGGATAGGGCCTATGGCCTGGGCGTTGCCAATGCGCTGAACCAGCTTGTAAGCTATGTTGCCCACCTCAAGGTTGGGGAATACCAGCACGTTGGCCTTACCTGCAATCTCCGATCCCGGAGCCTTGCTTGCACCAACAGACGGTACGATTGCGGCATCGGCCTGAAGCTCACCGTCAATCTTAAGGTCAGGAGCCAGTTCTTTAGCCTTCTGCAGTGCGGTGGTAACCTTATCTACAACCTCATGCTTGGCCGATCCCTTGGTTGAGAAACTCAGCATAGCCACACGGGGCTCGGCAAATCCTGCCACTGCGGTTGCGGTTCCGGCAGATGCTACGGCTATCTGTGCCAGCTGGTCTGCATCGGGCACCGGGGTAACAGCGCAGTCTGCAAATACCATAATGCCGTTCTCACCGTACTGCGGGGTCTGGGTTATCATGATGAATGCACCCGATACCACCGAAATGCCGGGAGCGGTCTTGATTATCTGGAGTGCGGGACGCAGCACGTTGCCTGTAGTGTTGCGGGCACCTGCCAGCTGGCCGTCGGCATCGCCGTTCTTGATGATGAGGCAACCCAGGTAGAGCGGGTCAAGAACCTTCTTCTGAGCCTCCTCTATGGTCATGCCCTTGTTCTTGCGCAGCTCAAACAAAAGGTTTGCGTAATAGTCCTTCCTGGGGTTGTTCTCAGGGTCAATGATTGTAGCCTTTGAGATGTTCTTGAGTCCCCACTGTGATGCGAGTCCCTCAATCTCTGATTTGTTACTGATAATGATAAGGTCTGCCACACCGTCGGCCAGAACCTTGTCGGCTGCCTTAAGAGTACGCTCCTCGGTACCTTCCGGCAGCACAATGCGCTGCCTGTTCTGCTTGGCCCGCGCAATGATCTGCTCCATTAATTCCATAAGTATCTATTTAAATTGTAAACTCCACTTAGCAAAAGCACCACAAAATTACACTTTTTCCCGTAACTAACCCTTTAATTATTTATAAAAGGTAAATCCGGCTAAATCCCGTGATCCCGCAACAAAAAAGGAGGCCCTTGGACCTCCATTTCGTAGCGGGACCCGGGATTGAACCGGGGACCTCATGATTATGAATCATGCGCTCTAACCAGCTGAGCTATCCCGCCATCGCCATATAAGCGGGTGCAAAGGTAATGCCGTTTTTTGACACATGCAACTTTTACAGTCCAATTTTTTATTGGAAAAATGTTACTTATTCTTTTGGAAATTAAAAGATTTTAATATTTCTTTGTGATAGAACAAAAGAATCAATATGGCTACCGAAAAAACTATACCGACCAAGATCAGAGTTGTTTTGGAATATGGATTGAGTTCGCAGTCAGTGCCTATGATATGGGAAGCGATAGCTACCGCGCCTGGACTGACTTCATGGTTTGCAGATGATGTTCAGGCCGATGGAAAGAACTTCAGTTTCATGTGGGGAAAACATGAGTCACGCGATGCCGAACTGATCAACTCCCGCCAGAATACATATGTGCGCTTCCATTGGCTTGACGATGAGCCAGGTACATATTTCGAGATGCGCATACTCAAGAATGACCTCACTTCAAATTATTCGCTGGAGGTGATAGATTTTGCCGACCCGGATTCCGAGGATGATGTCCGGAGCCTTTGGGATACCTCAATGGATGCCCTGCGCCGTTGCGGTCTGTAGAAAGCTGAAATAATCCTAACTGGTAAAATATCATGCAAATTTTTCGTACCTTCGCAGTTCGGAAATTTTGCACGTCTGAATGAGACCGAAAAGACTTGATATCTTCATCTTGAAAAGCTTCATGCTGCTGTTTGTGGCAGCGTTTGCCATCTGTCTTTTCGTACTTCTCATGAACGTGCTTTGGCGCTATGCCGAAGATATCGTGGGTAAAGGCCTGAGCTTTGCGATGCTGGCCAAGTTCTTCTGGGAGTTTGCTTTGACTTTGGTGCCGCAGGCTTTACCTTTAGCCGTACTGATGGCTTCGCTTATCACATTCGGCAATTTCGGAGAGCGTCTGGAACTGTTGGCCATGAAAACCTCCGGCATACCACTGCTCAGGATAATGCGCCCGTTGATGGTGTTCTCCATATTGCTTGCCGGAGTATCGTTCTATTTCCAGAATGTAACTGTACCGCATGCAGCCAAGAACCTATATTCGCTCATATTTACCATAAATGAAAAGAACCCTGAACTGGAAATACCGGAAGGCGTGTTCTACAATCAGATCCAGGGGTTCAACATGTATGTCAAGCACAAGGATTTTGAGTCCGGAATGCTGTATGATGTGGTTATCTATGACCATCGTAAGGGATATGAGAATCTTAACGTGATAGTATCGGACTCCGGTTACATTGAGACCACTTCCGATAAGCAGCACCTGTATCTTCACCTTTACAACGGCGAGCAGTTTGGTCAGGACGGAGTAGTGGATAATCGTGGAAAACCCTACCGCCGGGAGAGCTTCAGGGAAAAACACATCCTGCTGGAGTTTAACNCCGGATGCGCTTGTCAGTTCTCAGGCCATGAGCAAGAACATGAATGAGATTAAACACACCATAGACTCTCTCTCTGCCAATCAGGACAGCATAGGCAGGGGCAATATGGCGGAATACAGGGTTACGGCCATGAATACCTATCGTATGCAGAAAAGTGATTCATTGGCGTACGAAAAGCTGACATCCAAGCTTATCAACGCGGATAGCGTATATGCCGTATCAAGCCGAAGCAAGCAATTGGAGATTACGAATCAGATGCGAACCAAGATACAGACCCAGGCTTCCGATCTGGCTATCAAGAGCACCAACATGTATTACGGTGACAAGACTATACGCAAGCATTGGATAGAGTGGATGAAAAAGATAACCAACTCACTGTCAATACTCATATTCTTCTTTATCGGAGCCCCGCTTGGAGCCATCATCAGAAAAGGAGGTTTGGGTATTCCGGCCATTGTTTCGGTATTCACGTTCATTCTGTTCTATCTTACGTCGGTATCGGGCGAAAAGATGTTCCGTGAGGGAGAGTGGAGCATAGTGGGATGCTGGTTCAGCGTTATGGTGCTGTCCCCGTTGAGCGTGTTCTTTACGATTAAGGCCAATGGTGATTCCACACTTTTCCAGTTTGATGTGATAGTGGAGTTCTTCAGGTATTGGTTCGGAACAAAAGTCAGCCGACATGTGGTACCCAAGGATGTGGTTATTGATGATCCTGACAGGGGCGAATGCCTTGGTTTCCTGGAAGAAATAAAGACATCAGGAAGAGAGCTTGAACAGTCTGCGCTGCTTTCGTCGGTACCCAATTACTTCAATCTCTTTTTCGGCCGGATAGAGTCATCGTCACTGGATGAACTGAACGGTAAGCTGGAGAGCGTCATCATGGAGATGAGCAACAGCCGTGACCGTGTGGAACTGGATATGCTGAACAGATTCCCAATCCTTCAGATACATGGAATACAGGCTCCTTTTGAACGAAAATGGGCAAACAGGCTGGTAGGCATAGTATTCCCGTTGGGATTGCTGTTTGAACTCAGGGCATGGCTGTTTGCCAGAAAGCTGAAGCGGCAGATGTCCAAGACAGTACAGGTGGCGGAAAACATGATAGATTATATTAACAATAACAAACAAGATAAATAATGGCACAGATTTCAGATCGAGTCAACAGACT
>CAJOLR010000082.1 GCA_905235565.1 uncultured Bacteroidaceae bacterium | reverse complement strand
GTCAACGCGGTCCTTCTTCTCCTTCATCTCAGTCTCACTGGGTGCACCTACCTTGATGACTGCAACACCGCCTGACAGTTTGGCAAGACGCTCCTGGAGTTTCTCCTTGTCATAGTCACTTGTGGTGGTCTTGATCTGAGCCTTGATCTGAGCTACGCGGTCGGCAATCTTGGCCTTCTCACCCTTACCGTTAACGATAGTGGTGTTATCCTTGGTGATGGTAATCTTCTCGGCTGTGCCAAGCATATCCATTGTAGCCTGCTCCAGCTTTACGCCACGCTCCTCGCTGATTACAAATCCGCCTGTCAGCACGGCGATATCCTCAAGCATCTCCTTGCGGCGGTCGCCGAATCCCGGAGCCTTTACGGCGCAGATCTTAAGACCTGAACGCAGACGGTTTACAACCAGTGTGGTCAGAGCCTCTGAGTCAACATCCTCGGCAATAATCAGCAGAGGACGGCCGCTCTGTACTGCGGGCTCCAGGATAGGAAGCAGGTCCTTCAGGTTTGATATCTTCTTGTCATGGATAAGGATCAGAGGATTCTCCATAACGCAGTTCATCTTCTCGGTATCGGTTACAAAGTATGATGACAGATAACAGATAACCGCGGTCAAACTGCATACCCTCAACTACGTCGATGTATGTGTCACGACCCTTGGCCTCCTCAATGGTGATAACACCATCCTTTGAAACCTTCTGCATAGCCTCGGCAATGTGCTTACCAATCTCGGCATCGTTGTTGGCAGAGATTGTGGCAACCTGCTCAATCTTGTCAAAGTTGTCACCAACAGCCTTTGACTGCTTCTTGATGTTCTCAACAACAGCTGCAACGGCCTTGTCTATACCGCGCTTAAGGTCCATAGGATTGGCACCGGCGGTAACATTCTTAAGACCTACATTTACGATGCTCTGAGCCAGAACGGTAGCGGTTGTTGTACCGTCACCTGCATCCTCACCGGTCTTGGAGGCAACACTCTTTACCAACTGAGCGCCTGTGTTCTTGAATGAATCGGCCAGCTCAATCTCCTTGGCTACAGTAACGCCGTCCTTGGTGATCTGGGGAGCACCGAACTTCTTCTCTATGATAACGTTGCGGCCCTTAGGTCCAAGTGTAACCTTGACTGCATTTGCAAGCTCGTCAACACCCTGACGCATAAGGTCACGGGCATCTGTATTGAAAAGTATCTCTTTTGCTGCCATAATTGTATCTCCTTATTATTTTTCAACCACTGCCAGAACGTCGCTCTGACGCATAATCAAGTATTTCTCACCCTCAACTTCAAGCTCGGTGCCTGAATATTTGCCATACAGTACCTGGTCACCCTTCTTGAGAACCATTGTCTCATCCTTGGTGCCGTTACCTACTGCAATTACCTCACCCTTAAGGGGTTTCTCCTTGGCTGTATCGGGGATAATGATTCCGCCGATGGTCTTCTCCTCGGCTGCTGCCGGAAGAATCAGAACTCTGTCTGCTAACGGTTTAATGTTCATAATCTTATGTTTTAAGTTATTTGTCTTTCTGTCTAAAAGCCCCTCATCGGGCACATGGTATAGAGCCAAAAATGTGCCAAACCGCAACCGGGGCCGATTATGTCACCCCGGCTGACAGTTTGACACATAAGACAATATTCTATCTGACATTCTCCACCAGGAACTGTGTCAGTTGCTCCGCAGTCAAGTTCCTCTGGAAAGAACCCTTATAGAAAACCGTTATCTGTCCTGTCTCCTCCGATACCACCACCGCTACAGCATTGGTCTTCTCGGCAATACCCATTGCCGAGCGGTGACGCAGTCCGAAAGCCTTGGGCAGCTCTTCTGACTGCGACAGAGGCAATATGCATGCTGCCGACTCTATTCTGTCGCTCACAATGATCATGGCTCCGTCATGGAGAGGGCTGTTCTTGAAGAAAATGTTCTCAATGAGCAGTTGGTTGACATTGGCGTTGACAGTCTCACCGGTGGCTATCACATCGTGCAGTTCATCATTCTGCCCAATCACTATCAATGCGCCCTCCTTATGGTGGCTCATGCTGTCGCAGGCCTTGACCACGGGCTCCCATTTGGCGGCATCGTTATTGGCACTGCGCCTTCTGACCAGCCAATGGAACAGCTTGCGGGTACGGGTTGATGTGCCGATGTCCCTGAAGAAATGGCGGATATCATCGGCAAAAAGCACAATCAGCGCTATCACGCCCACATCGACCAACTTGTCCAGTATGGCACCCAACAACTGCATCTTAAGGACCTGGGATACTATCATCCACACAAATATGAACACCAGTATGCCGATGAACATATTGAGTGAACCTGTCCTCTTCATCAGTCTGTAGAGATAGAACAGTAGCAGCGATACGCACAATACGTCTATCAGGTCCTTAATGCCGAATAAATCAAAATAATCACCCATGTTAATAATTTGCTTTTAGTGCCTGCACTATCCTGACGGCTTGGACTGCTTCGCGGACATCGTGCACGCGGATCCAGTCGGCACCGTTCAGAAGAGCTATCGTATTCATTGAAACCGTAGCGGGAAGAGCCTCTTCAGGGGTTATCTCCAGCAGTTTCCAGGCCATAGACTTGCGTGAGAGTGCCGATAATACCGGAAGCCCCAGCTTACGCAGCTCAGCCTGATGAGCCAGTATGGTATAGTTCTGCTCAAGACTCTTACCGAATCCGTATCCGGGGTCAAGAATCACCTGACGGTTTACATCCACGCCGGCCTTCTCCATAATCTGCAGCCTCTCCTTAAAGAATGACATCATCTCACTTACGGGATCCTCCTTGATGGTTTCAGACCACATGAGCACATACTGTACTCCCGTATCTGCCACCACCTTATACATATCTTCGTTGCCACCGTAAACATCATTTATGATATTCACGCTCCACTCTCGGATGCAGCGCTCAGCAATATCCGGGCGGTAGGTGTCAACCGACAACAGTATATCAGGAAACTCCGTCCTAATGGCATCAAGCCCCCACTCCAGGCGCTCCATCTCCTCATCTGCAGTGGCCTGGACTGCGTTAGGACGTGTGGAGCAGCCACCCACGTCTATGGCATCGGCCCCCTGGGAAATCATCTGCCGGACACGCTCCACAAGAGTGGTCTTGTCCTGCACACGTGACCCGCTCCAGAATGAGTCAGGAGTCACGTTTATGATTCCCATGATTCTGGCCATATCACTTCTTCTCAGCGTCCAGGAAAGCCTGTACCTGCCCGGCAATCTTGGTCATGCCGGCGGCGGTGGGATGGTTCATGCGCTTCTCAATGCCCTCCACTGCAATTACGGGCACACCGTAGTGCTTGCATATCTCCCTCATTGACTCACCCAGGTTCTCACTCATTCCGTCATTCAGGAGTGAGTATATCTTCATCTTGGGATAGAGTTTCTTAAGGTTGTCAAGCAGATAGGCAAATGCCGGACGGTAGAAATAGAGATCCTCCTTGGTCCAGCCGGAGTACTTGTAGTCACCAAAGGGCTCGTGTGTCCAGTCATCATTGGTTCCGCCGAATATGAACAGTATATCGGGAGCGCCGATGCAGTTCAGGCGGGTCACGAATGCGCGGTCAGAGTAATCGTCATGATTGTAACCGCGGCAGCACACTGTACTGCCTGACCATGAGTCATTCTTTTCAAGCACCCATCCGTTCTTGGCTATTACCTGAGCCCACCACTGCTGGCTCTGCTCTGTAACACCGCAGAACTGGTTGGGATAGAATGTGTCATAATACCGGGGCATGGAACCCGTGAATGTAGAGTAAGAGTCACCCATAACGGAGACTTTCAACTGTGCGGACATAACACCGCACAACATAACACATGCAAAAAGAACTGCCAGTTTCTTCATAATTATAAATTGGTTATTGTTTTGGTTAATCCTATACTGTTGGAGCCCTTTATCAGGATAGTCTTTCCTACAACGGGCTCTTTACCCAGCGCCACGTTTACAGCCTCCACATCCGGGAATAGTCTGAATCCAGCCCCCTGGGCGGCTTTCCCGAACTCACTGCCCACAAGCCATACCTGAGTGAATCCTTTGCGCTTGAGCATATCCACGATGTTGGTATGCTCGGCCTGCGACACATCGCCCAGTTCACGCATATCACCCAGAATCAGCATCTTGTCCGGTGCCTGGATCATGCTGAAATTATCAATTGCTGCGGCCATGCTGGTGGGATTGGCGTTATATGCATCCACTACCAGATGATTGCGCCCGGTCTCAGTAAGCTGTGAGCGGTTGTTCTGAGGCTTGTATCCGGCAACGGCGGCCGATGCATCAGCCTCGGTAACCCCGAAATGCAGACCTACGGTTATTGCGGCCAGTGCATTGTCAACATTATAAGCCCCTATCAGGTTGGTCTGGACCGTATGCCACTGCCCGCTGCCTCTGCGCCAGCGGAACTTTACAAACGGGTTACACTCCAGCACATCGCCCTCAACCAGCAGTCCGTCCTGCCCGGGTTTGCCGTACTCAATAATCGGCAGCCCCTGGCACATCTGCTGCAAGTGCTTATTGTCACGGTTTACGAAAGCCGTCCCTTTATGCTCACGCAGCCAGTCATAGAGTTCACCCTTGGTACGCTTTACGCCCTCAAATGACCCGAATCCCAGCAGATGGGCCTTACCCACATTGGTAATCAGTCCGTAGTCAGGCTGGCTGACCTCTACAAGTTCCCTTATATCACCGGGATGGCTTGCCCCCATCTCCACAATGGCATACTGATGCTCCGGCTTAAGTCCCAGGACCGTAAGCGGAACGCCTATTGAGTTATTAAGATTACCTTGAGTACAGAGCACATTGTAAGTTGTGCCCATCACGGCATTGGTAAGTTCCTTGGTGGTGGTCTTACCGTTGGTTCCGGTGATGCCAATAACAGGCGTCCCTAACCGGCGCCTATGAAAAGCGGCTACCTGTTGCAGGGTTAACAGCACATTATCCACCAGTATCATACGCCCATCGGCCGCATCATAAAGGCCGGCATTATCCATAACGGCATACGGACAGCCCTGCTCCAACGCTCCGCGCACAAACTCATTGCCGTCAAAACGCTCACCCTTCAGTGCAAAGAACATCAGTCCCGGCCCGCACTTGCGGCTGTCGGTAGTAACCCCGGCGCACTCACTTAGCCTGCTGTAAATCTCCTCAATTGTCATATTACCGCAAAAATAGTAAAAAAGTAAGTTCCTGTGCCGCTTACGGTTATTTAGATGCCACCCGCTCCGGCCATTTGTCCCGATTTTGTCCTGTCCGGGAGTAAAACAAACTCAGTTATTATCCATATATTTGTTCAAACATTTTGAAAAACAAATGAGAGGCAGCAAAGGATTATTGTTTTTATTAAACTTATTGTGCATTTCAGTTCTGATTTCATGTAGTGATAGCAATGCTGAATTCTATTTCAAAGTGCAACAATTGGGATGTTGACGATAAGATAATAGATAACTTTATTGTCATGAATTAGAAAAGGATTGCACGAAATAGGATATAAGCACTTGACAAAGGAACAGAGATATACGATTATGGTACTGCTTCAGGCACAGGCCACAATATCAAGGATAGCCGAGGTTATAGGTAAGAGT
>CAJOLR010000081.1 GCA_905235565.1 uncultured Bacteroidaceae bacterium | reverse complement strand
AGGATAGTCAGGGAAGGTACTGATACTGTTTCCGACCGTAGCCGAAACAGTGGAGAAGATGTTGCCGGCCAACTGCATTCCGTCGCCGGAATCGCCAGAGAAGCGGACAACAACCTGATCCAATTCTTTAACTGTCATAATTTTGTATAGTGTTTATTGATTTTGCATAACAAAACGTCACAAAATTACAATTTTATTCCTTTTGATATTCGTCTTTAAACCTATTTAGCAGTTGAATTGGCGTATATTATTAATTATGCCGTATATATGCAATAAAATATGCGTTGTATATGCATTTGGAAAAACAGGACTGCTCCTTCTGTGTGTTATTGTAACAAATCAGAAGGAGCAGTCCTACTCTATGTGTGATGTCTGTCAGAATCTCATTCCTCCCATGCCGCCGCCTGAACCGAAGTTGACTGTTGTTGTCTGTCTGGACTGGACCGGATTTCCGTTCTCGTCTTCTGCAGGAATCCAGTCAGGCATAATCATTACGGTCCTGAGAGCTTCCTTATCCATGATAAAGACCTCGGCATTGTTGGTAATGACCGGATTTATCATTGAACCGTCCTTATCAATCGTAAAGCTTATTGTGACACGGCCGGTTATTTTCTGGTCCTTAAGGTTGTCAGGATAGAATGTGTTGTTGCGGATAAACTGCTGCATGGCCTGATTTCCGCCCACAAATATTGCCTGAGGGGGACGCGGGCCCTGAGGACCCTGAGGAGCTCCGCCGCCACCCATCATACCACCGGGGAATCCGCCGCCGCCGAATCCACCCATTCCACCGAATCCACCCATTCCGTTGTTGCTGTTCTTGGAACTCTCTATAACTTCGGCTGTTGGCATAGGATCAATTCTCAAAGGTACTCCCATGCTCAGTACTGTCTGTAGAGAATCAATATAAGGAGTGTAATTGGGGAATTCCAAATCAGACTTGAGGAGTGTCTGATACCATTTCTTGGCATCACGCAGTGCTATGGTGTCATTATTCAGACGCCATTTGCCAAGACAGATGTTTCCTAACCAGGCCTGGGCATTCAGGACATCTTCATCTTTTTTGCTTACTTCACTGATTTTGGGATAGGTTTCAAGCATCTTTATACCTCCGTCCACGTACGAAGGTTCTTTCTTGTAAATACCATAGTCGCTGTAGAATCGGGCCAGCATGATTATGGCAAGATTGTTGCCGCCCTTGACTGCTTTCTTGAGCCATTTTACGCCTTGTGAGAAATATTTGTCATTGGTCGGTCTGTTTTTCCAGAAAATGAAGAAATAGTTGCCCAGGTTGTATTGTGATTCCACATAGTCCTGGTTAGCTGCATCCTCCAACAGAGAGAGGCCCATCTGTATGTCCTGTTTTACATATTTTCCCGAAATGCATTCCAGAGCGAGAAGGTTCATTGATTCCAGATTGCCTTTGATCACACCTTTCTTATGGTTCTCAATGACCTGTTTCATTCCCTGATTGGTAATCTCAATCTTGTCCATTTCGGCTTTGATTGAGTCTGTGTTGGCTTTTTGGGCTACGGCCGGAAGTGAAATAACTACCGACATGACTACTGAAAATAGAAGTCTTGATCTCATTTGCATTAATTATTGGTTGGATACAAATATCGTTATTTCATTGAAATGTGAAAAATTTTTAACGAAAAAAATAACCGGAGCCTGATTTTTCGGGCCCCGGTCAAAAAGTTGTAATTATTTTTTACGCTTTGGCTGCCTCATCCTTTTCCTTCTTGGTCTTTTTCATGACCAGATAGGCAGTAGGAGCAGCAACGAACAGTGATGAGCATGTGCCGAATACAACACCCAGGATCATTGCGAATGCAAAGCTGCGGATGCTGTCTCCACCCAGGAAGAAGATGGCCAACAGCACGATCAATGTACTTACTGACGTGTTGATGGTACGTGCCAGAGTGGTGTTAAGGGCATCGTTGAACAACTGCTTGCGACTACGCTTGGTGTAAAGACCGGTAAATTCACGGATACGGTCAAATATAACCACCTTATCGTTGATGGAGTAACCGATAGCTGTCAGCACGGCACCGATGAATGTCTGGTCAATCTCAAGTGAGAACGGCATCCAGCCCCAGCAGATTGAATACATACCTATTATAATAAGAGTATCAAAGCAGAGGGCGAAGATGGCACCTACTGAGTATGCCACGTTGCGGAACCTTATCAGGATGTACAGGAATATGGCTATAAGGGCCAGGATTACTGAGATTATAGCTCCGCGTGTAATATCCTCGGCTATAGAAGGACCAACCTTCTGTGAACTGATGATTGAGCCGCCGCCACGGTTCTCACGATCGATGAATCTGGCCAGAGTCAGATCCGGACTGAGTTTGCCGGCAGCCTTGAGAGATGTGTACAGGAACTGCTCTATCTCTGAGTCAATGTTCTCTGACTCCTCATTGATGCGGTAGTTGGTAGAGATACGGATGGTCTTGTGGTCAGTTCCAAGTGCGATAGCCTGTACGTTATCCTCTGTAATAGCTTGCTGGAGAATTTCGCGAACCTCCTCAGGCTCAACAGGCTGTTCAAACTGAACTACAAAGTTGCGGCCACCGGTAAAGTCGATACTCTTGCTCAAACCACGGGTTGCAAGGAATGCAATGCTGATTATTGCAGCAGCACCGAAAATAATGAATGATGTCCTGCCTGCCTCCATGAACTTGACCGAAGTGTTCTGCATCATGTTCTTTGAGAGAGCTGTCGTGAAAGTGAGGTTCTGCAGTTTACCCTTACCCAGGAAGTGCTCATAGACGATACGTGTCAGGAACACAGCAGTGAAGAATGAGCAGATGATACCGATAATCAATGTGGTGGCGAATCCGCGGATAGGACCGGTACCGAAGTTGAACAGGATGATACCTGTTATGATTGATGTGAAGTTGGAGTCAAAGATAGCTGAGAATGCGTTCTTGTAACCGTCTGTGAGAGCTGACTGAACGCTCTTGCCTATCTTGAGCTCCTCCTTGGTGCGCTCATAGATAAGCACGTTGGCATCGACCGCCATACCAAGGGTAAGTACGATACCTGCGATACCGGACATGGTAAGAGCAGCCTGGAATGAGGTGAGGATACCCAGTGTGAAGAAGAAGTTGAGCAACAGGGCTCCGTTGGCAATCATACCCGGAACGAATCCGTATATGACGCACATATAGATCATCAGGATGATGAATGCTATGATGAATGATGTGAATCCCTTCTGGATTGACTCCTGACCGAGTGAAGGACCTACAATATCCTCCTGGACGATCTTGGCGGGAGCGGGCATTTTACCTGACTTGAGTACGTTGGCAAGGTCCTGGGTATCCTCTACGGTAAAGTTTCCGGAAATCTCGGAACGTCCGTTGGGAATCTCACCCATTACATTCGGAGCACTGTATACATAACCGTCCAGAACAATGGCGATACCGCGGTTTACATTCTGTTTGGTCAGAGCAGCCCACTTGCGTGCGCCCTCGGCATTCATGGTCATGCTTACAACAGGATTGCCGCGGTCGTTGAAGTCGGCCTTTGACTCTATGACTACATCGCCGGTCAGGTCAGGCTGACCGTTCTTGTTGTCACTCTTGATGTTATAAAGCTGAAAGTACTGCTCGCTGCCTTCCATCGGCTTTACTCCCCACATGAACACGAGGTCACGCGGCATAATGGCCTTAGCTTCGGGGCTGTTGAGCATACGGTTGATTTCGGCAGTATCCGAGTAGTGGGCTACGCCTGAAATCCATTTTGAGTCGTATGGGGAAGAAAGCAGACGTGCCAGCAGCGGGTTGCTCTTAAGCAGTGCTTCACGCTGTTCTGCAGTTGTCTTTGACTCCTCGTTGGCCTGATCATTGGTGATGAGACTTGCCAGATCATCATCAGTGTTCTCATTAACTGCCTCCTCTTGAGCGGCGGGTGTTTCAGCTTTTGCCTCTTCAGGGTTCTCGTCGGCATATTTCTGAGCCATACGGCTGTCAATGCGTGTGAGGACATCCTGAATCTCTGATGTGTAGTAGGTCTCCCAGAATTCAAGGTTGGCAGAACCCTGGAGGAGTTTACGTACACGCTCAGGCTCCTTGATACCGGGAAGCTCAACCATGATACGGCCCTGCTTGCCGGCCAGCTCCTGGATGTTGGGCTGTGCCACACCGAAGCGGTCTATACGGGTGCGCAGTACGTTGAATGAGTTGGCAACTGCTGCATTGACCTCTTCTTTGAGCACGGCTATGATCTCTGAGTTGGGAGTCTGTGAATTGATTTTCTCCTTGAGGTTTGATGTGGCGAAGAAAGTGCTCAGCTTGGCATCGGGACCGGCTATCCTGGCATATTCGTCGGCGAATATATCCACGAAATTCTCCTGACTGCTGATGGCGCGTTTCTTTGCTGCAGCCAATGTCTCGGTGAATACGCGGTCAGTCGGATTACCGGCAAGTGCATTTATTACATCGGGTATCGATACTTCAAGGATGACGTTCATACCGCCCTTAAGATCCAGACCGAGGCCGATCTGCATTTCACGGCACTCTTTGTATGAATAGATACCCAGCCAGACCTTTTTGTTCATTACAGAGTCAAGATAGGCCTGTTCATCCTGGCTCTGGGCAGCTTTGTTTTCAATGCTGCGGGTCTTGAATGTAAAGGAGAGATAGAACAGGCACACAAGTGTCAGTGCTATCGCGAAAATCTTTACGAATCCTTTGTTTTGCATACTGTTTTATTGTGTTATTAATTATTTGTGCACGTGTGCGTAAATTTCAAGGGTGCAAATATAGGGATTTTTTCTGGTCTGCAACCAATAGCAACTTCTTTTCTGAACGCAAAAACATAAAAGTACTATATTTGTGGCATGAAAGCTTATCATTTTATCCTCTTTGCGGCATTTGCTGTACCCATGTCGGCACAGAATGCGGTTGACTGGGAGAATCCGGCCGTCATCGGAATTAACAAACTCCCGTATCATGTTACATTAGGTAATCCTTCTACCCACAGTACAAACCCGGAGATCACATATCTGGACGGAACCTGGAAGTTCCGCTGGTCC
>CAJOLR010000080.1 GCA_905235565.1 uncultured Bacteroidaceae bacterium | reverse complement strand
AAATATTTAAGCCGATAATTTTATCATTTTTGTAAGAATAATTAGATGGAATTGTCGGCAAAAACCGAGAAAAAGATTAAAGTTAACTTAACACCCTAGGACTGTCCCCTTTTGTATCATTTTAGTCCTTGAAGCCGATCAGGCCGTTGCTGACAGCGAATGCAACGCACTCAATTATAGTGTCATAGCCCAGTTTGTTCTTGATGCGCTCCTTATAGCTCTCAACGGTATTTGATGAAATGTTCATCACTGTGGCTATCTGCGCGTTACCGTAGCCCGATGCCGCATACTGCAGTACAGCAAGTTCCTGGACAGAGAGTTGATGAGGCTTGCCGGCCTTGATGTTATCGGCATTCCCGAACAGACGGGTAAGCAGGTCCTTTGAGATAGTGTCGCCAAAGAAAATGCAGCAGCCATCGGCCACATTCTTTGATGCCGATACAATGACATCGGCCTCGGAATCCTTGGCGATATACGCATATGCACCCGATACAATGGCCCTGCAGATAAAATCCGGATTCTTGTACTGCGACAGCACAAGCGTCTTTACAGCCGGATGCTTATCCTTGATCTGACGTATCAGTTCCAGTCCGTCGGCTCTCTTTTCAAGGCAGACGTCAATTATTGCCAGGCTTATGTCGTCATTCTGCTCCAGCATCTTCAGGGCCTGGTCGGAGTTACGAGCCTCGAATATCCCGTCCACCCAATCCGCAGCCTGGAACGCCATCCTGAGTCCCATCAGGAAAATCTGCGAGTCATCTACCAGAAGTATCTTCTTTGTCTGAGCCATATCATTGTTTATTAAGTGTTACAGTAAACGAGCATCCCCCTTGCGGAAGATTCCTGACCGATATCCCCGCACCCATCCTGAGCAAGAGTTCACGTGAGATGATCAGTCCCAGTCCAGTACCTTTCTCACCCTGGGTACCTTCGGTTGAATGCATCTTGTCTATCCTGAAAAGGTCATCCATCTTATCCTGACTGATTCCGGGCCCCTGGTCATTGACCGATATCTCCGTAGCCCGTTCGGTATCCACCACCACAACCGATATCGTTCCGCCCGGATATGAGTACTTGACCGCATTCTCCAGGATATTACGGAGTACCGTTACCAGCAACTGTCGGTCACACGACACCATCAGACCGTCCGGCATCTGTTTCTCTATGCCAACACCTTTGGTTCTTGCACGGTCACTGACATTTGACAGCGAACGATCAATTATCTCATCCAGCGCAAACTGCCGGATCTCGGCCTTGATCATATCATTCTGACTGACAGCCCAAAGCAACAGGTCCTCAAGCATATCCCGCGTGCTGTTGGAGACATCACGCAGGGTGTCCACTCCGTTTTTTAGCGATTCATGATCCAATGTATCAATATGGGCCGATAACTGCGAAGCCAGCTGTGCAACCCCTGTCACAGGATTCTTGAGGTCATGCGATATGATGGAGAAGAAACGGTTACGGGTCTCTATCTCGGCCCTGAGTTCCGATGTCTTGATGTTCACGGCCTCTTCAAGTCTTGCCTTCTCAATCCTCAGATTACGTTCCCTGAGCCATACGAACAGCCACAGAAGGGTTCCGGCAACCAACAGATAGAGTATGATGAAAGGCCATCTGAGCAGCAACGGAGGCCGGATGACTATGGGAATCAAGAGTTCGTCTCCGTGCTCCCATCGGCCAAAAATATCCGTGCACCCCACTCTGAGCGTGTATCTGCCGGGAGCAAGTCCGGAGTAGTTGACTTTGGCCTGCTGCCATGTGGCCGGGATCCACTCAGTATCATGTCCTTCTAGTTTGTACCTGTATTCAACATGTCGGCCCACAGGAATATCCGTAACTGAGAATGACAGTTGCAGATGTCCGCCTTCAAGAGTAAAATCACATATCCTGAGATGCATACCGGAGGATGCGGCAATCAGCGTATCGGGGTTGAATGTGTCATACCCCGAACTGCCGCCGAATGCAAGGCCACCATCCTGAAGCGGGCATGAGACCCTCTCACTGAATATATCCTGCGATATACCTATCCATGACGGGACCTTTCCAAAGGTAGAGTCAGTATCTATAAATATCAGGCCCTCATCGGTACCGGCCCAGATGCGTCCGTTACGGTCTGCCTCAACGCTGTTTATCTTCATGCCGTCGGCCATCCAGCCGGTGCTGTCACCGTCACTGAGTACAAAAAGCCCGCGATGAGTGCCTGCATACACGCGGTCATCGGCCACAAGGGCCATATCGGTTATGTTGTCATCGGTAATGAATTTCCTTACCAGCCTAGTATCGGGGTCTATTATGTTCAGTCCGGCAAAGGTGGTGCCGTAATAGAGCCGGCCCTTGCTGTCCTCGATGGCGCAACTGCCCAGACGGGAACTTACATACTCCGGTTTGTCCACATCGGGAGTTGGTCTTTTGAAAGGACTGAGCCACCGAGGAGGCATGAACTCCCCTTTGGTGCGGTCAAACAGGTTGAGTCCGTAACCCTCCCAGGTAATACACCACAGGTTGCCCCGGCTGTCCTCCAGGAACCCGTTATACCAGTTGGCACCAATCAGGTCACCCGAATAGACCTTATCCTGCAGTGGCAGTATCGCACCGCGCAACACATATCGGCGCGTAACTCCGGTGGCGGGATCATACCGGTCAAACCCCTTGCCGAATTCCCAGTATCCGGTATATATGCACCCTTGGCTGTCCTCATAAAGGCTGGTTATGTTGTCTTCTTTGGTGCCTACCCACATCCGGCCGTCACGTGCCTCCAGCAATGCGGTTATGTTATCACCCTGAAGGTGGTTCTCAACCATATTTATAAGACGCGTATATACCGCCACACCTTTGTCGCCGCCGAACCATAAGTTTCCCTGCCTGTCCTCAAGCACGCAGTAAAACTCCGACGGACCGGGTGAATATGGATCTGATGAATCGTGCCGGAACACCTCACTTCTTGCAGGATCATCCTCATCAACTATCGCAATTCCGCTGTATCCGGCAGCCCAAAGACGCCCTTGACTATCTCTGAGAAGGCGGCAGTGCGCCACAGGCATAGGGCCGATGTTCACAAACCTGGTGCCGTCAAACGCCATCAGCATCGTAGTAAAGTCATTGAATCCTATCAGCCCGCCGTTCCTGCCGGGAGCAAAGCTGCCTATACACCCGCTCCCTTCATATTCCTGCAACTGCGCCGTCCGGCGGTCAATAACCTTCTTTCCGGCTACCAGACGTCCGCCTATCCAGATATCACCCCGGGCATCGGCATACAACTGGTTGTAATAGTAATCCCCTTCAACCAGACCTGTACCGTATGATGACCGGGCCACAACCGGGAATGTTTCATCGGAAATGTCAATCTTCTCTATTCTCCAGTCGTTGTATGTCACCCACAGATATCCTTCAGCATCACAAAGTATTGCCCTCACATAACCGTCTATGCTGCATGCCTTTATCTCCTGCCCCTCCATCAGGCACAGTCCGGCGGATGTTCCTATCCACAGCCGGCCGTCCTTATCCGTCTCCAAAGCGTTGATCTGGTTGTCCGATAAACCATCGGACCGTTTGTAAACCTTGAATGTACAGCCGTCAAACCTGTTCAAACCGTTTGTGGTACCTATCCATATCAGGCCGTCACGGTCCTGCAGCATGGAGAGGACGGTGTTGGAACTAAGACCATCGGCCGATGTATAATTCATAAAACGCGGCGAAGCACCCCTGACCGGCAGGATGCCGCAGGTAAAGAGCAATATCAGGAATGTCAAAACGAATCTGCGCATATACACATTAGAGTCTGCTAAGATAGTCAATGATTTTTACAGGACAACCATAACTTCACCTCACGCGATGTGGCGGATTCCACCACACCCCAAATCAGACATATGGATACTTTTGCCGTAACCAATAATTTGAATTATGAGAAAAACTACTTTGACTGTTATGGCATTGCTGGCATTATGCATGCCGGCCCGTTCACAGAATGTAATTATGACCGACCGTATGAGCAGCGGCGGATTTGAGCCCATTCCCAAGGAACTGGCAAATGACGGTGTGGCCTATATGGCTGTATATGATTTCCACGACAAAAGGACTCAGGCCGAACTTATGGTTGCCCGGAGCCAATCGGAAGTGAAAGCATCGGTAAAAATAGACAACTCTGAGACAGCCAGCAACTACTGGCAGAAATCCGCCAACGGCACCGACTGGGAGTTTGATTTCTCCGATAATTCCGATTCCGGATATGAGCCCACCCTGCTCAGTTTTGAATATCGTGACGTGGACAACTCATATTACCCCACATCAAAGGTTATGATAAGCCAGAACCTGTTCAACTCCGATGACAAGTGGGAGTACATTGTGGCCGATGTGGACTTCCTTGATACTCCGGATCAGGGTTCGGAATCTACTAAAGACGATATGACCTATCGCCATATTACAAGAATCAAGGTAATCAAGGGATTCAAGATCATGAATCAGGACGGAACAGAACTGGCTTATTGCAAAATGCCGGACAGCGAGCAACACGGCCAGTTCACTATGGAACTAACAGGATATTACATTGCCAAAATAGATGGAATGCTCTACATGTCAACCCTGGAGCTGATCGGACGCAAAGATGATTACCGCACGGAATATCATTGCGGTATGTACCTTATCAATCCCAAGACCAGTTCGGTTCAGGCAATCGGCAGAGTAAGCACACGCATGAGCGTAAGCAGCACGGACCAGACCATCAACGTAATGGTGCCCGATGCAAAACCCGGCGAGAAAGTATCAGTTACAGGTATGGACGGTCGTCTTATCGGCACAGCCCAGGCATCGGAATCCCTCTCCTTTCCCCGGCCCGATTCCGGCTCCGGCATCTACAACATCACTCTTCAAAGCCCCGACGGAACCCAAACCATCAAGGTAAAATGATACAATTGGGGACAGTCCCCTTTTGTATCATTTTGGGAAAATAGTACAAAAGGGGACTGTCCTAGGGTGTTAAGTTAACTTTAATCTTTTTTCTCGGTTTTTGCCGACAATTCCATCTAATTATTCTTACAAAAATGATAAAATTATCGGCTTAAATAT
>CAJOLR010000079.1 GCA_905235565.1 uncultured Bacteroidaceae bacterium | reverse complement strand
GTATCAATCTCTGGAGGAGCTGCAAACAGATCTTGACGCATGGCTTCACGACTACAATACAGAACGGACACATCAAGGTAAAATGTGTTGTGGCAGGACGCCGATGCAAACTTTGATTGACGGTAAGACCATTTGGATGGAGAAGGTCGGACAAACAGCACATCAAAACGGAGTTGACTGTTAGATCAAGTCTAAACCACTACAATGAAAGGAGGCTCACACCTTGCGAGTATATCTCGATACCTGTTGTTATAATCGCCCTTACGACAACGATGTGCAACTGATGGTCAGGCTTGAGGCACAATGCAAATTGCACATCCAGAACATGGTAAAAGAAGATTTGCTTACATTGGTATCGTCGTATATGTTGCTCTATGAATGTGAGCATATTCCTTACGAAATCCGGCGCAGAAGCATTTACGGCTACATCACCCAATATGCTAAGGTTCATGTGGGTACGGAGGTTCTGACGGAAATTGAGTCAATAGCTTCCGGCATTATGGATACGGGCGTAAAATTCAAAGATGCCTGCCATACGGCTTCAGCGATTTTTGCCGGATGCAGATATTTCATCTCAACTGATAAAAGGCTTCTGAGATATAAATCCCCGGAAATTGAACTCGTTACACCGATTGAGTTTGTTTCACGATTGGAGACGAATGGATATGATGACTAATATCGATATTATGACTGAGGGTATGAATTGCCTTACGGAACACTTGGGAACGCTTAAAGCAGAAATGTTTGTGGCAGCAATCATCAGGGAGAATTTTGATTATACCGAATGGCAAAGAACTTATTTTGACAAAAAATCCCCGGAGGAGATTAGCTACGAGGCATCTCGGTATGAGACGGAGCATCCTTTTAAAGGAAATGCTGTAAGAATAGCCCATCGCCTGCGCCCGGAAGACCCTGACCCGGTAGCAGGTCGTTTGTAAGTTTTTGTGGGGTGGATTCATCATCATTCGAGAGAACAACAACCGGCTTCCCCCGCAAGTCGGGACGGAAAAGCTGCTCGTAGGAGGCGTAGAAGCTGTTGCAGTCACGAGCCCCCAGAGCTGGCCTTTAGAGCTTGTATACTCCATGGACTCTCCCCATGTGCTCTTCAATCTTTGGAGATAATTCTATTTTCAGGAACAAAAAGAATAAGTAATGGCCTAAAATAGCCAAGAATACATCCTACTCATAGCAACTGCCAGAAGCTGCGGTCTTTTGAAGTAGCAACAAGAGATGTTTAAAAGTGCATACAAACCACATAAAGAACATAGTTCCTTTCCTACAGCTGAACTAGTCTCGACATGATCTGACAGTTGCCCTTGCCAATTAAGGGGAACTCCGTTTTGATGGAAATAGTTTCAACACCATCAAACTAGGCACCACCGCACTCATATGTTTGATGATACCCCAGGAATGATCCATGGTGGAATCATTTTGGGCAAACTGCATGAATTGCTCTTCCGTATGGGCGGAGAAAAACTCACTGTAGTTTACTCAGGTTCTTGATCTCATCGGCAGTGAGGCCAGTAATGCTAGAGATTTGCTCTATGGATATGCCACCTTGCAACATGGCAAAAGCAACCTCGCGATTCCTCTCTGCCCGGCCTTCTGCCAGCCCTTTCATTTCAGCTGAACGAAGTCGGGCTACCATATCACGGCGTGCTTTTTCAATGGCTTCAGCTTCGGCCCTTTCCTGTTCGTCCGCGCTCATTTCCTGAATAACGCCCCAAGCCTGTTCCATTGCAGGGTCATTCTGTACAAGTTGCATAAACTGCTCCTCCGTGCGGGCTGCGAAGAATTCAAGCCAATGGCTGACTTTTGAACTGTTGCCGCGCCGTTTGGGGATTTCAAGAATATTGATTTCGATGGAACCTGGGTACTCAACACCATTTTGCGCATCGAATAGGCGGAAGCGGTGATGGTACGCGCTATCACCAGTAAAAAAAGAAAAGTCGGCTATAACGATGGATATGGCGCGTGTCAGTTTCGTGTAGTCTTCACCGCTGTGCATTTGGTCAACATATATGCGGGCGGTGTAATATTGAAAACGCTTCCAGAGGTCTTCGTAGTTTTCAACTTGAATTTCAACGTCAATGACCCCGTAGTCCCGCGTTTCGACTTTCACATCAAGGGCGCTGAGCTTGTCACCTTTTTTGTCTGCTGCAAATGTGGGGTTGATAACGCGGATGTCATGCTCGGTTACTGGCAGTGCCAGTACAGCCTGGAGCAAGTCGGCAAGCACGGCGAGGTGCTCCCCGAACACACGCTTGAACACGTAGTCATTGATAGGTGAGAGCAGCGGCTTGTTCATATTTAAATAGTAACCATGAACACATCGGATTTCAAGCAGCCAGGCTGTGTATGAAAACAAGCGATTAATTCGAATAATGTGAACTAGTCTCGACATGATCTGACAGAGTTCTTTACTTGGCAAGGGCAACTGTCAGATCATGTCGAGACTAGTTCACCTAAACAAGGCCGCATCGTGGTCTAGACAGACCGATCCATCTTACCCGTTAGCCGGACAGGCATATATAATTTACTCGAAATTCGTCGATTATTTCAATCGCTGTACCTATCTGATGAGTTCAGCTTCAGTGCCAAAACTCCTTACCCAGGCCATCAATTCTGGCTCACTTCTAGTTGTAATATGCAGGATGATACTGCCATCGTCATGCATTTCTATCTTTTGCTTATCTGCCCATATGCGCTCACTGACATAGTCAGCAGCTTTTCCGGCCTTGAAGCGTATACGAAATACTTTCGGCTCATGCCATGGCAAACCGAAGGTGCCACTGTCTACATCTGGGAAATCTCCCTCATAAAGTCTATTCATCAAGGACACGCCCTTCATCCTGTGTACGGCTAAATTTGTAAAAAAACGCACCTCGCTAAAATCATCAGTCAGCAATGCACCTAGTGCATATATGGCCTGATTCATGCTAATAAACGAGCTTGGTGCAAACTTGTGCTCCTTAACTATGTCTCTGCCGGATGCTTTGTATTTTATCAGACAGACTCGATGATCTTCCATAGCTTTGAGCAGGGTCTCGAGTTTTGTGTAATGCGGGGAATAGTCTATGCGTCCTTTACTGAAAAATGCGAATCGACTTTTCACATCAGCGGATTCCTGCTCATTCATCAGCACAGATAAGCTAAATATGGTATCGTCTACCCGTTTTTGAATATGCTCCGGTAAAGCAGACTTTGCCAGATCACGGCATATGGCCAGGTAACGCAATTCCTCATACTCCAATCCCAGTTTATTCTTTTTGTTGCTGGTAATGCGATACCAGCGACGCCGTTGTTCAGTACCACTTTCCAGGTTGGTTCCGATTACACGCTCAATGTCGTTGGCCATACGCAGAATGGTTTGGGGCGAGCATTGTAGCTCAGACGCAAGATCAACTTGATAATGCTTATTTCCATCCACAAGAAGCTTTCTGAAAAGCCGCAGCAACTTCACACCTGGTGCACCGTCGGGGTCCATCTTTGCCGGCATAACTGACCTCAAAAAATTTTTAATTATTTTTCAAACTCTCCAGATTTTGGATGTATGTTGCAATAGATTGGACCTGAAAGCAAGAGGTACTCCACATTGTTAGATAGCTGCGATAGCTTGAAGATATCCTTAGGAGGATCTGCAAACATATCCGGTCTCATGATTTGCGAGTACAACACAGAACGGACACATCAAGGTAAGATGTGTAGTGGAAGGACGCCAATTCAAAGCTTGCTTGATTGTAAGACTATCTGGATGGAGAAGGTCGGATAGCTCAACTAATCGGTTATAATACCTTAAAATGGAAATCTATCAGTTCAAGTCTGACCCATTATAAACACGCAATGCCCTAAAGCAAATCAAAGTGAGGTGTTGTTGTGATTTCCGATGATGAATCATTCGCCAGTGAGAAGCTGGACAAAACGGTGAATCTGGAGCTTAGCGGAAACCAAGGCGTAACAGGGGATACCGAAGTTCTGACTCCTAACGGTTTCAGGACATACAAGACACTGAAAGTTGGTGATTCAATTTATACCTGGAAGGACGGACAATTAAACGTCAATGAAGTTCAGATGGTAAACGTCTATGACTATGACGGTGAAATGCACGAGTATGCAGGCCGAGATTTCTGGCAGATGGTAACACCAGGCCATCGTGTATTGTATTGTAACGGTATTAATCCGATCCAAATTGACAAGTCTGAGAACATTATTGATCAGGAGTTGATGTGTTATATCCCCGTTGCTCTTGATAATACGCGTATAGACTACGCCATCAGTGACGACGATCTGGATGCCGTGGTGTTATTTCTGACTCGAGGGTATATCGAAACTTATGATCCGAACAGGCGGCCATGGCTTAGGTGGTACCAATCCGAAAATAGGTATGGGGTAGATCATTTCCTGTCCATAATGAAAAGGAAAAATATTCAGCTTACTTCTAGTGTGAGTGTCTGGAGTGCCTGGCAAAAAGGCTGTGCCTATCATAGTTATAGCTTGTCCAAAGGTGATTCAGAATACTATATTAATCTTATGGAAGGAACGGGAGACCAGCTTCCGGACTGGATGTTCAAGCTGTCGAAACGGCAGGCGCAGCGCGTGATTGACCTGTGGGCAAAAACTAATGGATACAATGTTGACAGGCTTATTATTTTTCCCTTGAAAAACGCTGAAGGACTGCAGCATGTAGCTATGCTTGCCGGATATGGGATGGGACAAACCGATAGATATGTTCGCATCATTTTTTGCAGGAACAAGGCTGCCGTAAGACGCAGACGCATCCATTATAAAGGCAAGGTTTGGTGCCCGACCACCGAAGATGGCATAGTGATCTTCCGCAAGGACGGCAAGGTATTTATCAGCTGTAGCTTGAGCTAGTTTCGACTTGATCTGATAGAGTCCTTTACTTGGCAAGAGCAACTGTCAGATCAAGTCATGACTAGTTCAACTCAACCCATGCCCAACAATACCACCAGTCTTGACCGTTTTTCTGGTCAGAGATGTACATAAGCAAGTAAAATTGACCCCCCCTAGAGGAAAATACGCAAGTAAAATTGACCCCCTGAGGCATAACCCTCCTGTAAGAAACAGGGGGCATGGTAGGGGATGGTCACAGTGGAAACGATTGCCAAGGTTCGGCGCCTACTAGCAAAAGGAACAG
>CAJOLR010000078.1 GCA_905235565.1 uncultured Bacteroidaceae bacterium | reverse complement strand
GAGGGCCGACAACCTGTTGCCTAACCCCTCCATTAAAAGACTCAATCTGCTCAAAAAAGTGAGCTAAAATGAAAATGTTAACTTAACACCCTAGGACAGTCCCCTTTTGTATCATTTTGTGCTGTACCAGGATTGGAGGATGTAGAAGGCTTTCTTTTTCTCGCCCTTGTCGGAGTAGAGGCCTTTGCGGTTGTAGTAGTCCTGGATGCCGTCCAGTACGCGGCGCGGTGAGCGGAAATCCTTCATGATCCAGGGGGTGGTGCCTACCAGACCCTCTATCTTGTCCAGCATGGCCAGATTCTCTATGTAGAGGTTCTCCTGGAACTCCTCGGTCCAGCGCTCGTTCTTATCACCATGCAGGCCGTATCGGGCGCCTCCTCCGAACTCGCTTACTATCACCGGTTTGTCATACGGTATTTCCCATTCCATCTTGGGCGCGTCATTGACATCCCTGTACCAACCGATGTACTGGTTGAAAGATATCACATCCACATACTCGTTCATGTTGTCCTGCAGGCGGTTCTTGTAGTTTGAGGCCGATGTAACCTCCATTGCCATCGATATGAGACGGGTATCGTCCAGGCTGCGGGCGGTTTTGGCCAGGCTGCTCAGGAACTTGTCGCGCTCGGGGCTGTGGGGAGTCTCGTTGGCTACGCTCCAGATGATTACGTTGGCGCGGTTCTGGTCGCGGCGTATCATATCGGTAAGCTGGCGCTCGGCATTGGCGTAGGTATCGGGATTGGTCCAGGTAATTGTCCAATAGACCGGAATCTCGGACCAGACCAGAATGCCCATCTTCTCGGCCTCGCGTACCATATATTCGTTGTGGGGGTAGTGGGCCAGACGTACGTAGTTACAGCCCAGTTCCCTGGCCCAGGAGAGCAGGGTGCGGGCATCTTCAATGCTGTTGGTGCGGCCTCCGCCGTTGGGCTTCTCGTCATGAATGCTTATGCCTTTCAGGAATATGGGCTTGCCGTTCAGCAGCAGCTGCTTGCCTTTGGTCTCGATGGTGCGGAATCCTATCCGGTCCTTGATGGTCTCATCGGCCAGCGTAATCTCCACATCATAGAGTTTGGGGTTATCGGGTGACCATAGTTGCAGTTTTTTTGCCTTGAACTGTACCTGGGCGGTTCCATTGTCATCGGTCACAAGTTTTTTGGTAATCTTGAGCTCGGGGATGCTTAGCGTTATCTGCTGTCCTGCCAGTTTCTCATTCAGATTAACATTGAAACTGATCTGGTCCGGGGCCGATTTGTCCAGGCTGAGCCTGTAGTTCTCAATATAGACGGGAGCCACATCAATCAGCAATACGTCGCGTGTTATGCCGCCGTAGTTCCACCAGTCAAATATCTGGGTGGGCACATTCTCGGCCTTGCGCTTGTTGTCCACCTTGACAATCACAAAGTTATCGCCATCGGTAAGCAGGTCAGTAATGTCCATGTTGAACGGGGTGAATCCGCCCACATGATAACCGGCGCTCCTGCCGTTGACCCACACGCGGGCCTCGTAATTGACTGCGCCGAAGTAGAGTATGGTCCTGTGGTCATCGGCCTTACTGTGCCACTCAAACGAGCGCTTGAACCAGACGGTCCCCTCATAGAAGAACAGCTGCGGGTCCTGGGTGTTCCAGTCGGCGGGAATGTTCATGACAGCTGCCTTGTCAAAATCATATTCTATAAGGTCCTCGGGGCGCTGGGGCTTGGCGTTCCTGAAGAATCCCCATGCGGTGGGGTTCATGCGGTAGTCATAGTACCCTTCCTCCTGTACATCGATTATGTAATTCCACTCTCCGTTGAGCGATGTCACGTTACGGGCCTGGACGTTGGCCAGCTGCGGCACCTCTTCGGCCGTTGCCTTTACAGCAGCAATGCAGATAGTCAGTAATGCGATAATTCCCTTTTTCATTCTAACATAGTTTTTGTTTTTGCAAACTTACAAAAATTTGCCAAAGTGCCCACATCATGGGCGGTGGATGGACATGAAGAGTACGGCGGCAAGGCAGATGGTTATGCCGATAATCATGCGCGGGGTGATGGGCTCCAGGAAGAGCAGTGTGCCGATGAGTATGGCGGTTACGGGCTCAAACACTCCCAGGATAGCGGTCCGGGTGGGGCCGATGTGACGGGTGGCTATGGCCAGGGTGAGCAGGGAAATCATGGTGGGTAATATGGCCAGACCTGTCAGATTGAGCGCTGACTTCCAGGTGCTTACTCCATTCATGAATGGTACGTCGCTGGTGGGCTGGTAACAGATGAACAGCACGGTTCCAACGGCCAGAGCGTAGAATGTCAGGGTGTGTTCGGATATGTGGCGTATGCGTGTGGAGCGGTTAACTATTACCAGATAGAAAGCGTAGCTTAGGGCCGACAGGGCAGCCAGAATCATTCCCCCTGCATGGAGTGACAGCTTGCCGGACGGCAGGCTCAGAAGAATCACGCCTGCAAACGTTACGGCAATTGCAATCCAGGTCTGCCAGTTGGGGTAAGACTTGAGCACCACCAATATCAGCGCCACAAAAATGGGGTAGAGATAAACCAGTGTGGTGGCCAGTCCTGACGGGATGAACCTGTATGATTCAAACAGGAACAGGCTGCTCAGGGACAACAGCAGGCCCAGCACCACCAGTAGCCTGAACTCAGCAGCCTTGACGCGGAAGGATTCTCCTTTCAGTTTCATCCACACCGCCATTATGATTACCGATATCGCGTATCGGAAGAAAAGCATCGTGGGTATGGATACACCATCGGCCAGCAACGGCTTGGCAAACAGCGGGTTCATTCCGTATGACACTCCGGCCGCTATTCCGGCTGCCAAACCAATCAGACTGTTACGCTCTTGTTTCATCGGGGTGCAAAGATACAACAGTTTTTGCCAAAGTGTCCCACAACGACCCCGCTCACAGGGCCGATGGGCGTGGGACACTTTGGCGGATTTGGAAAGTTTCCCTAAGTTTGCGGAAAATAATATGTTTATGAGATGCATTCCGATATTGGCGATGGCTTTTGTGCTTACTGCCTGCTCTACACCGCGGCAGGGAGAGATGAAACTGCATTATGACAGGCCTGCCGCTTACTTTGAGGAGGCGCTGCCTATAGGGAACGGACGGCTGGGCGCGATGGTTTACGGCGGTACAGCCGCTGATAAGCTGTCATTGAACGATATAACCCTGTGGACCGGGGAGCCGGAAAGCAGGGCGGACCATGTGGATATGGAGTTGTATCCCGGTCTTACCCGATGGGGTGAGGCTGCCCAATATATTGACTCCATCCGTATGGCGCTTGATGCTGAGGATTACCGCAAGGCAGAGCGTCTGCAGCGCAAGGTCCAGGGGCATTACAGTGAGAATTACCAGCCGCTGGGTACGCTCACTATCCGCTATCCGGAGGCTGAGATATCGGAATACAACAGGGAACTGGACATATCGGAGGCAGTAGCCAGAGTCTCTTATCTTCGTGACGGAAAGAGTTTCAGCACGGAGTATTTTGCATCGGCTCCGGATTCTGTGATCGTGGTGAGGATCAAGAGCGCCCAACCTGTTGATGCAGAGCTGGTTCTGGATTATCCGCATCCGCATGAGGCGGTTTATGGCGATGGCCGCATTACGGTTGACGGCTATGTGGCATACCATTCTTATCCCAACTATTTCCGGACCAGGCATGAGCGATTCATGTACTCTCCTGACAGGGGAATCCATTACCGCACCATACTGCTTGCGGAGTGTGACGGCCGGACTGAGACCGATGGTAAGTCACTGTCCCTTAAAGGTGTAAAGGAGGCGGTCATCAAGATAGTAAACTCCACATCGTTCAATGGTTTTGACCATGATCCGGTGAAAGAAGGGCTGCCTTATCGTGAACTAGCCGATGCCAATGCGGTGCGTGTGTGTGGCAAAAAATTCGATGAAATCCGGAAAAATCATGTTGCTGACTACAAAAGTTTCTTTGACCGTCTGACAATAAACCTTGGCAAGACCGATCCCGGAATAAAGGCATTGCCTACCGATGAGCAACTCAAGCTCTACTCGGATGAGAATCAGGCCAATCCGGAGCTGGAGGCTCTTTATTTCCAGTATGGCAGGTATCTGCTCATATCATCGTCTCGAACACCCGGCGTTCCCGCCAACCTGCAGGGACTCTGGAACGAGAGCATGGAACCGCCCTGGAGCGGAAACTACACCATAAACATAAACCTGCAGGAGAACTACTGGCCGGCCGAGCCTGCAGCACTGCCCGAGATGCATGAGGTGATGCTGGACTATGTGAACAATATGTCCATATCGGGCATTGAAACGGCCCGTAATTACCTGGGTGTGGATAAGGGCTGGGCATCGGGCCACAACAGCGATATCTGGGCAACAGCCAATCCGGTGGGCTTAGGGTCAGGTGATCCCAACTGGGCAAACTGGTATATGTCCAGTCCGTGGCTGGCTACGCATATCTGGGAACATTATCTGTTTACCCGTGATCTGGAGCGCCTTAAGAAGGATTATCCTGCATTGAAAGGTGCTGCTGAATTCTGTATGGCCTGGCTCATTGAAAAGGATGGCGAGCTGATAACATCGCCCTCTACATCGCCCGAGAACAAATACATTACCGACAAGGGATTTCATGGCGCGACACTATACGGCGGAACTGCTGATTTAGCGATGATTCGCGAGTGCCTCATGGATGCACGGGCGGCATCACTCGAATTGTCGGAGCCGGATTTTGCCGAAAGATGTGATTCTTACATCGGCAGGCTGCGTCCTTATCATATAGGTGCTGACGGTCATCTGCAGGAGTGGTATTATGACTGGGCCGATGAGGATCCGCAGCACCGTCACCAGTCGCATCTGTTCGGAGTATATCCCGGACATCAGATAACGGGCGGAGAACTTGGGGACGCGGCATTCAAATCGTTGGAGATTAAGGGCTTTGAAACCACCGGCTGGAGCTGTGGCTGGCGCATTAACCTCTATGCCCGTCTTGGGGATGCCGAGAATGCTTACCGCATGTACCGAAGGCTTTTGCGTTACATCAGCCCTGACAATTACCGCGGACGGGATGCCCGCAGGGGCGGCGGTACCTATCCGAATCTGTTCGATGCCCATTCACCGTTCCAGATAGACGGGAACTTCGGCGGTTGTGCCGGAGTGATCAATCCCCAATCCCCAATCCCCAATCCCCAATCCCCATTTTTTATTTTATTATTGATAATAATATTTAAATAAAAAAAAATAAAATAAATTTGGTAAAATGATTAAAAT
>CAJOLR010000077.1 GCA_905235565.1 uncultured Bacteroidaceae bacterium | reverse complement strand
ACTTTTAATAATCGGTTGAAAACCTTTTCTTTGTTTTTCCTCCCCTAAACAAGGGTCCGGAAAAAAACGTATTTTTGTATTCAACATTCAGAATTCATGCATATACATTTTCAGATAGAATACATAACACGATGGGGCGAGAACCTGTTCCTCTGCCTCAACATGCCGGACGGTGCGCAATTGTGCATCGGTATGGAAAACAATGGCCATGGAACATGGTTTGCAGACTATGAGTTTGACGATGACGAGATGGCTGCAGGCGACATCACCTATTCCTATATGGTACAGACTGACGGTGCCATTTCCCGCAGGGAAGAGGGTTCACTGCACTCAATACCCTATACTAAAGCCCGGCGTCTTGTCCTTTCCGACCGATGGAAAGACGTTGACGGACATAGTATCGAACAGCGTACCATCGCCATCCCGTACGTACATCCGGGCAACCGCCCCCGCTGGAAGGGCGCCGGCACGGCTATACCTGTTTTCTCACTACGTTCGGAGAGGGATTTCGGAATAGGGCAATTCACAGACCTCAAACTGCTTGTGGATTGGGCTGCCGCTACCGGCCAGAGCATCATCCAGACCCTTCCGGTCAATGACACCACCATGACAGGTACCTGGCGGGACTCATATCCCTACAGCGCCAATTCATCTTTCGCGCTAAATCCCATTTATGCCGACCTGGAGCTCATCGGCATACCAGCCGACAAGCAGTTCCTGAAAAAGGCAGAAAAGGAGCGCAAGGCACTGAATGACATGTCAGCCATTGACTATGAGCGTGTAAGCAGACTCAAAAGCGAGTATCTCGACCACCTTTACACAGAGTTGGGCGAAAAGTGTCTGCACAGCCGCGATTACCAGAAGTTCTTTGCCGCCAACCGCAGTTGGCTGGAACCTTATGCACTATACTGCTATCTTCGTGACAAGTATGGAACGGCCGATTTCCACAAGTGGAAAGAGTCCTGTTACACTCCTGCCCTCCTGGATAAATACTGCTCACCCGGCAATGACAGATACCGTGAGATAAGCAAGCATTATTTCATCCAGTTCCATCTGGACAGGCAGTTGAGTGATGTAAAGAAGTATGCCAACCGGAAAGGTATCCTTCTAAAAGGAGACATACCTATCGGAGTAAACCGCCACAGCTGCGACGTATGGATACATCCGGAACTGTTCCACACTGACTGTCAAGCCGGTGCTCCACCCGATGCTTTTGCCGTAGACGGTCAGAAATGGGGAATGCCCACATATAATTGGGAAAACATGGCGCGTGACGGATATTCCTGGTTTGTAGCCCGTTTCCGTAAGATGGCCGATTACTTTGATGCATACCGAATAGATCATCTATTGGGATTTTTCAGGATATGGGAAGTGCCTCTTGAGTATAGCAGCGGGCTGATGGGACGTTTCAATCCGGCCCTGACATACACTCCTCAGGAACTCTGGGACAAAGGATTCCCGTTCAATCCCGCCTTACACGCCAAGGCACCTCAGGGAGATCCCGAGACAAATGTTCTTTTCCTGGAAGACACTCATCGCCCAGGCACCTATCATCCGCGGATAAACGCATTTGACACAGAGATGTTCAGGCAGCTCTCCGAAGCTGAGCAGCAGGCGTTCCGGCATCTGCATGATGATTTCTATTACAGCCGTAACAACAGTTTCTGGAGTGATGTGGCAATGTCCAAGCTTCCGGCGCTGATTGAGGCCACCGATATGCTTGTATGCGGTGAAGACCTGGGAATGATTCCGGCTTGCGTTCCAGACGTTATGGACCGTCTGCGCATCCTGGCGCTTGAGGTTCAGCGCATGCCCAAGAATATGGGTGTCAATGTATCGGATCCTGCCACCTACCCCTACATGTCGGTCTGCACCACATCAACCCATGACATGAGTGTCCTGCGCACCTGGATTGAGGATGAGATGGAGCCCAACCACGTCATAGCCACAAAGAGGGCCACCACGGCAGCCTGCACCAGCGTCATATCGGCACATCTGGCATCGCCCTCCATACTGTCCATCTTCCCGCTGCAGGACTGGCTCTCCATGAGCAGTTCGCTCAGGGCCAAAGATCCGCGTGAGGAACGCATCAACGTACCGGCCGATCCAAACAACTACTGGCGTTACCGGATGCACCTTACCCTGGAGAAACTCTGCGCCGCACGTCTTTTCAACGACGAAATCCGCCAGATGCTCTACCTCTCCGGCCGATAATCCCCAAACGAGCAGAACTTTTTGGGGTATCGGAATCAGAAACCATAACCGCCCGTGGTTCTGTGAACGGGAGGGGCCCGCGCCGTAGGCGTGGGAGGGATAGCGCGAAGCGCGTAGTTTCTGATACCGATACCCCAAAAAGTTCTCCCTCCTTTGCGATTTTTTTATTAATTTCGCGGGCTGAAAATATATTGTTATGTTTGAAAATCTGTCAGAAAGACTTGAAAGGTCACTTAAGATACTTAAGGGTGAAGGTAAGATTACCGAGGTTAACGTAGCCGAAACCCTGAAGGACGTACGCAAAGCCCTGCTTGATGCCGATGTCAACTACAAGGTAGCCAAGCAGTTTACCGATACGGTAAAGGAGAAGGCCCTGGGCATGAACGTGCTCACATCCATCCGACCCGGCCAGCTGATGGTCAAGGTCGTACACGACGAGCTGGCCAACCTTATGGGCGGTGAAGCCGTGGACATAGACATAAAGGGACATCCCGCCGTCATCCTGATGGCCGGTCTGCAAGGTTCCGGTAAGACTACATTCAGTGCCAAGCTGGCTAATCTGCTAAAGACCAAGAGAGCCAGGAAACCACTGCTGGCCGCCTGCGACGTTTACCGTCCCGCAGCCATAGACCAGTTGAAGGTACTGGGAGAACAGATTGGCGTAACAGTCTATACTGAGCCCGGCAACAACAAGCCAGTGGAAATAGCCATGAACGCCATAAAGGAGGCCCGCGCGAAAGGTTATGACATAGTCATCATCGATACTGCCGGCCGTCTGGCCATAGATGAGATGATGATGCAGGAGATAACCGCCATCAAGGAGGCCGTATCTCCCAACGAGATTCTTTTTGTGGTCGACTCAATGACTGGTCAGGATGCCGTGAACACCGCCCGTGAATTCAACGAGCGCCTGGACTTCAGCGGTGTGATACTGACCAAGCTGGACGGCGATACCCGCGGTGGTGCCGCACTCTCCATACGCACCGTTGTAGACAAGCCCATCAAGTTTGTGGGAACCGGCGAGAAGATGGACGCTTTCGATGTGTTCCATCCCGAGCGCATGGCCGACCGCATACTGGGCATGGGCGATATCGTATCGTTCGTGGAGCGTGCCCAGGAACAGTTTGATGCCGAACAGGCCAAACGACTCCAGAAAAAGATGGGCAAAGGCAAGTTTGACTACAACGATTTCCTGGAGCAGATAGGCCAGATCAAGAAAATGGGTAATGTCAAGGACCTGATGGGAATGATTCCCGGCGTAGGTAAGGCTCTCAAGGACATAGACATCAGCGATGACGCATTCAAAGGCATAGAGGCAATGATACACTCCATGACACCTGCCGAGCGTGCCAACCCGGAGTTGCTTGACAAGAGCCAGTCAAGACGAAACCGTATCTCCAAGGGTAGCGGCCAGTCCATCCAGGAGGTCAGCCGTATGATCAAGCAGTTTGAGCAGACCCGCAAGATGATGAAGAACGTTGCAGGCGCCAAACTCCCCAACCTGGGTCCGATGATGAGAAGATAAACACATTCAGCATATGCAGTTAATAGACGGTAAAGCAGTAGCCGAACAGGTAAAGCAGGAGATTGCAGCCCAGGTGGCCGCAATGGTAGAGAGAGGTGAAAAGCGTCCCCATCTGGCAGCCATTCTGGTAGGTCATGACGGCGGATCAGAGACATACGTGGCAGCCAAGGTAAAGGCTTGCGAAGTCTGCGGATTCAAGTCCACGCTCATACGCTATGAGAGTGACATAACAGAGGAGATACTTCTGGACAAGGTTGCCGAGCTCAATAACGATCCCGATGTGGACGGATTCATAGTTCAGTTACCCCTGCCCAAGCATATCAATGAGCAGCATGTTATCGAGGCCATAGATTACCGCAAGGATGTGGATGGATTCCATCCCATCAACGTAGGCCGCATGAGCATCGGTCTGCCCTGCTTCATTTCGGCCACTCCTAACGGCATCATGGAGCTGCTTAAGCGCTACAACATCGAGACCCGCGGCAAGAAAGCCGTTGTACTGGGCCGCAGCAACATTGTGGGCAAGCCCATGGCCACCCTGCTGATGCAGAAATCCAATCCGGGCGACTGCACCGTGACCGTCTGTCACAGCCACACCGCAAACATCAGGGAGGAGTGCCTGCAGGCTGATATCATCATAGCAGCCCTTGGCCAGCCCGGTTTCGTAAAGGCCGACATGGTCAAGGAAGGAGCCGTGATCATAGACGTAGGCACCACACGCGTGCCCGATGCCACCAGGAAGAGCGGATTCCGCCTGTCCGGTGACGTCCGGTTTGACGAGGTAGCTCCCAAGTGCAGCTACATAACCCCTGTTCCCGGCGGCGTAGGTCCCATGACCATCTGCTCGCTTATGAAGAACACCCTGCTTGCAGGTCAGAAGAGCATTTACAAATAAAACGTGACAAGGTCTGCCATATTCATCGGGATATGGCTGGTATGCCAACTAAGTGCATCGGCCCAGACCCCAGACAGTATCTCCATATACTTTGCCGGAGATATAATGCAGCATAAGGCCCAGCTGAGCGCTGCACTACAATCAGACGGATCATATGATTATACCGGCTGTTTCACTCTGGTCAAGCCCCAGATTGAGGCAGCCGATATCGCTGTCTGCAACTTTGAGACGACGCTGGGCGGAGCACCCTTCTCCGGCTATCCGCAGTTCTGCTCGCCCGATGAATACGCGGTGGCTGTCCGCAATGCCGGTTTTGACATATTCCTGACCGCCAACAACCATTGTCTGGACCGGCGCAACCGCGGCCTGGTTCGCACGCTTGATGTACTTGACAGCCTGGGCATTGCCCATCTGGGAACCTATCGCAACCAGGCCGAACGCGACTCTCTTTATCCTTATATCATAGAGCACGGCAGAATGCGCATAGCCCTGCTTAACTACACCTATGACACCAACGGCATACAGGTGGCAGAACCCTGGAGTTTATATACGCCTTCGTCATCCGTGTCTTCATCTATTGAATCAAGTTCCTCATCAAGCGCCGTCTGGAGTTCTTCCTGAATCTCCGTATCAAGAGATGTATAGATTCTGTATCCTTCAGTATATAGTTTCTGCTGATACTCGGAATAATATATGT
>CAJOLR010000076.1 GCA_905235565.1 uncultured Bacteroidaceae bacterium | reverse complement strand
TCCTGTTTGGGCAGAAGGCATAAACGGAGCGATAGGAGGTGCAGCTGGAGGTTTTGCCGGTGGTTTTGCTGGTGGTTACTTGATGTCTGGCTTTGATGTCAATGAAGGTTGGAAGGCTGCTATGTCAGGCTTGAAAACCGGAGTTGCAATAGGAGGTGGAATGGGTGCAGCAGGAGGGTATGTCTATGCTAAACAAAATAATATTAACCCTTGGACTGGAAAAACTGCTCAGCAACCTCGGATAGATACAGAAGAATTAATTCAAGCTTTAGGTTTGAAGGAATCATTAGAGAGAATTAATGAGGGAGTCAAGCTTCCTTATAATCGTGATGGTTATATATTTGAAAATAGAGAAAATATATTACCCATACAAAAGTCTACAGATTATTATAAAGAGTATGTTCATCCAACTCCTGGAATTAATGGACCAGGACAACAGAGAATAGTCATAGGCGAAAACGGAGAAATATATTATACACCAGATCATTATCATTTTTTTATTAGGATTAGATGAATTATTATGGAACACTTGTTTTTCAACAAAGATAGAGATTCAAAAGAAAACGAATTTGTAATTAACATTTCAAATATAACATCTAAAGAGTCAATAATTGAAAGCTATGCATTACAGATGCATTGCTCGTATTTTGGAAGGAATTGGGATGCTCTATCTGAGTGTATTTCAGATTTTTCCTGGATCAGCCAAGATTACATAGTTATTATCCATTCTCCTATGGATAGGTTAAAAAAAGATGTAAAGAACATTTATTTGGAGATAATTTTTGATTCCATTATGTTTTTAAATCGTCTATTGAAAGAAGGAAAAACAGTTAAACAAGTTGATTTTGTGTTCGATAAAAGGGATAAAGACTATATTGAAAAATATTTTTATTCACTTTCTAATACCAATGCTACGTTAATCAAAGGAATCAAACGATAACATCTTTAGATCAATGAAACTTCTATTCTTATTATTACTATTAACTGCAATACCTATTGCATATAATACTCTCGCTTTTTGATACAACATCTGCAGTTGTTAAATACTATAGTGAATCAAAAAAATCAAATATATTGACATACTAATAAATGGAGAAAGAAGCAATTCTAATTCTAGAAGACGGAACAAGGTACAAAGGCCGCTCATTCGGATACGAGAAGTCCGTATCGGGAGAACTCGTTTTCTACACAGCCATGACGGGTTATCCGGAGAGTCTGAGCGACCCGTCATACAAGGGCCAGATTCTGGTACCTACATTCCCGCTTATAGGCAATTACGGAGTGCCGGGAGACGAGACAGTAAACGGAATATCCAAGTTCTATGAGTCGGACAGGATACAGTGTTCGGCTCTTGTCATATCTCAGTACTCGGCCGAGTACAGCCACTGGGATTCAGAGAAGAGCCTTGGAGAGTGGCTCAAGAAATGGCAGGTGCCGGGCGTCTACGGAATAGATACCCGTGCGCTGACCAAGCGTCTGAGAGAGAAAGGAGCCATGCTGGGCAAGATAGTGTTCGGCGATGAGGATATTCCGTTCTACGACCCCAACAAGGACAATCTTGTGGCTCAGGTATCAAGCCCGGAGATAAAGCACTATGGAAACGGCCGTTACAAGGTCCTGATGGTAGATTGCGGAATGAAGAACAACATACTGCGCTGCCTGCTCCAGTATGACGTGACCATAAAGCGAGTGCCCTGGAACTATGATTTCAGCGATGAGGATTATGACGGCCTGTTCATATCAAACGGCCCCGGTGACCCCGCAATATGTACCGAAACAATAGAGCATTTGCGCAAGGCACTGCAGCAGGACAAGCCCATAATGGGAATCTGTCTGGGCAACCAGTTGCTGGCACTTGCCGCAGGAGCCAAGACCTACAAACTTAAATACGGACACCGTGGACATAACCAGACAGTACGCATCCCCGGCTCCCATAAGTGCTTTGTAACATCACAGAACCACGGTTTTGCCATAGATGACAGCACACTGCCGGCCGACTGGGAACGTATGTTTGAGAATCTGAACGACGGAACGAACGAGGGTATAAAGCATAAGACCAAGCCCTTCTTCTCAACCCAGTTCCACCCCGAGGCATCGAGCGGACCGACCGATACAGGCAATCTGTTCGGTATGTTTGTGGAGAACATGATCAATTACTCTAAGAAATGAATGATGCTATGGAAGATGTAAAGAGAGTACTTGTGCTCGGATCGGGAGCACTCAAGATAGGTCAGTCAGGTGAGTTTGACTACTCCGGTTCACAGGCATTAAAAGCCCTGCGTGAGGACGGCAAGTTCACCATACTTATAAACCCCAACGTGGCAACGGTCCAGACATCCGAGGGTGTGGCCGATGCCATCTATTACCTGCCCATCACCCCTGCATTTGTGGAGAAGGTGATACAGAAGGAGCACCCCGACGGCATAATGCTGGCGTTCGGCGGCCAGACCGCCCTGAACTGTGGCGTGGAGCTCTACAAGAGCGGCATACTGGACAAATACGGAATCAAGGTATTAGGCACTCCGGTTCAGGCCATCATCAATACCGAGGACCGCGAGCTGTTTGCCGATATGATGCGCTCCATATGTGTCAAGACCCCGCGCAGTGAGGCTGTGAACAACATGGATGAGGCACTTAAGGTGGTCAAGGAGATTGGTTATCCGGTAATAGTACGTGCTGCATATACTCTTGGCGGCCTGGGTTCCGGATTCTGCTCCAATGATGAGGAACTCAAGAAAGTGGCAGCATCGGCATTCTCATACTCACCGCAGATTCTGGTAGAGGAGTCTCTCAAGGGCTGGAAGGAGATAGAGTATGAGGTGGTGCGTGACCGCTATGACAACTGCATCACCGTGTGTAACATGGAGAACTTTGACCCATTAGGCATCCATACCGGTGAGAGCGTGGTTGTGGCTCCGTCACAGACCCTTAGCGACCATGAGTACCACAAGCTGCGCCGCATTGCAATTGATATAATCCGTCACGTGGGTATAGTGGGAGAGTGCAACGTCCAGTACGCCCTGGACCCCAACTCCGATGATTACCGTGTGATTGAGGTCAATGCCCGTTTGAGCCGTTCATCGGCTCTGGCATCAAAGGCAACCGGTTATCCGCTGGCGTTTGTGGCTGCCAAGTTAGGCTTAGGCTATGGACTGGATGAGATTCCCAATTCCGTTACCAAGGTAACATCGGCCTGCTTTGAGCCCGCCTTAGACTATGTGGTGTGCAAGATACCGCGTTGGGATCTGGGTAAGTTTGAGGGCGTGTCACGTCTGATTGGCTCCAGCATGAAGTCGGTGGGTGAGATAATGTCCATAGGCCGCACCTTTGAGGAGGCTATCCAGAAGGGTATGCGTATGATAGGGCAGGGCCTGCACGGATTTGTGTGCAACAACGTGCATGTACCCGATATTGAGGCCGAGCTGGTTAATCCTACAGACCGCCGTCTGCCGGCCATAGAGCAGGCTTTTGACCAGGGTTATACCGTAGATAGGCTGCATGACCTTACCAAGATAGACAAGTGGTTCCTGTGGAGGCTGTACAACATTCACCGCATCAAGGAGCAGCTATCCAAGGCTGCTGATATGAAGAATGTAAGTGAGGATCTGCTGCGTGAGGCCAAGTGCATGGGATTCAGCGACTACCAGATAGGTAAGCTCACCATTAAGGGCTCTAAACTGAATCCGCATGAGAAGGCAGCCGCAGTACGCAAGTACCGCAAGGCGTTGGGCATACTGCCTGTGGTCAAGCAGATTGATACATTAGCAGGCGAGTATCCCGCATTCACCAACTACCTCTACATAACCTATAACGGAACGGAGAACGATGTCACGTTTGAGCAGGACGGCAAGTCAGTGATTGTACTGGGTAGCGGTGCTTACCGCATTGGCTCCAGCGTGGAGTTTGACTGGTGCGGTGTGGCTGCCGTAAAGAAGATTCAGGAGATGGGTTACCGTGCAGTCATGATAAACTACAACCCTGAGACCGTAAGTACCGATTACGATACCTGTGACCGCCTGTTCTTTGACGAGCTTACATTAGAACGAGTATTAGATATCTGTGATATGGAGGCTCCCAAGGGCGTGATTGTATCTACCGGCGGACAGATTCCCAACAACCTGGCACTGCTGCTGGATCATGAGGGTATCAACATCTTGGGTACATCGGCCAAGAGTATAGATATGGCCGAGGACCGTCAGAAATTCTCGGAGATGTGTGACTCGCTTGGCATCGACCAGCCGCGCTGGAAGGAACTTACCAGCATGGATGATATCTGGAGTTTTGTGGATGAGGTGGGGCTGCCCGTGCTCATCCGTCCGTCATACGTACTGTCCGGTGCCGCCATGCGTGTGGTAAGTGACCGTGCCGAGCTGGAGACCGCACTGAACAATGCCGCTGTGGTAAGCCAGGAGCACCCTGTTGTGGTGACTGAGTTCCTGCAGCGCGCCAAGGAGGTTGAGATTGATGCAGTGGCCCAGAACGGCGTGATAAAGTGCTACGCCATCAGCGAGCACATTGAGTTTGCCGGAGTGCATTCGGGCGATGCCACGGTGGTGTTCCCGGCTCAGAAGCTCTACTACGAAACCATCCGTCAGATCAAGAAGATTTCCAGGAAGATTGCATCGGCCCTGAACATATCGGGCCCCTTCAATATCCAGTTCCTGGCCAGGGAGAACAGCATCAAGGTTATCGAATGCAACCTCCGCGCCTCACGCAGCTTCCCGTTCGTAAGCAAGATTACCAAGTTCAACTTCATCGGAATGGCTACGGAGATTATGCTTGGCCGTGAGGTGGAGCCTTTCGGCAAGACGTTTGCCGACATTGACTATGTGGGTGTAAAGTGCTCACAGTTCTCGTTTGCCCGTCTGCTCAAGGCCGATCCCATACTGGGTGTTGACATGGCATCCACCGGTGAGGTGGCCTGCATCGGCGACAACTACCATGAGGCTCTGCTCAAGAGTATGATATCGGTAGGCACCCGCGTTCCGTCCAAGGAGAAGGGCGTACTGCTGTCATCGGGCCCCACCAAGTCAAAGATTGACCTGCTGGATGCAGCACGCATACTGCATGATTACGGATATAGGATTTATGCTACAAGCGGTACTGCCAATTTCCTGGAGGAGAACGGCATAACTGTTGAGGAGGTGCTGCACTGGCCGGATTCGGACGAGAAGCCAAATGTGATTGACTATATGCGCAGCGGCAGGATTGACCTGGCTATCAACATAAACAATACTCCGCGTGAGCTTCAGAACGGTTATCAGATAAGGCGTACAGCGGTTGATTTCAATATCCCGCTCATTACCAACGCCCGTCAGGCCAGCGCATTCATCTACGCTTTCTGCAAGATAGGCGTGGACGGACTCGCAATCAAGCGCATAGACGAGTATATCTGAGTTACCTGGACCAGATAGATTTGTTGACGGTGGATTCGACGGTTTCTTCGATGGTATCGTCCAGGGCGGGGAAGAGATCCATTCCTGTCAGGGATTCCAGATCATTTACCGTGCACCAGTAATGGTCCGGTTCATGGTGTGTGGACTCGTTTGGCAGGATCATGGCGATGCTTTGCCACTGGCCGTTGGCATTAATTAGCATGGCCTTGAAGAAGGCGTCTGGGATGACCACCTTGTGCTCTCCCAGAGTGCCGTACCTGTTGGAGCCGATAATAGGGCCGCACACTACATAGACGCTGCCGTAGCGGGTTGCCATACGGCGCGCCAGGTTCTCGGTGCTGGCCCAGTCACCGCTGTTCAGTGCTCCGTTCTGCGGGCAGATGTTACTCATGTAGAAGCTCTCTTCATAAGCATCCTTTGACCAGCGCATATCGGCCTTGGGTGCCATGTGACCGCGTTGCCAGCCGTCATTGTTCCTGTAGTCCTCACGGTAAGCGGTGCGCTTGCCCTTGGTGTTGGGGTCAAAACGGAATGTCTCATCGCCGCGCAGTTTCTCTGGCGGATTCACCTCATCGGCAGTGAGTTCCCAAGCTACCCAGTCCGGAATCATGGTCTCACGGTTGTAAAGGGTTGCGTAACCGGTGTGAACGTAGACCTCGGCATCGGCCGACACCGCCGGCCACTCTTTTGGCGGCGTGGTTATGCCCTGGCTTATTCTCTGGCCGCAGGCTGCGTGGGTCAGGCAAAGCAGGGTGGATAATATGACCTGTAAATGCTTCATAAAAACAAAGATAAGACAAAGACTTATATAGTCCTAATGTGTTGCGGAAAAACCAGGCAGCCCGACCTCACGGCCAGGCTGTCTGCACTTTTATAACCCTAAACTTATGAAAATCTAATGCTTTTGTCTTATTTTGCTATTCGTTGTTGAAGTAGTCCATAGAGATGCTGTTGATAGCCACCTCGTTCTGCTCTGTAACCAGGATCTGGCTGAACATATCAGTGTAAGCATCCTTGATATCCTCGATCTTGGCAGTCTTCTTGTTGTCGTTGAGGTTCTCGTTGCGGCATACATTCTCGATCTCGGTGAGCATCTGCTGGTACATTGGGATGAACTGCTGTGCATCTGCCTGATTAAGTTCTGCAACTACACTGGCAACAGTGGCCTGATTGTCGTTAACACTCTGAGCGTTTACTGAAACTCCGAATAAAAGTGCTGCAACGGCAGCGAAGAAAATCTTTTTCATAATTCTTATTTTTTTGTTTTTGTTATTGCGTTTTGTTTGTGAACGCTGTTTCAACCAGCTTTCGGATATAAGAGTCAAAAAGCGGGCTGAAGTTAAGTGAGAAGTTAATTATTTATTCTTCGTTAACAAAACGATTAACAAATGAGTAATCTGATAAGCGTTGTTAACATAAAGAAAATCAGCGACAAACAAAATTTGTCGCTGATTTATCTGTTAACCTTAAATTG
>CAJOLR010000075.1 GCA_905235565.1 uncultured Bacteroidaceae bacterium | reverse complement strand
ATCCATTCATCTATGGCATCCATCTCTTTGGAGGGCAGGTTCATGGTGTCCTTGTAGTACATCCTGAGTGAGAATGCCAGAATGGCTCCCATTATGCACAGTATCCAGATTCCGCTCTTGAGCTGGCTCTCCTGTGTAAAATAGGCACGGCGGGAAAGCAGGTCCAGCTGACGTATCTCCTGCCCAAGCTGCTCATTGTCGGGATTGCTCTCATATAGCTCCTTCAGGGTCTCCATGACCTCCGACTGGAGCGGTGAGGTACGCCTCATCTGCACCCGGCTCACGGTAAGCATGACAGCCAGAGCCAAAGCGAACACAGCCGTAACTGCGGCCAGATTCCTATAGATTTTGCGGTTCATATTTGATCTTTGACTTATTCTGTGGACAATAGTTGAAACACTTGCCGCAGGCCACGCAGGCGGCAGGTTCTATCTCGTATGTCTTGCGGGTACGCTTTACGGAGAGGCGTATCAGACGGCATCCCAGCGATAGGCCTATCATACCTCCGGCTATCAGGGACCAGTGGCGGAAACTCTGCATGGTGGCATCCACCCTTTCGGTGAGTTCATCGATAGAGCGGCCCATCTCATAGAAAGCCTCTACCTCAGGGGTCATACCCTCATCGGGTGCGGCATCATATTCATTAAGCATACGCATCAGGCGCACGTCCTTGTTGGCTCCTGCCAGGACCTCACTGCGGCTCTGCATAAGCAGGGCACCGCCTACGGTCAGCAAAGGCAGCATCACGAAATAGAGCAGAATGCGCTTTACGCCCGTCATGCGTGTCTCTTCGGGACGGTTGGCATGGGGCGGACGTATGGCATCCACCGGGCATGCGTTGTGGCACAGAGTACAGTTTATGCACTCCTTGGCCGTGACCTCAACCTTGCGGACCGATACGCGGCTGACCAGACCTAAAAGCGCTCCGTAGGGGCACAGGAACTGGCAGAACGGACGTCCCATGAATACCGACAAAAGCAGCAGGGTCACTCCGAAAACTATCATGCCTATGTCGCCGCCCATACGGAAAATCCCGATGAACGGGTCAAAATGGCAGATGATGAACTGGCTTCGGGTAGCGGCATACATGACGGCAAATGCCAGATATATCCAGGGTATGAATCCCAGTGCGTTGGTGACGGCGCGGCTAAGCCTGAAGTTGCGTACGTTTACAATCTCCTGCAGGGCACCCATGGGGCAGACCCCGGCGCAGAACACGCGTCCGAATAAGAGGGCGAATACAAGAGGTATAAGGAACAGCATCAGAACGGCCAGCGGCAGGTTATAGCTGCTGTCATTAAGAGCCAGCACCACATTCTGAATGGAACCTACGCTGCATACGCATCCGCTCCTGAAGAATCCGAAGTACAGCACTGAAATGATGCTTTCAGTAAACAGTACACCGCGGTTGCGGCGCTTATGTACAGCCCATGCGGCAATGCTGAGCATGATGATGAGCATGGCAACATCCATCCATGACCAGAATGTCTCGTAGGGCAGTCCGTGGATTATCTCGGGATACTGGTAGCCGGACGTGAAGTCGGGCTTGGGGAAGCGGGCAATCAGGAATGTATTCATGCCTTGTCCTTGAGCTTATAGGCACTGCTTACCGGAACGCGCTGTATGGCGTTCGATACGCATACCTTTGAGATGGAACATTCATTGCAGTTAAGGCAGAGCTCCTGCTGTATCTGAAGGAACAGGGATCCGTTGCCGAACGATGAGCAGCCGTTTACGCATTTGCCGCATCCGTTGCAAAGGTCCTCGTTTATGGTGTACTCGAAATAGGGCTCCTCCACAAACTTGCGGGTAATGGCACCGGTGGGGCAGAGCATGTTCTCGGCAGCGGTATTGAGCTCCTTAACGTTGGCGCGGTAGTAGCCTCCGCAGAGGTCGCAGTAGCCGCATACCTGATTGGCGTGGAAACATTTTACGGCCGATACGGGCAGCACGCACTCCGTCTGGCAGCGTCCGCATCGGATGCAGAGCTCGGGGTCAATCTGCCACATGGTGTCACCGCCGGCTGCCTTGGCACGGCTGCCCAGTACACCGCCTATGGCAGCCAGACTGCCGCCTGCTATAAAGGTGCCGCACTTGCGCAGGAACTCCCTGCGTTCCATTGGGCTGCTCAGTCCTTTCTCTTGTTTCTTATCCATAGTCATGCGGTTACTTTCATTGGACATGGTGCGGTACAACTGCCGCAGAGGGTCTGTGCAGCCCTGCGGTCATCATACTGGAATAAGGATATGCGTCCGCGGCCGGCCACAATCAGACGGTCTGAACAGACTCTCATGTCGTATGCCTCGTGTCCGCCTCCCAGGGCTGTCGTATCGAGAAGTATGCTGCGGAAACTGCCGGTCAGGCTGTAGCAGCTTATGCGTGGTATGCCTTTCTCGCTGGTGAGCAGTTCGCCTGCGTTGTTACCGGTAAGCTGTACCGGGTTGCAGCATCCGCAGAACTGTCCGGCACCTGCTCCTGACTCTCCGAATGAGGCTATGAAACTGCCGTCGGCATCATACTGCTCCACCACGTGACGCCCGGGATTGGAGCAGAACACCTTGCCCCCTATATTGGTTATTCCGAATGAGTAGCTGGGCACCACAAAGCCGTTGGGACTGTTTATGAACCGTGCCAAGGTGCCGTCCGGATTGTATTTGCAAATATTCTTGGCGCTGGCATCGGTCACAAAGACTCCGCCTGAGAAAACTGTGAACGAGCAGTAGTCGGCGTCATCGCTGCATGCCTGCCATCCGCCCAGCTCCTCGCCATGCTTGCCATATATCTCTATGCGGTCGGCATAAAGCAGGTAGATACGGTCACGGTATACCGCTACGTCCCTCACGTCACTGCGTACGGCAAAGTTCTCCATCAGTGAGCCCGATGCCGAGTAGATACATACTGATCCGGGCATTGCTACGACAATATGGCCATCGGGCATCACCTCCATTGCGGATATCATGTCCGGAACCTCGAATGCACCTGTAAGGCGGTAGGGTGATACGGTCTCACCTGTACCGGACGGTCTCCTTTTGGAGTCTGAGTCACGGCCGTAGAAAAGGGCATCGGGATCAGTAAGCATCTTCCAGACGCTGCGTCCCGCAAAACCGGCTACGGCAATTCCTATCAGCGCGGAACCTCCGGCTTTTAGGAACCCCCGTCGGGTCATCTTCTTGTCATCATTGGATCTCATATCGGGTCAGTATTTGTCTTGTCATTCTGTTATCTTGAGGCATCTCACCGAGTTGGCGTCACGTACCAGCAGCATGCCGTCGGCGTATGCCATCGGGCCCCATGCATCGGCTCCGTCCTCTATTATCTGCTGGCGGTGGAGCAGTTTCATTGAGTTTTGTTCCATCTGATACACAAACAGCTCGCCGTTCTCCTTGAATGCAAAGAGGCGGTCGTCTATTATCATGTACGGACCCAGTCCAAAACGCTCGTCGGAAGCCGAGTTCCAGAGGGAGCGGTGCAGGTCACGCGGCGAATAGATGGACAGACGCTCACGCATTCCGCCGCCGTCCTTGGGGATTATGGTTATTATCATCCCGTTATACATGATAGGGGTCTGCTGCTCGCTGCTGAGTCCGCGGTCGGCCTTGTACTGCTCCAGCACTGTGGCTGCCCAGCTGTTGCCGTTGCGGTCCACCTGCAGCAGTGCTCCTCCGGCTCCGTATCCTGCAACCAGGAATATCCGGTTGTCGCTGAGTTGAAGAGGTGACGGGGCCAGCACCGACGGTTGCCATTTATCCTCATGCCATAAAAGCTGTCCCTTGTCAGCTCCCGATGCCGATACGCCGCACACACCGCCTACACCGGCATATACCAGAGTGGGCTTGCCGCCCAGGGTCATGGGCATTACCGATGAGTGCGACATCTTGAACCCTAAGGTGTTGGGAGTGCTCCATACCACATTGCCTGTCCTGATGTCTATGCCGGTAAGAAGCACGTCGGTTCCGGCGGGAGCAAGTATCAGTTCACCGTCGGGGGTTATATACGGGCACTGGCCGGTGTACCAGAACGGTATCTCGGATGAGTACAGCTTTTTCATGTCCATGTTCCAGAGCATATCGCCGGTAACGGCATCGCAGCACATCACATGGCCTTCGGGGCCTATGGAGACCACCTTGCCGTCATGAACGGCAGGTATTGTGCGGGAGAATCCGTGGTTGCGCTTCATGGGCACGCGGTACCAACGGCGCCACAGTTCCTCACCGGTAAGCAGGTTGAAACAGCGCAGGGCATCGGATGAGAGCTGCTCGTTGTAGTCCAGCACATAGACCCGGCCGTTCCAAATCACGGGAGCTGCATGGCCCTCACCCGTGGGCTGCGACCAGAGTTCAGGGAAATCACCCTGGGGGAACTTAAGCGTAGTGCCGGTTATGCAGATATTGTCTTTTTTTGAACCGCGGAATCCGGTCCAGCTGCCGGTCAGTCCGTCGGGAGCAGCGGCATCATATTTCATGAAGAATTCGCCAATCACCACATCATCGGCCTTGCGGGCAGTCCCTTCAGGGCGGTTGTCGGCTCCGGGTTCAAATGTACCGAAACGCTTACCCGGGTCATGCAGATGCCACACAACCAGGACTGCCGTATAAACTGCTGCAGCAAGTACGGTTATCAGGGTCAGTTTTTTCATAGTCTTTCAAGCGCTGTAAGCAGAAATGTAAGGTTGTACAGGTCCTCAGAGTACCAAAGACGTGAGAAATACAGTCCTATGGGTTCACGCCTGTATAGCCGGTTTTCCTTATACAGGGTATAAAGATAATCAATTCCCCGCGAAATCTGCTCCTCTGATTGTGATTTACAGAAACTTAACGCACCTACAGCCCTGGCTGTGAGCGTAACCTTGGATTCCACACCAGCCTGACCGCCCCATCCGCCGTCAGGATTCTGGCTTTCCTTGAGATACCGGATACTGCGTTCCGCCAGTTTGCGGGCACGGCTGTCTCCGCTTGACATCAGGTAATCGGCAAGCGTGGCTGCACCATAGACAAGATTCTGCTCATGGGGAGCATCCTGATCTCCAAACCACAGGGGATTCCAGTTGCCCTGACCGCTCTGTTCTCTCTCCATCCAGCTTATCATTCGGTCAAGACTACGGTTGCAGCGTCTTTTTATATCTTGGGGCAGGGTATCTTTCCAAAGGCTCATGGCCAGTATGGCATGGGCGGTAATATCGGGGGTGCTGCGGTCAAACGGCAGCTTGCCCCAGCCCTTGCAGAAGGTGGGCATGCCTCCGTCACTGTTCTGAAGGCCGATGAGCCACTCTATGCCGGCTCCAATCTCCGGGCGGTATCTGCCGTCCGAGAGTACATGCAGCGCAACCAGTGCTCCCGATGTGTCATCGCCGTCGGGTACAGAGCCGGACAGGTTGCTCCATCCCCATCCGCCGGCAGCGGCTCCTGTAAGGGGATGTACATGGGTGGTTGCGTTACGGCAGATTATATCAGCCAATTGTTGCCTGTCATCAAGGTCTGCCCCTAAAGCCTTGGCTGCGAGTGATGTAACCCATCCGGACAGGTTGGTGTCAATGGGCCATGAACCATCCTCACGCACGGTCTCCTCCAGGAAACGGGCGCACGACTGAGTGACCTGATGGTCGCGGAAACCGCCCTCGGCCAGACACATGCTTACGAAAGCGGTTAGCGGAGCCGCTTCCAGAAAACCTCCATCATCGGGCTGAAGCCGTGTGAGCACCCTCATGGCCTTATCTGTAAAGAGCTCGCGGAACGGACGCATCAGTGTGCGGCGCTTGCGGTTCTGAAGGATTCCTATGGCTATGAGCGCAGGGATGGCATAGCTTACCACCGGCA
>CAJOLR010000074.1 GCA_905235565.1 uncultured Bacteroidaceae bacterium | reverse complement strand
ATTGCGGGATTGACCTTTCCGTCACGTCCCGGAGGGGTGCAGAGCACAATCTCCGTGCAACCTGCGGTGCGGGCGGGGATAGCCAGCATCAGCACAGTAGAGAAGAGTGGGGCCGTGCCGCCCGGGATATAGAGGCCTACCTTGGTGATGGGCACTGCTTTCTGCCAGCAGGTTACGCCCGGAGTGGTCTCAACCTTGCTCAGTTGGGGCAGTTGGGAGGCGTGGAACTTGCGTATGTTCTGTGCGGCGCGGTCAATTGCATCGCGCAAACCGGCCGATACCAGGGCTGCGGCTTCATCAAGCTCGGCCTGGCTTACTGCAAGTGAATCCAACTGAACCTTGTCAAACTGCAGCTCGTAGTCACGCAATGCCTGGTCTCCACCTTTGCGGACAGTATCAAGCACTGTCTGGACACGCTCGTAGAGACCTTGCACGCATAGGGCGGGGCGGGTGATGAGGGCTGGCCAGTCTTTCTTTTGGGGGTATTTTATTGTATTCATATATATATCTTATCGCTGCTTCTATGTTTTTTTCCCGCTGCTTCGCAGCTCGGTTGTTTTTGACTTTTTTGGCCCTTTCAGGGCCTCAAAAGCCGTTGGATGGAATCTTATCTGCGTATTTGAAACAACCTTTTTTAGTTTCCTTCTGGAAACTTTGGTTAGAGAATCATTTTCTCGATGGGGAGGACCAGAATGCCTTCGGCACCGGCGGCTTTGAGGCGGCCTATTATCTCCCAGAAACGTTTCTCATCCAATACGGTGTGGACCGAGCTCCAGCCCTTGGTGGCCAGGGGCATGACAGTGGGGCTCTTGATGCCGGGCAGTTCGGCCAGAACCTCGCTCATGCGGTCATCGGGCACGTTCATCATTATGTATTTCTTGCCCTGGGCGGTCTTGACTGCATCAAAACGGAACAGCAGTTCCTCCAGTATGGCTTTCTTTTCGGCATCCATATTGGGGTTGCCGATAAGCAGAGCCTCGGACTGCATTACGACCTCAACCTCGCGCAGGTTGTTGCTTACCAGTGTGGAGCCGGAACTTACAATGTCGAATATAGCATCGGCCAGACCTATTCCGGGGGCAATCTCAACGGATCCGGTTATGACGTGGGCATCGGCATTGATTCCTTTTTCCTTGAGAAATGACTTGAGTATGCCGGGGTAGGAGGTGGCAATCTTCTTGCCGTTGAACCACTCCAGGCCTTTGTAATCAATGGCTTTGGGGATGGCAAGCGAAAGTCGGCAGCGGCTGAATCCAAGACGTTTGATTACATCGGCCTTCTCTGCTCGCTCCACAAACTCGTTCTCGCCCACGATTCCTACATCGGCCACACCTCCGGCAACTGACTGGGGGATGTCATCGTCACGCAGGAACAGGACCTCGACCGGAAAGTTTCCGGCCTGAACCAGAAGTGTACGTTTGGATACTCCCAGACTGATTCCTGACTCCTGGAGCAACTCCATTGTCTCGTCGTATAACCGACCTTTTGATTGTACTGCAATTCTTAGCATATCATAAAGTGTTTTAATTCTTGTAATTAAAAAGAGGCTCACCGCATACCGGCAAGCCTCTTGTATTTTTATACATCAATTATAGCCTACCGATCAGGATCTGCAGGTATGATGATGGTGATATGATACTGTATAACGTTTCATTTCAGCGACAAAGGTACGCTGCTTTTTTGTATTGTGCAAGCCAAAGGCTGATTTTTATGCATTTCAGAACGTATGCCTATGGGATGGCCTATTTGGTCGGCTTATAAAAAAGGTGTACCTTTGTCCCGATATTTAATTGAGTCGCCCCTTTAGACGCGACGTTTGCAATGCAGGAGACTAAATACAACGGGCCCGAGATGAACGCCAAGAAGGTCATAGTACTTCTTGTGACTGCAGCCCTGATACTTACCCTTTTCCTCACCAGAACCTGTAAGCAGGATCCGGTGGTAGATACCCCTGCCGAGGAAGAGGTACAGCCCAAGCCTCAGGATTATATCTACATTTCACCCTTTGATTCCCTGTTCCGTCTCTACGCCGACAGCGTGTGTGACTGGAAAATGCTTGCTGCCATTGCATACGTGGAGTCCAAGTTTGATACCACGGCGCGTTCATACCGCGGCGCACAGGGTCTGATGCAGATCATGCCCTCCACATACCGGCATCTGCTTGCCAAGATGGGTGTGGCCGATACTATGGCAAAGAGCGTGGAACTGGATATAAGGGTGGCTGTAAAGTACATAGACTATTTGGGAGGCCTTTTCGGCTTTATAAATGAAAGAGAGAGAATGAACTATATTCTGGGCAGTTACAACGGCGGTTCAAACCATATCTTTGACGCTATGCGTATAGCGCGCAAGAAGGGTATAAACCGCTACAACTGGAACAGCCTGAGCCCGGTGCTGGCGTCCCTGACAGACCCAGAGGTCTATAATGACAGCGTTTGCCGATACGGCTCTTTTGACGCTACCGAGACACTTAACTATGTAAAGCACGTTAACCGGAAATATAACGAGTACAGAGACCGGGAGCAACTGTTCCTGGCGATTGAAAAATTAGCTGAAAACAACAAGTAATGAGATACATAATCACAATTGACCAGCGCACATCATCATCAAAGGTGCTGCTGTTCGATGAGAGACTCAATCTGATAGACCACAAGATAATCCCTCACAAGATAAACCACCCCCGTCAGGATTGGGTTGAGGCCGATGCCGAGGAGATTTACGCAAATGCCGTGGCTGCCATAAAGCAGCTGGACCTGCCCCCGTTTGAGGGCAACGAGTTCTCGGTCTCAATGGTAAACCAGCGCGAGACGGTGGTAGTATGGGACAAGAACACCGGCAAGCCGGTTTATCCCGCCATTATGTGGCAGTGCCGCCGAGGCGCCGCATTCTGCCAGGAACTCATTGACAAGGGTTACGAGACTACAATCAAGGAACGTACGGGACTTATTCCCGATGCATACTTTAGCGGTAGCGGCGTGAAATGGATTCTGGACAACATCCAGAGCGTAAGGGAGCGTGCCGGGAAGGGTGACATCCTGATGGGTACCATTGATACATGGCTTATCTGGAAACTTACCGGCGGCAAGAGTCACGTGACCGATTACTCAAACGCATCACGAACGCTGCTCTTTAACATCAACTCTATGGAGTGGGATCCCGATATCCTGAGGGTATTCACCATTCCCGCCCAGATGCTGCCCGAGACCAAGCCGTCGGACAGCGTATTCGGAGAAACCGATATAGAGGGCCTGCTGCCCAAACCGGTGCAGATAGCAGGAGTGCTGGGTAATTCACACGGCGCACTTGTGGGCCAGTTGTGCTTTGAGCCGGGTGAGGGCAAGACCACTTACGGCACGGGCTCATCGGTCATGTTCAACGTGGGTGAGAAGCCGGTTCCGGCTCCCAACGGTATGGTGTGCTCAATAGGCTACTCCATGTTTGACCATAACTATTACGTGGTTGAGGGTCATGTGCATTCATCGGGTGCAGTGCTGGACTGGATTACCGATAACCTGCGTCTGGTGGATTCGACCGATGACACTCAGACATTGGCGCAGAGCGTTCCGGACAACGGCGGCGTATATTTTGTGCCGGCATTCAACGGTCTGGGCTCACCCTGGTGGGTGCCCGAGGCCAAGGCTATGATAACCGGACTCACAATGCAGGCCACACGCGCACATGTGGTGCGCGCCGCACTTGAATCAATCGCCTATCAGGTGGCCGATGTAGTGGAACTGGCCATGCGTGACCTTACCACTCCGCTGCGTGAACTCTCCATTGACGGCGAATCGGCCAAGAACGATTTCCTGATGCAGTTCCAGGCCGATATCCTGGGCTTTCCCGTAAAGCGTCTGGGACTTGAAGAGGCATCGGGCCTGGGATCGGCAATCCTTAACTGCTGCGCCTGCGGAGTCTTTACTTCAGTTAATCAGATCAAGGAGGTCCGCAAGATCAGTGAAATCTGTATGCCTGATATGAAGCCCGATGAGCGCATCCGCAACCGTCAGGGCTGGCTCCAGGCTGTCCATGCCGTGATGCTTACCGCAAAACGCTGAATGCGCGGGCAATCTCCCGCTTATCCTCGTTGTCTTTGATTGACTGGCGCTTGTCATACTCATGCTTACCCTTGGCTAGGGCGATGACGAGTTTGGCCAGACCTTTGTCACCTATAAAGAGGCGGGTGGGGACGATGGTGAATCCGGGGTTCTTGCTGTCGGCGGCCAGTTTGCGGAGTTCCTTTTTGGTGAGCAGGAGCTTGCGGTCGCGCTTGGCCTCATGGTTGTTGTAGGAGCCGAATGCGTACTGGGCTATATGCATGCCTTTTACCCAGAGCTCTCCGTTTATGAATGTGCAGTAGCTGTCGGCCAGGCTGGCTTTTGATTCACGGATGGATTTGATCTCCGTTCCGGTGAGCACAATGCCGGCTGTCCAGGTATCGAGCAGCTCGTAGTCAAAAGTTGCCCGCTTGTTCTTTATGTTTACGCTTTTTGAAGCGGTGCGTTTGGCCATCTGGTCTTAGAAATCAAACGGGATGGAGACAGACAGCTGGGCTTTCGGGATTACCATGTATTTTCTCTCTTTCACCCCGTCGGCGGTCATGCACTTGTCACGCAAGATATCGGCCGAGAACAACTGGACCGTAATGGTGTCCTGCTTGAGTGCTGCCAGCAGGTTGTAGAGACTGTCGCGATATGCCATCTCTGCAGCATCACCAACAGAATCCCTCAAAGAGGAGATGTCAAAGCACAAAAGCGACTGACTGTTGATTACTGTGGATATGGTGTCGGGGATATCGGCAAACATCTGGAGTGAGAGCGTATCGTGTCTTACTGCCATCGGATAGAGATGGAATATTGCCTCCTTATCCTCCGAAGAGAGAGTATACGAAGGGGCTACGTTTACAAGGTGTCCCTGTGACCATATCTTGGGGTATTTGGTGCTGCCCAGATACAATACGTCAAACTGATACTTGTAGTTGAGTGTGTCCGATGGGCGTGACTCCGCCAGAGGGGTAACCGGGAATCTGGCAATCTCATCAAGGGTGAGCTTGTTGTCGAATATGTTACCGGTGGCATTGAGGGTCATTCCGGCGATGACTCGGTCCCCCGGGCTGACTCCGAACAGCTCCATGTCGCTAATGGTGGAGAAATTGGTGAAGAAGTACCTTTCATCAGTGTAGTCTATCAGAAGTGAAGCCTTGCTGTCGGCATACTCTACGCTTGCTACGCGGTAGAATTTCTCCATGTATTTGGTAGGCTCTATGGGATTGCAGGAGTGTAATATGAGTGTTGTTATGCAAACTGCAAACAATGTGCGGAATAGGTTCCTGTTCATAATTGTTGGTTTTTAAGTGATGATTCAACCGCAAATTTATGAAAGATAACACAAGTTCTACCAATATAAATTGAAAAAAAGAGTAAATTCGCGGCTGATTAAGAAATCAGTTTTAAAAAACCATATTCCATTTATGATTTACTCAAAAGAAGTTGAAAACATGTGCGTGGTCCAGAAAGGTCCCAAGCACGGTCCCGCTCCCATTCCGGAAGAGGGTAAGTGGATCAAGGCCAAGGAGATCAAGGATATCTCAGGCTATACCCACGGTATTGGTTGGTGCGCTCCTCAGCAGGGTGCATGCAAACTGTCTCTGAACATCAAGAACGGTATCATCGAGGAGGCTCTCGTTGAGACTATCGGTTGCTCAGGTATGACTCACTCAGCCGCTATGGCTGCTGAGATTCTGCAGGGCAAGACTCTGCTCGAGGCTCTGAACACCGACTTGGTTTGCGACGCTATCAACACCGCTATGCGTGAGCTGTTCCTGCAGATCGTATACGGCCGTTCACAGAGCGCATTCTCAGAGGGTGGTCTGATTGTAGGCGCCGGTCTGGAGGATCTTGGTAAGGGTCTGCGCAGCCAGGTTGGTACCATGTACGGCACCAAGGCCAAGGGCGTTCGCTACCTTGAGATGGCCGAGGGTTATGTAAACCGTATCGCTCTCGATAAGGACGATCAGGT
>CAJOLR010000073.1 GCA_905235565.1 uncultured Bacteroidaceae bacterium | reverse complement strand
TACAGTGGCGTTTATGCTGTCCTGTTCTGTCAGCAGGTTTCCCCATAAGTCATAGGTATACTTCTGTACGGATGATGCGGGGTTGGTGTACACCCTGACAGGGAAGCGGCGTGTGGCATCGTAGTCATACAACGTGGTGCAGGAGGTTATGCCGCTGCCGGTGCTTACCTGGCTGGTCAGGTTGCCCCATGAATCATAGGTGTAGCTGGTGGTTAGGGGTTTGGAGGTTCCAACATTCTGAACGCGCTTAAGTACAGCTCCAGTATTCATGTCATAACTACAGGTATCCGTGGTTGAGAATACCGTGTTGTCATCAGCATGTTTCTGTTTCGTCGTGATCATTCCCGGGAGGTAAACTCCGGCCGTAGTCTGTACATAGTTCCCGTATGAGACCGTTCGGTACATGCCTGTTCCATAGCTTGTGTTTACGACGGTTGGATATCCGTTTGTATGGTCATATCCTCTGGTCGTCGTTACGCTGTTGCCGTCCATGTCTGTCTCCACGGTCTGCGATGGATAGGCAAAATACCTTTTCAGGCCCTTGTCTACAATGGTCAGCGTGCTTGTGGCCAGCGCATAGCTGCTGCCGACGGTGGTCTTGGAGTAGGTTACCTTTGGTATATAGAACGCAGTATTCCATTGTGTGACTCCGCTCTCAGAGATCACGCCTGTGGTTGTGCAGTTGGCCGCCATCTTGCTGAATCCCATTAGGCCTCTGCCCCGCAGGTGTGCCTTGAATCCCTCATAAGTGTAGAGCGTGGTTAGTGACCCTGCCGCACCATTATTCTGTGTAGTCTGCCTGACCACGTTGAGCGGTATGGTATATCTGGGTGCGGGATAGGGGTCATTACCGCCTCTGGTATAGACTGAAGGGGCAGTGAGTGTGGAATACGTTATGCCGGTGGTAGCGCCATAATCGCCTGTTATGGAAGTAACCTTGCCGCTCTGGGCAGTCAGGTTACTGTTCTTGTATATGCGCCATACGGGAGCGGAGTTCGAATTGGTCCCGTTTACGCAATCGTAACCGTAGTTGACCAACTCCGTTCGGCCGTCACCGTCAAAATCACCTGTGATAAACCTCTTTGCCAGTGCATCATCCGCCCTGTTGGAAATAGCTTCGTAGACCTTAGTTAGTTGGATGCCATTGGATTGAAGCCAGATTGTACGGGTGATATCACTATACAAAATAGGAGGAATGGAAATATTCTCTGTAATAATAATGTCAGATCTGCCATCGCCATCAAAGTCCAATACATCGCAATGAAATTTCTCTAAACTGCATGCTGACAACACATTATCAGTAAATACGGACATTTTAGAGAAGGAACCGTTACCATTGTTCTGATAAATGTACCACTGGGAGGGAGTCTCTTTTGTAATCACATCCAGCAGTCCGTCTCCATTAAAATCTCCGGCAGAATTGTAGGCTCTGAATGTGAGGCTGTTACCGGTAACCGATTCGCTTTCCGGGAAAATTGAATTACCCTGATTAAAAAATACCTTGTATTCGTCATCGCAGAGCACGAACAGGTCCTGAAGACCATCGCCGTTCATATCTGACAGATACATCTGACGCGGTTTTGATGAGAATGACAGGTGCTGCAGAGAGCTGTATACAAGCACGTCATTGACTCCATGTACAAACTGGTCATTATATTTGAATATATGCAATGCATAACCCTGTATGAAAGAGTCTGTTTCAAGTATTACGACCCTGCTCTTTCCGTCGTTATACAGGTCTCCTGTACTCACCAGCGGTATAGAAGGGCGCTCAAGCATCTGTTCCTTTGCTTCACAGCTGAAATCCTCTCCCATGATATAGATGGTTGTCTCGCCATAATCACCTTGAACGCCATCAAAGTAAGGGACTATGAGTTCATTCGTTCCGTCACCATTGAGGTCTGAAATGAAATTCCCATTCCTGTAGGTCTCGAAACATATGAACGGCTCTTCACTTGGTAGACAGAAACTGTCATCTGATTTGCTGAACAATATCCCACTATTGTTCCTGAACCCGTAATAGATGTTGGCAAGCGTACTGTTTGAAGAGCTGCTTATGCCTATGATGTCCATAATGCCGTCATTATTCATGTCTCCACAACTGAAGGCCTGGTCTGTGAATGGTATCGTGGAGCCTGAAGGTGGAGCAATCTGTTCAAAATCAGTTCCACTGCACAATTCGCACTCCACTGGGTATGTCGCTGCTGTTGTTCCACAGGTGAGGCATCTCCACCAGTTTTGAGTTACAATAAGGCTGGATGATGAGTAGTCTATCTGTGGCAAGAAGGACCACCCAAGACTGATAGGCGGGAGTGTCTCTCCTTGCGCATTACTTTCAGTTATTCCTGTAAGACGTGAGAACTTGAAGGCAGTGCCGTCAGATGCGGTGTTGTAGTTAAGAGTATATCTGCGATAGACGTTATCATTTGTCTTTCCTGTTACATATTTAAGCCTCCTGTTCAGAAATCCTTTCTGTCCGTCAAAAAAAACAGGTATGGAATCAGAACGTGTTTCATATGTAAACTCTATGATATTGGAGAGAGAGTTGAAGTCGCCTGAATTACCTCCGTACATTATCATTGAAGGGACAAGGGTGTTCCCATATCTCTCATAATAGTAGTTTATGTAATTACCTGTGGGCTGTGAGACATAGCACAGATTCCATGAATGGATTCTCTGGGAGCCGTCTACGGTGTATGAAAGCCGTGAATCGATATTCTTGCCGTACCAGCTCACCATACCATTGCCACCCTTGACCTCATACCAGATGTTGTTAGAAGTGGATGAACAGTCGCCATTGACAGTGACCGTTGTGAACGGATCGGACTCAAGGCAATACACGGCTCCTTCCTGACCGGCTGTGCCGGATTGTAGGATCAGTCGTACTCCGTCCAGATACAGGGCGTCGTCGGCAAGGTATTCAATGCCTTTAGCCGTACCGTCATGATAAATGTCCTTAGGCCCGCGCGTTATTGACGACAGTCCGGCCAAAGAAGCACCATAACCGCACAATCCGTTCCCGGATTGACTGTTATAGACTATGGAGAGTTGTGGCTGAAGACCACCTACGCCCAGCGGAACATCAATGGGAACCGTATATGTGGCACCGCCCAATGGCGATACGCTGAAAGCTCCACCCATGCCACCTACAACATATCCCTGCGTGTAGGCATGGATAGTAAACAGAGAACAACCGCATATGATCGCTAACCGTAAAGACTTCATATTAACATCCTACTAGTTCTTGATTATTTTCCATGTACTCACTTCTCCATCCACTTTAATAATGAGAAGATACACGCCGTTGGAACATTCGCTAAGATCAATGTTGTTCTCAACCTCCGGCTCAGCATTGGAATATACAACGTTGCCCCTCATTCCATAGATGGTTATTGACGCCCCTTCAAGATATCCGTCACCTGTTATCTCGACGCTGAACCTCCCCTGGGTAGGGTTGGGGTATATGGTTATACGATGCAGACTGAGGCTTTCCCGACGGAGTTCCAAGTCTGAATCATCTGAATCCCCCTGACCTCGCAAAGTGATTTCCTTATGTGCCTGTGTCCTGTTGCCTGATGGATCATAAGTATATAGGATGCGGTCAGCATAGACTGCTGTAGCACACATGCCTAAAAACGAAGTGAACAGTATTAGCACTACCTTCCGGCTTATCTTCTTCATAATTAATTATTTGTTGGTAACACAATGCCTATCAAAGTGCTAACTCATATTCTCCACAGTAGGAACTGCCATCTGAAAGTGAAAAAGTTAGCTGATAGGCGCCTATATCAGTAGATACAGCAATCTGAAGAGTGCTGCCATTGCAACAGTTGCTCCACTGAGCGTTGTCACTGAGACGAGTAACTATACCGCTGATGGAGGTTATATTGTTATTACATATTATATAAACATAGCCATCCAGATAATAACAATCGGGTACAACTGAGCGCGGATGTAAGATATCCTTATCTTGAATTACTATAGGCTCACTCTCATCCGGCGGAGGGCAACTCGCATTGAGGTTAAAACAAGAGAAACAAGCGGTTAAAGCTAATAATACTAAAGTCCTTTTTTTCATAATAATGTAGTGTTTTATTTATGGCAAATATATCTGCATATTCATTCTTGTCCAAATTATTTGCCTAATCATAATTGGACACGAGATAGGCGTAACTCACTATAAATAAGTCACTTGCATGGTATTGATTCAGAGAATTTTTGGACAAATCCAAGTCGCTTATTATCAATGATTTGCGCAGACGCCAATTGTAACTATTTGATTTTTAAAACCTTACACAGCTTACAATATAGCCTAAGGTCTGTTTCCTCAATTTTCAGAAGCGCCCTGTCCCTGGTCTTGTATATTGAATCCTTTGAACAGTCCAGCAACGTTGCGATAGATTTAGCCGATAGACCTGCTATTAAAAATCTGAAAACGTTAACCTCTTTTTCGGAAAGACTGACGGAGCTGTCTGTTATGTCTTTCATGATCTGATTGTATAGTTCATTTAAATGGGCATCAATTCTTGCGGTATTATCCTTTGATGTGAATTCCTGTAAATGCTCCTCAACGATCTTGTAAAGGCGCTTGGCCTTCTCAGAGTTAGACATGAACTCATAATAGCGTGTCAGGACAAAATCTGTAGGTCCGAATTGCTCGTGAAACAGGGTTCTGACCTTCTGGCTTAACAATTCAATACTCTTATTTGCATCAAGTTCCTTAAGTGATTGCTCGTCCAGTTGTTGGTTGAGTTCTTTTATCTTTTTCTTATTTAGAAACTCTTTTGCAGAAAGGTCTTCTATCACCAGCAAATAATCTCTTTTTCTCTGTTCGGATCTGGCCCTGAAAATGATATAACCCATAATGGCAAGAAACATCAGGACTATCAGGAGTAGTGAAACAATTATCAGTCTTGATTTCCTCTGGTTGGCTAACAACAATTCTGTTTCTGATAAAGCCTTAAAGTAATCTTTCTGGGCACCCAGGATGGGCTGGTCCAGTAATTTATAGATATTCTGATTCTGTAGTTGGATTGACTTTCTATACTTATTATACGAAGATTCTATTTGACCTGATTGCTGGTCAATCAAAGATTCGTTATACCATAACAATATTGAGTCTTGTATTGAGACAGCATTACTCCAGCTTTTATTCAAATAATAATCGGCTTGTGTTTTATTGCCTGTCATTATATAATACTTAGCTATCAATAATGACGTAAAGACATCAGAGTCTTGATAATCTGATATATCCAGATAACGTTCTATCTCATCTGTTGCATCTTTGGCATTAATGTTATGAATTGAACACAGCAAGAGTCTCTTTAGACTGGCTGTTAATAGTTTAGAGTCATTGTTATGTTGTGCCCACAGATATACTTCATTCATTGTTTCATGAGCATCTTCATATCTGAGTAAATGGATTTCACAACGACCTATGTCATATAAAGCGTATATCCGATGTATATCCTTACTGGCTTGATGATAATAATCCATGGCCAATCTGTAATATTGTTCCGCTCTATGAAAATCATATGAATTAAAAAAGACATCACCCAATTGGGTATATAGTAGCCCTATCCTGAAGTCATCATCAACCAAGTCTTTTAGCTGTTCTGCCTGTCCTAACGCAACAGCTGCTTGAGTATACTTTTGCAGTTCATTATAAACACAACCTAAAGTATAATAACTACGAAATTTCCTAACAGGGTCATTCTTTATGGAATAATAGCGCACCGCAATCATAATTATAGAGTCATTGGGTGCTTTGATATAATTCTTAAACAAAGACTCGCTATACAGCAGTGCATAACGGGCATTAAGAGAACAGTTATGAATAGATTCCGGGGCTATGCTGTCAATAAGTGCCAAAGCATGTTCAGGAGCATCATTCATGATTACCTCAGCGCTGTCCATAAGCGAAGTGACGGCTCTGCGCCCTTGCGCTTTACCGCCACTTACACCAATGCATCCGGACATACCGAACAACATCGCCAATGAAATAATAACTATGCAAACGCTGAAAATAGCGTTCTCTCTAATATGACATTCCGTACATTGCATAACTACTGTATAATTTGTTGGATGATATGCTGCCCAACTCTGCTGTTACTGCAAACAAACAAGCAATTCTTTTCTTCATAATAATACTATTGAGATTAATGAATGTAAGGTATTTATAGCCTATGTTACTCGGCCAACAGGTTCTTGAGGAAACTGTCCAGTTCCTCATCAAGACCTTGCATAAGGCTTTGACTGAGCAGGGTGTTGTCCTCATCAAAGAGCATCAGCTCGGCCACGGTCTCGCGGTCATCGTCCACCAGTACGAATGAGAACGGTTTCCAGATGGCCAGACTCTCCAGGGGCTGGACCTCATCTATATCCTTGAGGATGCGGCGCAGGGCCTTCTCCATCACCTCATAGAATATATCCTCGGGGATTTCGGCCAAGTCCGGGAGCTGTGTGGTAGCCAGGTCGCGGTCATCATCACTTACGGTTACCTCGCCCGTCTCACGGATGGGCATAATGTGGATATCGGTCACCACCGACTGTTCCTGCGGACGCTGAAACTCTTTCAATGCATCTACAATGAGTGCCTTGATTCCCTGGAATGATGATTCGCTCAGTCTCATAGCTGTATGTTGGTTATAATGTTTACAATCCCTGACCGTGACAGTTCTTGAACTTCTTGCCGCTTCCGCACGGGCACGGGTCGTTACGGCCCGGGGTCTTGTCTACGCGGATGGGCTCACGCACCTGCTGACGCGTGTCGCGGGCGGCTGCCGCACGCTGGTTGGGATCACTCATATCGGTGCGGTTCTCCTGATACTGACGACGCTGCTGACGATTCTGGGCAGGAGCCTCACGAACCTGATTGGGATCGGGCTCCGGAATCTGACCGCGCATCAGTATGGATACGGTCTGGTCATTCATCTTATTGACCATATTGTCAAACAGGGTCACAGACTCTAATTTGAATATCAGCAACGGGTCTTTCTGCTCGTAGCTGGCGTTCTGTACGGAGTGTTTCAGCTCATCCAGTTCACGAAGGTTCTCCTTCCAGCACTCATCGATGGTATGCAGCAGGATGGCTTTCTGGAAAGCTGTCACTACGCTCTTGCCCTCGCTGTCATACGCCTCCTTAAGGTTACACGGAATCTGATATACGCGACGGCCGTCGGTGATAGGGATCAGGATGTTCTCATAGCGGTCTCCCTGCTCCTCAAACACTCTCTTTATGACAGGATTAACTATCTGGGCCATGCGCTCGCACTTGCGCTTGAAGTTGTCCATTGCGGCATTGAATATGCGCTCAGACACCTCTTCCTGTTTCATCTTGGAAAACTCCTCCTCTGTAAACGGAAGCTCTATGGCCAGCACGCGGAATGCCTCCATCTGCAGGCTCTCATAGTCAGCGCAGTTCTCGGCTGCTCCGGCGGAGCGGTCCCAGATCATATTGGCTATATCCATACCTATGCGCTCACCTATCAGGGCGTGACGGCGCTTCTCATAGATTACGGTACGCTGCTTGTTCATCACGTCATCGTACTCCAGCAGGCGCTTACGGATACCGAAATGGTTCTCCTCAACTTTCTTCTGTGCCTGCTCTATGCGCTTTGTGATAAAGCTGTTCTCAATCATCTCATCCTCCTGCAGACCAAGTTTGTCCATGAGCGGAGCTATGCGGTCTGATCCGAACAGACGCATCAGGTTATCCTCTAGTGAGATAAAGAATACCGATGAACCCGGATCACCCTGACGGCCTGCACGACCACGCAGCTGACGGTCCACACGGCGGCTCTCATGACGCTCCGTACCTACTATGGCAAGACCGCCTGCGGCACGAACCTCGGGCGAAAGTTTGATATCGGTACCACGACCTGCCATGTTGGTGGCAATGGTAACTATGCTCTTCTGACCGGCTTTGGCCACTATATCGGCCTCTTTCTGGTGCAGTTTGGCGTTCAGCACGTTATGCTCTATCTTACGCATGGTAAGCATTCGGCTCAACTGCTCGCTTATCTCGACCGATGTGGTACCAACCAATACCGGACGACCAGCCTCGACCAGACGTACAATCTCCTCTATAACGGCCTTGTACTTCTCGCGCTTGGTCTTGTATATGCGGTCATTCTGGTCTATACGGGCAATGGGCTTGTTGGTGGGGATTACCACCACATCCAGCTTGTAGATATCCCAGAACTCACCTGCCTCGGTCTCGGCCGTACCGGTCATACCGGCCAGCTTGTGGTACATGCGGAAGTAGTTCTGCAGGGTGATGGTGGCAAATGTCTGGGTAGCGGCCTCAATGTTGACGCGCTCCTTGGCCTCGACAGCCTGGTGCAGTCCGTCGCTCCAGCGGCGGCCCTCCATGATACGGCCGGTCTGCTCATCCACAATCTTTACCTTACCGTCCTCAGTCACTATATAATCAACATCGCGCTCAAACATGCAATAGGCCTTGAGCAGCTGGTTTATGGTATGTATGCGCTCGCTCTTGACGGCGTAGTTGGTAAGCAGCTCGTCTTTCTTGGCCAAACGCTCCTCCTGAGTGAGGTCAGTCTCATTTTCCAGTTCAGAAAGCTGGCTTGCTATATCCGGCAGGATAAAGAACTCCGGGTCCTTGTTGGTGCCGCTTATAAGCTCCACGCCCTTATCGGTCAGGTCAACGCTGTTCAGTTTCTCATCTATCACAAAGTACAGCGGCTCTACTGCCTCGGGCATACGCTTGTTCTGCTGCTCCATGTATATCTCCTCGGTCTTCTGCATACCCACCTTCATGCCCGGCTCACTCAGGAACTTAATCAGAGCCTTGTTCTTGGGCAGGGCCTTGAAGCTGCGGAACAGAGAGAGGAAACCTTCGGCCACCTCATCCTGATTATCTGAGTGCACTTTCTTGCGGGCATCGGCCAGATACTGTGTGGCCAGACGCTTCTGGGCCTCAAAGAGCTGCTCCACCTGCGGGCGCAGCTGCTCAAACTGCTGGTCATCGCCCTTGGGTACGGGACCTGATATGATAAGAGGTGTACGGGCATCATCAATGAGCACCGAGTCAACCTCATCCACGATTGCGTAGTTGTGTCCGCGCTGCACCAGCTCATTGGGATGACCGGCCATATTGTCACGCAGATAGTCAAAACCGAACTCGTTGTTGGTACCGAATGTGATATCGGCACGGTATGCGTTACGGCGGGCCTCGGAGTTGGGCTGATGCTTGTCAATGCAGTCAACAGACAGGCCGTGGAACATATAGAGCGGACCCATCCACTCAGCATCACGCTTGGCCAGATAATCGTTCACCGTAACCACGTGTACGCCGTTGCCTGTAAGGGCGTTCAGGAATACCGGAAGGGTGGCCACCAGGGTCTTACCTTCACCGGTAGCCATCTCGGCAATCTTACCTTTATGCAGTACCACGCCGCCAAACAGCTGCACATCGTAATGGATCATATTCCACACGGTGTCGTTACCGCCGGCTACCCAATGCTGCTGCCACAGGGCCTTGTCACCGTCTATGATTACAAAATCGTGCTTTGCGGCCAGGTCGCGGTCAAAATCAGTAGCTGTAACCTCAACCTGCTCGTTCTCGGTAAAGCGGCGGGCAGTCTCCTTTACTATTGCAAAGACATCGGGCAGAACCTCATCCAGCACCACCTCATAGCGGTCCAGGACCTCCTTCTCCAGCTTGTCTATCTGGTTGAACAGGGGCTCGCGCTCCTCAAGTTCGGTCTGCTCTACCTTAGCTTTAAGCTCTTCAATACGTTTTTTCTCGGGTATGACAAAATCGCGCACCTTCTGGCGTATCTGCTGCGTTGCGGCGCGCAACTCATCATTGGAAAGTTTCTCATACTTAGGGTAAGCTGCCTTTATCTTCTCCACCCAAGGCTGAATCTCCTTGATATCACGGGTCTGCTTGTTTCCGAAAAGCTTTCCTATAAACTCGTTAAATCCCATTATGCGGTTTTATGATTGTTACTAATGCTTATAAGCACGCAAAATCCGTGCCAAAGTGCAAAGATAATGCAAGCCGAGAGGAGAAAAAAGAAACTTGTTTATTTTTTATCCCGAGGCGCAGCTTATCTTCAAGCTCCGCTTGATTCAAAGCGGAGTTTAAAGATACATTTTTTACAAGAAAACACGGCATTTTTGTCACATCATCTTTATCAAGCAACGCAGACTTTTTTATCAGGCGATGCAAAAGGAAACATTTGGTTTTTTTGAGGGATTAGTTTGGAAATTCAAATTATATTGCGATATTTGCGTTGCGCAATTATCGCAACTAAAAAACCGCAATGATATGGAACAGTTGGAAAACCCCTTCATTATTACCGGATATGAGTCTCCACAGTATTTCTGTGACAGGGTTCAAGAGACTACAGACCTGATTGATACTCTCAAGAACGGACGCAACATAACACTAACTTCTCCGCGCAGAATGGGTAAGACTGGGCTCATTAAACACACCTTTCATCTACTCAGAGAGCAGGACAACAACAATGTGGCTATATACATAGATCTGTTCCCTACTGAGAATTTGGCGGATTTTACGCAGGCTTTTGCATCGGGTGTAATGGGACAGTTGGACTCCAATCCAACAAAACTTCTCAGTAAGGCTACGGCTTTTTTCAAGGCATTGAGACCGGTGTTATCATATGATGATTATACCGGAAAACCAAAGATTACGCTAGATATAGCCAAGGGGACCGAGAGCCATACCTTAGAACAGGTATTCCAATATCTCAAACAGTCCGGAAAAAGTTGCTATATAGCTTTTGATGAGTTTCAGCAAATAGCATTTTACCCTGAAAAGAACATTGAGGCATTGCTCCGCTCATTTATACAGGACCTTCACAATGTTCATTTCATCTTTTCCGGAAGCCAGACGCACATGCTTCAGGAGATGTTCCTGTCGCCCAAACGCCCTTTTTATCAGAGTACCTCAGGGAAAGCCATAGGAACCATAGATGAAGACGCTTATTTTGAATTCGCCACCGGTTATTTCAGTAAACAGGAACGGGAGTTATCCCGTGACACATTTCATCACATCTATAAGATGTACGAAGGACATACCTGGTACATACAAATGATACTCAACCGGCTATACTCTAAGACATCCAGACAGATTGATATTGAATTGGTCCAGGAATGCATAGCCGATATACTTGCCGAGAACGAATACTATTACCAGCGTCTGCTCCGCGCATACTCCAAAGGCCAGGCCAGACTCCTGAAAGCAATAGCTAAGGAGAAAACAGTAACCGGAATACTATCGGGCGCATTCATAACAAAATATGGTCTCACTGCTACAAGCAGCGTAAAAAGCGCGCTCAAACGAATGCTTGATGACGAGATTGTCTATCAATCCGATAGCGGTTTCATGATTTACGATCGGTTCTTTGGTGACTGGCTTTCCTCCACATTCTGAGAAAATAGTACAAAAGGGGACAATCCACTTTTGTACTATTTTGCATATTTTGCATAAAAATGTTTTGCACTACCTATCAAATAGGTAACTTTGCATTTCAATTACGCCGGATGGGACAATTGTGAATATATATACAGAAAATTTGAATGTTATGAAGATTCCATTGAGAAGTGACCAGTGTACTGTAGGGCGCCGCATGGCGGGAGCCAGGGCTCTCTGGGTTGCCAACGGTATGAAAAAGGAGCAGATGGGTAAGCCCATCATAGCCATTGCAAACTCTTTCACGCAGTTTGTGCCGGGTCACGTGCATCTTCATGAGGCCGGACAGATAATAAAGAAGGAGATTGAGCGCCTGGGCTGCTTTGCTGCCGAGTTCAACACTATTGCCGTTGATGACGGCATTGCAATGGGCCACGACGGAATGCTCTACTCACTGCCCTCCCGCGACATAATTGCCGACAGCGTTGAGTATATGGTAAACGCCCACAAGGCCGATGCGCTGGTATGCATAAGCAACTGCGACAAGATCACTCCGGGTATGCTTATGGCCACCATGCGCCTTAACATCCCCACCGTATTCGTAAGCGGCGGCCCGATGGAGGCCGGCGAGTTAGGCAGCGCACATCTGGACCTGATAGACGCAATGATTAAATCGGCCGATGAGAGCGTATCAGATGCCGATGTGGAGGCTATTGAGCGCTCGGCCTGCCCGGGTTGCGGATGCTGCTCGGGTATGTTCACGGCCAACTCCATGAACTGCCTGACCGAGGTTCTGGGTCTGGCTCTGCCCGGTAACGGTACCATTCTGGCTACTCATAAGAACCGCGTCCAGCTGATGAAGGATGCGGCAGCACTCATAGTAAAGAATGCCCTCAAGTATTATCAGGACGGTGATGAAAGTGTTCTGCCGCTGAGCATAGCCAAGAAGAAGAACTTTGAGAACGCCATGAACCTGGATATAGCCATGGGCGGCTCAACAAATACCATACTGCACCTGCTGGCTGTAGCTTATGAGGCCGGTGTTGACTTTAAGATGGATGATATTGACCGCTTGTCACGCCACGTTCCCTGCCTCTGCAAGGTAGCACCCAACACCCAGAAGTATCACGTTCAGGATGTTGGCCGCGCAGGCGGTGTGCTTGGTATCCTGGCAGAACTTGCCAAGGGCGGCCTGCTGCATACCGATGCCATGAACGT
>CAJOLR010000072.1 GCA_905235565.1 uncultured Bacteroidaceae bacterium | reverse complement strand
TATGGCTTGATGTCATAGATGGGCGTACCGTCCATGAGGTCGGCGCCGCTCACATGCAGTACCGGGCCTTGAGGGGTATTGTAATCGATGGCTTCAAGCCTTACGCATGAGAGCCCGATGGGATTGGGGCGGAATGGCGATCGGGTGGCGAATACTCCAAGGCGCGTGTTGCCGCCCAGACGTGGAGGACGGACGGTAGGTGACCAATCCTGTCTTACGGACTCGGAAAACTCCCATATGAGCCAGATATGGGTAAATCCGTCCAGCCCCCTGAGCGCATCAGTATTGCGGTACGGAGGCTCAAACACGATGGTTGCCTTGAGCTCGGGAACCAGACCACTCTGTCTGGGGATGCCGAACTTGCTTGGGAATCCGGTATGTATTGTGGCTATCGGTGTCATTTTAGGCTATGCAGGAACGAAGGTACAAAAAAAAGGATTAGATTTGTAGGTTATAGTTGTTACATGCACTCTATTAGGATTATATTGATGTCGATACTGATGGGTACGGGCTGTCTGACCGGGTTGTCCGCGCAGGTGCTTCCGATTCTGAACAGTTTCCGGAACCGTACGTTCCAAGGGGTGGTTGACGTGTCTTGGCCGGTTGTCTTTGAGGGGTGCACTTTTGTAACGGACAGTATTGTTCTGCGTCATTCATACGGAGCGGTGTTCAGGCACTGCACTTTTGAGAGTGGCGGAGGAGTGCTGTATATTGCGGATAGCGGAGATGGTATAATTCTGGCCGATTGTGATATAAACGGTTGTAAGGTGTTCGGATTCGGCAGGATGGCCGGGAAGTCTGACCGGAATTATGTAACAACCGTGAGATTGGACGGCGATGATTTTACGGTTCCCGAAGACCTGGAAACCATAATAGAAATTGATGGGCTTGAACTTGAGGAGAGTGTAAAGGGTGAATCGGCAGGACCTGTGATAATGATGATGAGTGCAGACAGGTACTCTCTGAAACGTGGGGAGACTGCAAACCTGAAAGTGAAAGGTCTTGAGACAGGTATGTTTGTGGGCTGGCGTTCATCGGACGAAGATGTGCAAATCACGGTTGAAGGTGACGGCTGCAGTTGCCGGGTTTCCGCACCTGATGCCGTGAGCGGTCAGCGCAGCGTAATAATATCGGCATATACCGAATACGGGCTGGAGGCGGCATGCGAGATAGTATTGCAGCCTGATGATAAAAACAAGAAGAACAGATGAGACTGTTTAAGATAAGGTTTATGGCTATGACGGTGCTGTCCTGTATTGCTGTCGGCACACAGGTTACGGCACAGGATTCGGGACGCATGGCGTTTGACCTGAATGAGAAAGCCATCTCTTATCTATGGAATAACCTGGATTCGGCCGAACAGTATGCCCGGTTTGCATTGGAGGTGTCCGGCCGTCATTCCGATGAACGTGCCAAAGCGGTCAATACACTGGCTCGCATTGCTTTCATGAGGATGGATTTTACGCGTTCATGGGAGCTTTACAGTTCGGTGCCTTCGATTACAAGGAATATGCTGGAGGTGGTGGCATCGGAGATTGGCCTGATGCGCATATGCCAGCGTACATCGGACAATGTCTCTTTCTATGAATACAGGAACAGGATCCTGCTGAATCTGCGGGCCTTGCACGAGGAGCAGGAGACCCTGGATGACGCCCAGACGGAACGTCTGCTATCGTTGGAACGGTCATTCAGGATGGAATCGGCCCAATACTGGTTTGAGCTGGAACAGCTGGGGCAGGCCGGGCATGAGATGTCTTATGTGGTTGCCGACAATCTTCTGCGTGACGACCATGACCGGTACCTTACATATACGTATATGCGGGGGCTCGGTATAGGACTGGACTCTTATGGCAGTGATGAACTGTTATCCCAAAGGCTGCGCAGCCTGGATAACTGTCTGCGCAGTGCCGCCAGATACAATAATGTGAGGATGCAGGCTTTGAGTATCAGTGCTATCTGCTCGCTATTGCTTGAATATGGACCGGCCAATGTACTGTCGGGCGTGAGCGACGAGATGCTGTCACGCCTAAATGAATCTGATGTGCAGCCTGAACTGCTTCCTACTCAGCTTGCCCTGAAGGCATTGCAGTTGTCTGCATCGTACGGAGGCCAGTATGAAATCATAGAGAGTGAAAGGCTGCTGGCATCATGTTATATAGAGCGCGGATTGTACGAGGAGGCTCTCGGGGTATTGGCCAAGGCCCTTGAGATGCTCAATGACAATCTCCGTCTGAACAGCGCCGGACAGGTCAGCCTTGAACAGCTGGAACTGTTCAGGAATGATGATGTCATAGCTGAAGAGGAGTGGATGGCGGCTCTGCCTCACGGGGTTGTTCCGGAGTGTCTTTCTTCTCTTAGAGAGCAGATGAGCCTGACATATTCGGGGCTGGACAACAAACTGGCATCGGACTATAACAGGACGGTATATCTGGAGATACAGAAGACTATCCGCCTGGACCGCCGGTATGAGGCACGGAATATACTTCTCAGACGTTCCAATATGCGTCTTACCGGCATGCTTTATGCAGTGGCTGCCGCCATCCTGCTATTCGTTTTTTTCATTCTGCTGTTCCACAAACGTATCAATGCAGCCAACAACAGGTATGTTGATATGGTAAAGCGGACAGTAGGGCTATGCGAGACTATACTACGACCTGTTCCTGCCGGCACGGATATCATAGAGTGGCTGAACCGTGTGGTTGCTCCCGAACTGAAGGAGATGACGGGAGCTGAATCAGTGTCGATAGATGAGAATGCGGAGATATCGGTTTCATGGGGAGCAAAACGCGCCACCCGTGATGACCGGGCATTCCTGAACACTGTGGTTCCGTACCTGAAAGCCGCTATGCGTAATGCCGATGAACTGGTAGGGCAGGCAGACCGCCTGAAACAGGCAGAGAAACAGCATTATCTGTATAGTCTGCATGCTGAGAACAACAAACGCGAGAATCTGGCCCGTAAGACATGCTGTCAGGTGGTAGCCGAGTGTCTGCCTTATATTGACCGCATGCGCTCGGAGATAGACCACCTGGCCGATATGCCCGCGGACAGTGAACAGTATGCGCAGAGCCTTGAGTACATACGGGAACTGGCCGAGCGTATCAACCAGTACAATGACCTGCTCTCCGGATGGATACGCATCCGTCAGGGCGTAGTGGCATTGAATATTGAGAGTTTCCCGGTACAGACGCTGTTTGACATTGTCGGGCACGGTAGCCGGAGTTTCATGCAGAAGGGTGTTGAACTGATTGTAAAGGAGACTGACGCTGTAGTCCGCGCTGACCGTGTGCTTACGCTGTTTATGATCAATACACTGTCAGACAATGCCCGGAAATTCACTCCTGCCGGCGGCAGTGTGGTGGTCGAAGCGATTGAAGGTGATGATTATGTGGAGCTGGCGGTCACTGACACAGGTTCAGGACTGAGTGAAGAAGATGTACATCTGATAAGGGATGAGAAGGTGTTTGATCCGGATAGGATAGGTCAGGGGCAGCAACAGGGCAAAGGAAGCGGATTCGGACTCATGAGCTGTAAGGGTATAATTGACAAATACCGTAAATCTGATGACCTGTTCAAGGTTTGCAGTTTCGATGTGGAGAGCACGCCGGGTAAGGGGAGCCGTTTCTCTTTCCGTCTGCCCAAAGGCATAAGACGTTTTCTGGCCGTACTTATGGTTCTGTGTTCCGGCTTGACCGGCATGGCTCAGCAGACAGAAGTGAATAGGGACAGCCTGTTGGTCAAGGCTTATGACTATGCCCATCAGACTTACATTTGCAATACGGAGGGACGTTTTGAGGATGCCCTGTCGTATGCCGACTCGGCCTTTGATGCCCTTAACAGGGACTATCTGCAGCACAACGGGTCGGCGGATATGCTTCTCTCTGTCATGGATGTCCTTGTCCCGGCCGAGACATATTGGCTCGAAGACGGATTTGCTACTGATTACGAGACTGTATTGTGGCTGCGTAACGAGATAGCCGTATCGGCCCTGGCAATGCGCGACTGGGAGGTCTACCGATATAATGATGACGCTTACCTGAAGCTGTTCAAGCTGTATTTCGGTGAGTGGAAGATTGAGGAGGACAGCCGGGAGCTGCAACACACCAACAGCAACCTTTCAATTGCAGTGATACTGTTTGTCATCACATTCCTTATGGTTCTGCTGACCAGATATGTCATGCACTCACGCCATTGGTTGAGATTCAGGAGTGACTTGCAGCAGACTATCCGTGTGGTTAACGGCATATCAGGTATTACGGCAGTGACAGACCTGGACAATTTCAATGCCGAAGGGGTGGTTAACCGGCTGGTGGACGGCATTTTTGTGGAGCTTGATCACCTTACGGATATGCGCACATTCATGATATCGCTGAAGGATGAAGGACGTATGATAACGGCAACTCATCATGAAGGAGCTGTCGATGAACGTCTGGAAGACAGAGTGAACGCATGTCTGGCACAGGGTGCGGAGCAGAGTTCGTCGGATGGTCTCTGTCACGCCCTGCCGTTGGTGCTTTCTGTTGATGAAGAGGAACGCATAATAGGCGCTGTAGGATTCCGTCTGGAGCATGAACCTGATGAGACTTGGGCGATAGTTAAAGGTATGGTGGTCAGATATCTGGCTACGGCACTGTACAGTTGTGTAATTAGATTTGAGGCCGGATTCCATGATATCGAGCAGATAGAAGAGGAGTCTGAGCGCATCAGATATGAGGAGAACAGGCTCCATGTGAGCAACATGGTCCTTGACAACAGTCTATCGACACTGAAGCATGAAACCGTGTGGTATCCCAACAGGATAGTACAGATGGTGGAGGTGATTGAATCCACGCCGATGGCTGACAGGGCTTCGGGACAGGTGGCCGATATGAAGGAACTGGTGGATTATTACCGGGAGATATTCGGCATCCTGAGCCAATATGCTTTGTCCCAGACCACCGGACAGCTTGTCCACAGGGATGTGCTCAGGACCGGCAGGCTTGCTGACCGGATATCGGCCTATGTGAGGAAAGCACAGCAGCGCAACCGGTATGCAGGTAGGCTGGAGGTTGATTTGGGGGACCTTCCGGTAGCAGCTGACGGTGTCCTGTTGGATTACCTTCTGGAGAGTCTGGTGGAGAGAGGTATGGCTGATGGCGGCGATATGGCTCTAAAGGCATCTGACGGAGGTCGATTCGTGAGGTTTGAACTGCACAGAATATGCCAGGTTCCCGAACCGGAAGTACCGGACGGACTGTTTACGCCACTTATGAATAGGGATAACATGGCATATGTGCTGTGCCGTCAGATAATAAGGGAACATGATGAGGCGTTCGGACATCCAGGCTGCCGAATCAATGCGGAGAGTGAGCCGGATGGCATGCTGATATGGTTTACCCTTCCTAAAGCAGATTGAAAAAGTTAAAGGATATGGAGAATATCAAGACAATCGTAGTCGAGGACGTGTCTTTGGAATTGAAGGGGACACTGTCTATAATAAGGAACGAGATTCCTGAGGTTGAGGTTATCGGTACAGCCCAGACAGAAAGGGAGTTCTGGGCACTTATTGACGGTGGCACCAAGCCCGATCTGGTATTGCTGGACCTGGGGTTGGGAGGCTCTACCACCGTGGGTGTGGATATATGCCGCAAGTTAACCCAAAAGGGCGGCTGCAAGGTCCTGGTGTTTACGGGTGAGTTGCTGAACGAGAAGTTGTGGGCCGATGTACTTGATGCCGGAGCTCACGGTATAGTGCTCAAGACCGGTGAACTGTTGACCCGCACAGAGGTTATGGATGTCATGGCCGGAAAGCGCTATGTTTTCAACGAGCCTGTCCTGGAGAAGTTGGTGGAACGTTTCCGTAAAGCCGTAAATGATGAGAAACTGCATCGCAGCGCAAGTATCGAGTATGAGATTGATGAGTATGACGAGCGGTTCCTGCGCCATCTGGCATTGGGTTACACCAAGGATATGATAAGTGAATTGCGAACTATGCCGTTCAGCAGCAAGTCTCTGGAGAAACGTCAGGCAGACCTGGTGTCCCGTCTGTTTCCGGAGGGCGAACAGCGCGGAGTCAACGTGACACGTCTTGTGGTGCGTGCCATCGAACTGCATATCATCGATCCTTCAGATCTTGAGCCCGATGAGTAGAAAGTGGTGGAGCCATCCGGCCATTGTCTATCTGCTGCTCCTGATTGTGGTGATTCTTTCATCGTGGATAGGCAGTGTCCTGGAGATAGGCAGCATGGACTCCAACAGCGAGATAGCGCTTCGCAGCGTGCTTGGAGTATCCGGCATACGTTGGATGGTCCGGTCGGCGTCATCCTGTCTGGGCAATGCCCCCATAGGCAATGCCCTGATGATCTTTATAGCCTATGGCGCAGTTAAGGGAAGCGGCCTGTTCCGTGCATTCTCACGGGTAAGAAACCTTTCGCCTAAAGAAACCATCGCTTTATATGCAAGTCTGATAGTGCTGACAGTCTATATCCTGCTGATAGTGTTGGGCGTGTTTGCCGGAAGTCATCTGCTGCTGGGTGTGACGGGTACACTCAAAGGCAGTCCCCTTTATCAGGGCCTGATATTCCTGCTGATGCTTGCAGTATGCCTGCCTTCATTGGTGTACGGGCTCTCCACTGAGACGTTCCGCACCGTATCCGACTGTGTCAGGGCTTTCAGTACCATCATTGCTCCGTTTGCGGAATTTCTGGTCACTATGCTGGTGGCTTCACAGTTATTGCAGACGCTGGAGTATACTCATATTGACACTATGGTGGGATTGACCGATGGCACAATGCGTGTCGTATCTTTCCTGGCTTATTGGATGCCGCTGCCTTTTATTTGGCTGTGGTGGCAAAAATCGGGAAAAGAGGTTTGAAATGTAGAAATATTACGCTATTTTT
>CAJOLR010000071.1 GCA_905235565.1 uncultured Bacteroidaceae bacterium | reverse complement strand
ATAGTCTGTAGCAGTCAGAATAAGACTGTCGGATGTGATGGGTTTGTATTGTTTGTAGTCTGCCTGGGTCTTTAATACTGCATACCAGGCACGGTCACGACGGGACTGTGGTTCCGGCATTGAACAGAGTATGGAATCTGCAGCAGCAGGATTAGTCTCAAGTAGAGACTCGGCATGAGATAAGTTAGTCCTTGAACCTTTACAAGATGTCTGTATTAATGATGTCAAGATGAATAATCCAGACAACAAAGAAAACAATTTATGTAACAGCCTTCTTTGCATGCCTATGCAGAACCGCTAATTACGATTGAATTCTTTATTCCTCTTCAACGTCAAGCGCCTTTATCTGGGCGAGCAGATCATCGGCTTCCTGTTTGAGAGTTTCAATCTTGGCTTTGATTGCATCAACAAAGCCATTGCCGGCCTTGCTTGAGGCGTTCATGAATCCCAGATTGTTCTCATAGGTCTGGATCTCACTCTTTTTCTGCTCATACTGGCGCATCAGTTTTTCGCGGGGCGAACCAGACTCACGTGAAGCGGTTCCGCGCTGTGACTGACGTCCACGTCCGGATCGTACTATTCCAGAGAAAGGTTCCATAACAGACTTGAACTCTGCTGCAATCTTATCCTTAACCTTGAAAGGTACAAAACCGGTGCCGTTCCAATCATCAACCAGCTGCTGGATGGCCTGTACGTCATCATCCGACAGATTTTCCGGATCAAAGGCCTTGAGTTTGGCCAGTATATCCTTCTTGGAGGCCAGATTGGCATTCTCCTCATGCTTTTTTGACGATGTGTTCTTGTCGCGCTGCTCATAGAAATAGTCACATGCACCGATAAAACGTTTCCAGATGGAGTTGGTATACTTTTTCTGCACCGGACCTATCTCACGCCACTGTTTCTGGAGCTCGGCCATCTTATCACCCGTGGCCTTCCAGTCTGTGCTGTCCTTAAGGGCTTCGGCCTGCTCACACAGGGCTGTCTTACGCTCCAGATTGGCGGTCATATCGCTCTTGGCCTGCTTAAAGAATTCTCCCTTGCGGCTGAAGAACTGGTCACATGCTGCGCGGAAACGCTCAAATATCTTCTGGTTCTGCTTGGCCGGGGCAAAGCCTATGTCTTTCCATTTCTTCTGCAGGGCAAGCACCTCCTGTGTCTTGTCATTCCAACTCTGGAATGTTGTAAGCTTGTCAAATTCAATAGCTTCAAGCAGCTCACATATCACGGTCTTCTGGTCCAGGTTTTCCTTCTCCTTCTCCTTAAGCTGTTCAAAATGCTGCTGATGGCGCTTGTTGATGACGGTCGATGCGGCCTTGAAACGGGTCCATATCTCCTCCCTGGACTCTTTGGACACAGGGCCGGTCTCGCGGTAATCCTGATGCAGTTTCTGAAGTTTGCGGAAGGCTGCCACTATATCGGGCTCATCGGCCAGGCGTTCAGCCTCCTCACAGATGGCTATCTTGGCCTCCATGTTCTTCTTGAAATCATACTCACGGAACTCATTGTTGAGTTTCTGTATGTCATAGAACTGCTCGGCGTACTGCTGATATGCCTTCCAGAGTTCATTGACCTTATCGGCCGGAACTTCCTTTATCTCTTTCCATTCCTGAAGCAGAGCCTTGAATTCATTGTAAGATGCACCCTCGGTATTGGCTTTTTCTATGAGAGCCTTGAAACGGTCCAGAAGCTCCAGTTTTTTCTTGTAATTCTCTTTCTGGACTATCTCAAGAGCCTCCTGTGCGGCAGCCTTTTTCTCCTTGATTATGTTCATGAGTTTGCGGAACTGCTCATCAAGCGGATCAGTCTCCGGTTTGAACTCCTCGGCAGTGCCGTCACCTGCCACAAATGCTGCCACCTGCTCCTCCTGAGCGGTACGCTGCAACTTGTAGAATGACTGCTTAAGCGACTCCAGTTCCGGACGTTTTGCTATTGATATATCGCCTACAATCTCTTGTAGCCTTGTTATGATATCTTCGCGGGTTACTGCTTTAACTGCCACCTGCTCAACCTGCTCCGGGGTTATCTCATTGTTCAATTCTTCATTCATAATCTCGGTTATTAATTCCAAAAGATGCAAATAAAAGCAAATCTCTGCAAAAAACCTATTTTTCGCAGAGATTTATTTCGTTTAATGAGGGATAGTCCCCAAATCAGAGGATCAAAGTGATTGCAAGCATGTAGATACCCATGCCAAGAAGGTCATCGGTTATCTGCAAGAACGGGCCGGTTGCTATGGCGGGATCTATATGGATCTTTTCAAACAGCAACGGCAGCAGGGTGCCCCAAAGGGTTGCGATAAGCACAAGTGCGAACATACTTACTGGTACGGCATACGTTACAGGGTCTGTCAGACCGAATGCCCAGGCATTGTAGCCGAACACCAGTAATGAAAGCACCACAGCATTGAGCAGAGCCACTGCACTCTCCTTGAAAACCTGCTTAAGGATATTTGAAGTGTTGAGCGATCCGTTGGACAGACCCTGAACCACCAGAGCGGATGACTGTGTGCCCACGTTACCGCCCGTTCCGCCAATCAGAGGGATAAAGAACAGCAATGACGTTGCTGCGGCAAAAGCGGTCTCAAAATGTTCCAGCAGTTTGGAATTCAGGATTCCGCCCAGAATACCTATCAGAAGCCAGGGTACACGTGACCACATCTGGCGGAACACGCTGTCGGCAGTCTCCACATCGCCGGTAAGACCCGATGCCATCTGGTAGTCATGTTCCTGCTGGTCACGCAGCTCATCGATAACGTCATCAACGGTGATATGTCCCTGCAGGCGGCCTATGCTGTCCACAACCGGAACCGATACCAGGTTATACTTTTCAATCAGCCGGACCACATCGTCAATGGGAGTATCAACCTTGGTGCTTATCACGTCCTCGTCCATCACGTACTTTACCTTTGATACGGACGGGTTGGTTATCATCTTCTTGAGCGGGAATACGCCTTTCAGCCGGCCGTCATCATCCACCACATATATATTGTATATATCATCCAGGTCCTCGGCCTGCTTGCGCATCTCCTGCAGACACTCCGGCATGGACATATTCTCGTTGACCACCACCATCTCGGTGCCCATCAGACCGCCGGCACTGTCCTCATCATACTGCATCAGGTCAACGATATCACTGGCCTGCTCAATATCGCCGATATGGGCCAGCACCTCCTCCTGCTTCTCTTCATCCAGATCCTGAATGATATCTACGGCATCATCGGTGTCCATGTTGTCAATGAACTTGGATGCGATGATCTCGGACGGGAGTTCATCCAGCAACCGCTTACGGTTGTCCTCGTCCATCTCAACCAGCACGTCGGCAGCGGTCTCATTGTCCAGCTGCCGATATATCAGTCGTGCATCGTCAACGTCCAGTTCATCGCACAATTCGGCGATATCGGCGGGGTGCATCTCATCCAGGATGGCTTTCAGCTTTACTGCATCCTGATTCTCTATCACTTCAAGAATATTATCCAGAAATTCCTTCTCCATAGTTCTGAATATTGCGGCCCTTGAAGCCGGGCCAGATAAACGATCAGTTCTTAAATCTCTGATGGCATTCAGGCTTTACCCTCAACCATAAGCGTCAGCCTGATGAAGTCTTCAACTGACAACTGCTCAGGACGGCGGTCCAGATACGGACAGTCCGCCGGTAGAGGCGAATCCTTATCATAGACCTGACGCAGCGAGTTACGCAACATCTTGCGGCGCATTCCGAAAGTGGCTTTAACTATCCTGCGGAACAGGGCTTCGCTGCATTCCAATGAGCGGCGGCTGTTACGTCTGAGCCTAATCACACCGCTCTTTACCTTTGGAGGCGGGTCAAATACGTTTTCATTTACGGTAAAGAGATATTCGGTATCATACCACAGTTGGATGAATACGCTCAGTATGCCGTAGTCCTTGTTTCCTGGGCCCGAGCATATTCGCTGAGCCACCTCACGCTGAAGCATTCCGGTGCAGCAGGGTATGAGTTCCTTATAGTCCAGCATCCTGAAGAATATCTGGCTGGATATGTTATACGGATAGTTGCCGGTCAGTACAAACTGACGGCCTTCAAACAGTTTGTTGAGGTCCAACTGCAGGAAATCACCCTCAATTACGTTCAGGTCAGGATAGTGCTCATGCAGATATACCACAGACTCGTTGTCTATCTCAACAACCTTGAGCTCACGGTTTTTCTTACTCAGGAACTGGGTAAGGACTCCTGTGCCGGGTCCTATCTCAAGAATCGGAAGGTCGGCGCGCGCATCAACAGTGCCGGCTATACGCTGAGCGATATCCATATCCCTCAGGAAATGTTGGCCTAATGCCTTTTTGGGTCTTACTGTCCGCATCAACGTCGTCCATATAGAATATGTTTAGTTATCAACTCGAAGAAATATATTATCTTCGCAACCGGAATGCTGACCTCCCGCCGCATTCACGGCAGCAAAGGTAGGCAAAATCATCCAAAGGATGAACACCTGATAATGAAAAAGATTGCATCTACCACACTCAAGATATCGGTACCCCTGCTCATATCGGCAGTGGTGCTATATTTTACCTACAGGGACTATGACTTCTCACAGTTCTGGACCGATATGCGCAGCATCCGCTGGGGCTGGCTGATCGGCGCCCTTTCATTCAGTGCCCTGGGCCCCCTGTTCCGCGGCCTCAGGTGGAACCTGCTGCTGGAGCCCATAGGTTATGATGTGCCCGGGAAAGACACCACACTGACCGTGTTTACCGGTTACGCCGCAAATATCATCATACCCCGCGTTGGTGAGATATGCCGATGCGGAATGCTTGAGCAGAACGCGGGAGTGCCTTTCAGCAAAGGTCTGGGCACACTGGTGGCCGAGCGTGTGGTCGATGCCGTACTGCTGGGACTGATAGTAGTAGCCGGAGTGATGGTCTCATGGACCGAATTCACCCTGCTGCTTACCCCCGATGCCGATATGGCCGCACCCGTAGCTGAAAGCGTACCTCTCATTAGACAGCCCAGGTTCTGGTACTGGACTATAGGAATAATAGCAGTCTTAGCCGTTTGCTGGTGGGCGTGCGTCAGATTCCGCATCTGGGACAAAGTCAAGAGTTTTACCCAAGGGTTCTGGGAGGGATTCCTGTCACTCAGGCAGATCAAGCGACTGCCTCTGTTCATGGCCTACTCCATAGGTATCTGGGTATGCTACTATCTGGAACTCTATCTGGCATTCTACTGCCTGCCGTCAACCGCAGCTCTGGGTCCTCTGGCAGGGCTGGCCTGTTTTGCCGCCAGCAGTTTGGCTGTACTGGTGCCCACGCCCAACGGAGCCGGTCCGTGGAACCTGGCCATAGTCAAGATGCTGTGCATATACGGAGCCAGGACAAACGAGGCCCAGATAATGTCATTCGTACTGCATTTCTGCCAGACCATGATCTATCTGCTCTGCGGATTGATAGCTTGGATAGCACTTAAAATAATACACCGCAATGGAACATCCCGAAAATAGCGAAGAGTATAAAGGACTGACCGTAAACAGCGGAGTTGTCAGCCCGGGGTCTGTCAACCCGTACCTTAAGGGACGTAAGAAAAGCCGCCCCACTCTGTCTGTCCAGGATTATGTGGACGGCATAGTAAAAGGTAACGTTACCGTACTGAGCCAGGCCGTGACGCTGGTGGAGAGCCTCAAGCCGGAGCATCAGGCCATAGCCCAGGAGGTTATTGAGAAGTGCCTTCCCTATTCAGGAAACTCGGTACGCATAGGTATAAGCGGTGTTCCGGGAGCCGGCAAGAGCACCAGCATCGATGCTTTCGGTCTGCACGTTCTCAAGGACGGCGGTAAGCTGGCGGTACTTGCCATCGACCCAAGTTCTGAGCGGACCAAAGGCAGTATCCTGGGCGATAAGACCCGCATGGAGCGTCTGGCAGTGCATCCCAAGGCTTTCATACGCCCCAGCCCGTCGGCCGGATCACTGGGCGGCGTGGCCCGCAAGACCCGCGAGACCATAGTGCTGTGCGAGGCCGCCGGATTTGACAAGATATTCGTTGAGACCGTAGGCGTTGGGCAGAGCGAGACGGCAGTACACTCCATGGTAGACTTTTTCCTGCTCATACAGTTGGCCGGTACCGGCGATGAACTGCAAGGCATAAAGCGCGGCATAATGGAGATGGCCGACGGCATAGTCATAAACAAGGCCGATGGTGACAACGCACCCAAGGCCGAACTTGCAGCCAGCTCGTTCCGCAACGCCCTGCACCTGTTCCCGCCATCGGAAAGCGGCTGGACACCCAAGGTCCTGACCTACTCCGGATTCTATGAGTACCGCATAAAAGAGGTATGGGATATGGTTTGGGAGTACATAGACTTTGTTAAGAAGAACGGCTATTTCCAGTATCGCCGTAACGAGCAGTCCAAGTACTGGATGTACGAGACCATAAACGAATCACTAAAGAACGGTTTCTACAACGATCCGGAAATCTCCGCCCTCCTGGGCCAATGTGAGCAGCAGATTCTGGGAGGAGAGCAGACCTCATTCGCCGCCGCCCAAAAACTCCTGGACCTCTACTACACAAAAGTTGCCCATTAGTGACCGTCCCTAATGATTTTCTACACGTCAACTTGACTCCGCGATGTACTACATTAACTTGAAGGCAAAAGAATCAAAGCTTCAATCAGAGCCGTTATCATTTATCTTCAGTTGTAATGTAATGCATCAAAGAAGGCTGTTACATAAACTGTTTTCTTTGTTGTCCGGATTATTCATCTTGACGGCATTATTATTTACATCGTGTACCGGTTCAGGGGCTGATTTGTCTCATGCAGAGACTCTGCTTGAGACAAACCCCGCTGCAGCCGATTCCATCCTGACCAATATGCCCATGCCCACCAGACACCGTGACCGTGCCTGGTATGCAGTATTAAAGACCCAGGCAGACTACAAACAATACAAACCCATCACATCCGACAGTCTTATTCTGACTGCTACAGACTAT
>CAJOLR010000070.1 GCA_905235565.1 uncultured Bacteroidaceae bacterium | reverse complement strand
AAATATTTAAGCCGATAATTTTATCATTTTTGTAAGAATAATTAGATGGAATTGTCGGCAAAAACCGAGAAAAAGATTAAAGTTAACTTAACACCCTAGAACCGTCCCCATTGTGTTAAAGGTTATCATCAAAGTAATCAGTAACTTTCTGCATAAGGTGAACGCGGTCACGTCCCAAAACATTATGCTCATGGGTGGGATAGGGGAAATAGTCCAACTGCACACCCTCCTTGATGCAGGCCTCCACAAAACTCAGGCTGTGCTCCCACACCACGGTGTTGTCTATCGCGCCCTGGCAGATAAGCAGCTTGCCCTTAAGGTCTTTAGCGCGTGGAATCAGACTTGTAGCCTCAAAGCCTTCGGGGTTGGTTTCCTGAGTCTCCATGTAGCGCTCGCCGTACATGACCTCATACCATTTCCAGTCTATGACCGGACCTCCGGCCACACCCACCTTGAATACATCGGGGTAGTTGACCATAAGCGATATGGTCATGAATCCGCCGTAGCTCCAGCCGTGTACTCCGATGCGGTCCTTGTCCACCCAGTCATGACTCATGAGCCACTTCATGCCCTCCATCTGGTCGGCCATCTCGGCCTGTCCGCAATACTTGTGGATGGTTTTCTCATAATCGGCTCCGTGGTGCTGGGTACCGCGGTTGTCCATAACGAACACCACATATCCGTGCTGGGCCATATACATTTCCCAGGTGCGCAGCAGGGCATTGAATGAGTTGGTGACCATCTGTGAGTGCGGGCCGCCGTAAACATACAGTATCACTGGATATTTCTTGGCGGGGTCAAAGTCAATAGGCTTGATAAGGCGGTAGTGGTTGTCAAACTTGCCGTCGGCGCTCTTGATCGAGCCCAGTTCGATGGGGCAGTAGTTATAGTCCGGTCTGTTGTCTTTGGCACGGAAAATCTCGCGCGGCTTCTTGCCGTCGGTCTGTGCTATGCTTATCACACGCGGAGTGTTGAGCTCTGACCATGTATCGATGAAGTATTTGCCGTCGGGGCTTATCTGGCAGGTATGCCAGCCCGGTTCACGGGTCAGTTGCTGTGCCTTTCCTGTCTTGATGTCGGCTCGGAACAGATGTCGGTCCACGGGTGACAGCTCAAAGGAGTAGTAATAGACGTACTTGCCATTTACTGTGATAAGCTCCAGGTCGGCATCGGTCCTGACTATACGCTTGGGTTCACCGCCCTTAGTGCTGCCAAGATAGAGGTTCCAGTAGCCGTCACGCACATTGGTCTGGTAGATAAAGTGCTCGGGGTCATCGGGCAGGAATGTCAGCGGATACTGCGGCTCCACATACCGGTCATCGTGGTCGGTAAACAGTGTGCCCAGACACTTGCCGTCAGTGGCGTCATAAACGTTCAGATGCATGTTCTTCTGGGCGCGGTCCAGCACCTGGATGTAGATGCGGTCGCTCTCAGGGCCCCATGTGATGTTGGTCAGGTAACGCTCCCGGTCAAAATCAGCCACGTCCATCCATACGGTTGTGCCCTTGTCAATATCGTAAACGCCCAATGTGATTATCTCGGATGTCATGCCGTTCATGGGGTAACGAATCTCCTTGAGCGTGCCGGTGCGGGTGGTGATGTCCAATAGCGGGAACAGCGTGACGCGGCTCTCGTCCTTCATGTAGAACGCAATCTTGCGGCGGTCGGGCGATACGAATATGCCGCCGTCTATGCCGAACTCGTTACGGCTAACGCTCTCACCGCATACAATGCCCTTCCGGTTGAAAGCGGTTACCTGATGCTCCACGCTGTCCTTATCCAGATACCATACCTCGCTGTCTCGGCTGAATGCCCTGAAATGGTCTCTCTTGGCCAGCTTGACCATAGGCTCACCCATCTCCTTTCCGGTACGCGCATCGATATGGTGAGTCTGCCCCTCCCAACTGTAGGTATAGACCGATCCACCCATATCCCAAGAGTAACGCGGGGCGTTAACCGGAGCACCGCCCATAAGGACAGCCTCCTCCAAAGTGAGCAGCCTGCGCTCATCCTGCGCCTGCACTCCCAGTGCCAATAGCGCTGCAGCAAATAATATAATCTTTTTCATTTTCTTAGTCTGACAATAGGGACGGTTCCTTCCGTTCACCAGAGGGTATGGGTATCGGAAACCATGGCCGCCCGTGGGTTTGTGAACGGAAGGAACCGTCCCTATTGTGTGATTATCAGTTAATACGTTCAACTTCTCTTACACCCTTAATCTGCTTGAGTTTCTTGACCAGCCGGTCAAGTGATGACAGATCGCTGACCAACACCGTAAGGCGTCCCTGGAACAGGCCGCCGTTGGAGTCAATGCTGATGGAACGCAGCAGAGTATCGGGTTCCTTGTTTATTATTGATGAAATGTTTGATACAATTCCAATGTCGTCCTGCCCCACCACATTAAGCGTGATGCTGTACTGGCTGCCGCTCTTGCCGCTCCAGCGTGCCTTGACGATGCGGTACGGATAACGCTCGCTCATACGCAGCAGGTTGGGGCAGCCGCTGCGGTGGATGCGGATTCCGCCGTTGATGCTCACAAATCCCGTCACGTCATCGCCGTAAATGGGATGGCAGCAGCCCGCCATCTTGAAGTCTATGCCGGTCAGGTTGTCGCCTATGACCAGCACATCATTCTCCTGAGCAACCTTTTTCTCAGTCTCGGCAAACGTCTTCTCAATGTCAAAGTCCTGTGCACTGTGCACCTCCTGTCCGGCCTGGGCGTGCATCTCCTCATAAACGCGAAGCACGTCATCGACCGTAATCTCATCCTCCATAAGGGCGTGGAAGAAAGGAGTCTGCCCCTTGAATCCCATACGCACTATCAGGCGCGACATATCGCTCTCCGATATATCTATCTTGCGGTTCTTGAAACGGCGCTGCAGCAGCTCCTTGCCGGCCTGTGCCTCACGGTTGCGGATTTCGTTCAATCCCTGGCGGATGCGCATCCGGGCGCGGGAAGTCACTGCAATGTTCAGCCAGTCCTGCTTGGGTGTCTGGGTTGAAGAGGAGAGCACCTCGACAGTATCGCCGCTCTGCAGCTTATGGCTTATGCGAACGTTGCGGCCGCCCACACGGGCCCCCACGCACGTAAGCCCCAGCTTACTGTGGATGGAGAAAGCAAAATCCAGTACAGTGGCCCCCTTGGGCAGCTGGCGTACCTCACCGTTGGGAGTGAACACGAATATCTCCTCCTGATACATATCCAGCGCAAAGTCCTTGCGCAATTCGTCAGGGCTGGTGTTATGCTCCAGAATCTCGCGGATGCCTGCCATGACACTGTCGGCCGCACCCTCGCTCTTGATGCCCTTGTAAGACCAATGGGCAGCCAGACCCCGCTCCGCGATGTCATCCATTCGGCGGGTGCGGATCTGAATCTCCACCCAACGGTTCTCGGGCCCGTTCACCGTGATATGCAGTGACTCGTAACCGTTGCTCTTGGGCACGCTCAGCCAGTCACGCAGTCGCTTGGGGTTGGGCTGGTACATATCGGTCACAATGCTGTAAACCTGCCAGCACTGCGCCTTCTCCTTATCGGCCGGAGAGTCCAGTATGATGCGTATGGCAAAAAGGTCATAAATATGGTCCAGAGTGGTGTTCTGGGCCTTCATCTTGTTCCAGATGCTGGATATGGACTTGGTGCGTCCCTTTATGGTGAACCTGAGCCCCGCCTCCTCCAACTTTGCCTTTACAGGGCCGATGAACGACTGGATGTAAGCCTCACGGGACCGCTTGGTCTCATTGAGCTGGCGCGCAATATCATCATAGATGTCCCGGTGCTCGTACTTGACCACCATATCCTCCATCTCGCTCTTGATGGCGTAAAGACCCAGGCGGTGGGCCATCGGAATGTAGAGCAGTCTGGCCTCCTCGGTAACATGGAGCCTGTAATCAGTATCATCGGTATTAGCCAGCATCCGCATCAGCACATAACGGTCTGCAATCAGGCAGATTATCACGCGCACATCCTCGGCAAAAGATACCAGCAGCTTGCGGAAGTTCTCATCGGCAATGGAGTCATGCCTGGAGTAAAGTTCCTTGACGCGGCACATGCCTTGAATAAGCCCCGCTGCATCCTCACCGAACTGCTCCTTGAACTGCTCCGGAGCGATAAGCCCCTGCTGTACCATAGGATCAAACAGAGCCGTAAGCAGCGAAGCCTTCTTAAGCCCCGTCTTCTCCACAATCACAATGCCCGTGCGGATGCACCGCTCCAGAGTGGGAACCCCATGAGCATCAATCTGGTAGGCTCCATTGGCAATACCCTCACGGAGCAAAGCCTTAAGCCTGCTCCACTCCTCCGCCCCAAACAAAGGCCGGGCCACTCCAACCAACTCCCTGTACAATCCAAACTCCATACTCCCGCAAATATAGTCATTTGTTCCCATTTGCAGGAGCGGGACCAATATATTGGTCTTGCGGAGGTTAAAAGAAACGAAATAATCTGCCAGAATTTCCGTATAAGAGGTAAAGAATGTACTTTTGTCAGTCTATTATAGGATAACTATGAATATAGAAGAGATACAGAGGATGAAACAGAGGTTCCGGATAATCGGAAACTCACCTGAGATGAACCGCGCCATAGACGTAGCCATTCAGGTTGCGCCAACTGACCTGACGGTACTGATAACAGGTGAGAGCGGTGCCGGAAAGGATGTCTTCCCAAGAATAATACACGAGAACAGCCTGCGCAAGACCAAGAAGTACCTGGCCGTGAACTGCGGAGCCATACCCGAGGGAACCATCGACTCAGAGCTGTTCGGACATATCAAAGGCGCATTCACCAATGCAATAAATGACCGCAACGGATATTTTGCCGAAGCCAACGGCGGAACCATATTCCTGGATGAGGTGGCCGAACTTCCCCTGGCCACCCAGGCCCGCCTGCTGAGAGTACTTGAATCCGGCGAATACATCAGGGTAGGCTCCAGTACCGTCGAGAAGACCGATGTCCGCATAGTGGCCGCCACCAACGTAGACCTGCTAAAAGCCATTGAGCAGGGGCGTTTCAGGGAAGACCTGTTCTATCGCTTAAGTACAATTCCCATCAAGGTGCCGCCATTGCGTGAGCGCGGAGCCGATGTGCAGCTGCTGTTCCGTAAGTTTGCGGCCGATTGCGCCGAGAAGTACCATATGCCTGCCGTACAGTTGTCCGAGGATGCCAGGCAGATGCTGATGACCTACCACTGGCCCGGTAATGTGCGTCAGCTCAAGAATATTACAGAGCAGATATCAATAATGGCTACTCAGAGAGTGATTACAGCCGATATGCTGCAGAACTACCTGCCAGACCGCCGTACCTCAATGCTGCCTATGCTTGCAGGTAGCCAGCGTCAGGAGAACTCATTTGAGAATGAGCGTGAGATACTGTACAAGGTCCTTTTTGACTTGCGTAGGGATGTGACAGACCTTAAGGCACAGGTAAGCAGCCTTTCGCAGGGACAACCCGCAGTTCAGCAGCCGGTACCTATATTCACTCACGATGAAGGAGTAACCACTGTCCAGTCAGTACCGTCCCGTAAGAGTACGCAGGCCGATGACGACATACAGGATACCGAGGTATATGTTGAAGAGACACTGTCACTCGATGAGGTCGAGAAGGATATGATCAAGCGTGCCCTGGCCAAACACGGAGGTAAACGCCGTGGAGCGGCAGCCGACCTGAACATATCGGAACGTACTCTATACCGTAAAATTAAAGAGTATAATCTGGAATGAAACGTGGAATACTGAAACCGTTGCTTTCTATTCTGTCATTGGCTGTGCTGGTGTCAGGCTGCACCATATCATATAAACTGAACGGTGCTTCGATTGATTACAATAACATCAAGACCATCACTATAGATGCCTTTGCCAACCGTGCGGCTTATCAGTGGGCACCGATGGCTCCAATGTTCAACACCTCAATCAGCGACATATATAACCGCCAGACCAAGCTCAGACAGGTGAAACGTGACGGAGACCTGGCGTTGTCGGGCGAGATAACGGCATATGACCAGACCAACAAGTCCGTGGCTGCCGACGGTTACTCATCGATGGTACAGCTCAAGATGACTGTCAAGGTCAGGTTCACCAACAACAAGAATCATGATGATGATTTTGAAAAGGGCTTCTCTGCCACTCGTGAGTATGACTCGTCACAGCAGCTCTCCTCGGTTCAGGAGGAACTTGTCCAGCAGATGATTGATGATATAGTGGATCAGGTGTTTAACGCTACCGTAGCCAAATGGTGATGGGACAAAGCAAGGATGAACGTCTGATGTCCCTTCTGGATACGTTCCTTGAGGGCCGTGAGGATGAGATATCAGGGATGACGGAGTTGGGAACCGTGCCGGCTGATTATGTCAACGATTATCTGGGTTGTGATTCCGACGGCAATGAAAGTCCTGCCGACAATACCATCCGTTCCAAGTCAGAACAGTTGTTGGACGCTTTCCTGGCATCCGATTACAAGGCACCGGCTTTAATCCAAGGTGAGGATGGCGGCAGGGACGTACCTGAAGCCGATGATGAGACGGAAAAACTTGATGAGTCGTATTTTACCGAGACTTTGGCACGCATCTATCTCAAACAGCACAGATATGACCGGGCATTGGAAATTATTAAGTCTCTTTATTTGAATTTTCCGAATAAAAGCATTTACTTTGCGGACCAAATCCGGTATTTGGAAATATTGGTAAGGATAAATCAAAAATCAAAATAGAAAATGTTTAAGGTTTTAATCATCATTATCGTGATTCTGGCACTCTTCCTGTGCTTTGTCGTTACAATCCAGAACTCTAAAGGCGGTGGATTGGCAGCCGGTTTTGCGTCTTCAAACCAGATCATGGGTGTCCGCAAGACAACAGATATCCTGGAAAAGACCACTTGGACCCTGATGGCAAGTATAGCAGTCCTGAGCATAATTTCAGCATATGTTGCTAAGCCTAAGGCTATTAACGCAGGTTCTGTATTTGAGAATGATGCTATTGAGAATCAGTACACCAATCCTGAGTCATCAACCACTACATTTGATGCACCTCTTGACATTGAGGATTTCTCAACCGAGGAGTAATTCACTGATTTGGAATATTTCGGGAGACAACCGGATTGGATTGTCTCCCGTTTTTTGCTAAGTAAATGTTAAAAAATAACCTGCTTCATTTTGGAGGCTCGCCTATGCGGCCATTTGCGGCCATGATATACTGCTGAGACCGGTTGAAAAACCACCC
>CAJOLR010000069.1 GCA_905235565.1 uncultured Bacteroidaceae bacterium | reverse complement strand
AAGGACGATCAGGTTTGCGGTTATGAGTTCATCAACTTTGGTAAGCTCATGGATGAGATTAAGAAGGGTACCGATGCCAACGAGGCTCTGAAGAAGGTTACATCAACCTACGGACGCTTCAGCAAGGAGGCCGGTGCAGTTAAGATTATTGACCCCCGTAAAGAATAAGGAGATACAACTATGATAAGAGAAGTCAAGTTCGAATCACAGGATCGCCGCATGAAGCAGATCCTCGCTGCTCTCAAGGAGCATGGAATCTCCTCAATTGAAGAGGCTAACAAGATTTGTGACAGTTACGGCATCGATCCTTACAAGGCTTGTGAGGAGACTCAGCCTATCTGCTTTGAGAACGCCAAGTGGGCTTACGTAGTAGGTTGCGCCATCGCTCTCAAGGAGGGTGAGAAGACTGGTGACAAGAGCGCCGTTAAGGCTGCCGAGAACATCGGTATCGGCCTTCAGAGCTTCTGCATCCCCGGTTCAGTTGCCGATGACCGTAAGGTAGGTCTTGGCCACGGTAACCTGGCTGCCCGTCTGCTGTCAGAGAAGACACAGTGCTTTGCATTCCTGGCCGGTCACGAGAGTTTCGCTGCCGCCGAGGGTGCCATCAAGATTGCCGCTAAGGCCGATAAGGTTCGCAAGCAGCCCCTGCGCGTTATCCTGAACGGTCTGGGCAAGGATGCCGCACAGATCATCAGCCGTATCAACGGTTTCACATACGTTCAGACCAAGTTTGACTACTATACCGGTAAGCTCAAGGTCGTTAAGACCATTCCTTACAGCGACGGTCCCCGTGCCAAGGTTAAGTGCTATGGCGCCGACGACGTTCGTGAGGGCGTAGCTATCATGTGGAAGGAGGGTGTTGACGTATCTATCACAGGTAACTCAACCAACCCCACACGTTTCCAGCACCCCGTTGCAGGTACTTACAAGAAGGAGCGTGTTCTGGCCGGTAAGCCTTACTTCTCAGTAGCTTCAGGTGGTGGTACAGGCCGTACCCTGCATCCCGATAACATGGCCGCTGGTCCCGCATCATACGGTATGACCGACACCATGGGCCGTATGCACTCTGACGCTCAGTTTGCAGGTTCTTCATCAGTTCCCGCACACGTTGAGATGATGGGTTTCCTGGGCATCGGTAACAACCCGATGGTAGGTTGCTCTGTTGCCTGCGCCGTTGACGTAGCTCAGGCTCTTGCTTCAAAGAAGTAATCCCCGAGTGGATAAAAAATGAAGGGGATGGTTCCGGCCGTCCCCTTCTTTATTATTACAAGCCCAGCAGGGCTGACTTGTAAAAGGCTAATCCGCTGTTTATATGGGTGTCGCTCTCTTTGATGTGATAGGTAATGACGGGATTTCCATCCATGTTCTCCAATAGCTTATAGAGGCATGTTATCGGTACTGTGTAATCTGTCCGGGCATGGTAGAACCATATCGGTACTGTGGGACTCCAGCCGGATGTGAGGTCCATCAGTTTAAGCTCATGGTAGAACTGCTTGGAAATCTGTGACTCAGGATCCAGGACATCCTGACTCAGGATGCTGCCTGTGGTGTTGAAACCGGCATTGTTGAGAATCTCATTCAACTGGTCCGTATCATACTCTTTGGTATCCAGAAGCTGTAGAATTCCGCTTTCCATGAATGATTCTGTAAAGAAATCGGATTCAGTATACAATGAGCTCAGTGAAGGGCAGGTGTATAGTGCCGTCATAATGGCGCATGGGAGTGAGATGGGGTATTCCAGCAAGTTGTCCGTATAGGAACAGAAAAAGTCCATCATTACCTCCATGTTGTATGGGCCGTCTCCGCAATAGCATTTCTTGAGGTGTAGCATACGCTTGACATCCGCGTCAAGCTCGGCACGGCGTGCAATCCCGAGCGTTACGGCGCCGCCTAAAGAGTAACCGATGGCATATGTCGAGTATTCATCCGTTAATACCGGCCCCCAATCCTTGAGGACCTGAAGGGCTGCCCTGAAACAGTCTATGTTCTGGTCGGCACAGAGTATGGTGTTGAAATAAGGCTGGGGCAGGTCCCGTGAAAAACCCAATCCCTGATAATCGGCGCCGATGTATATGGCTTTCTGCAATATGGACTGGATCATGCAAGGCTGTGCCATCAGGCTGGGGCATTGATCCCATCTTATGGAAGTATAATGGCTTTCTAACCATATCTTAGAGCATTCTGCTGTTCCGACAGGCCAGCATACACAGCCTGAAAGGGTAAGTGTTGTGGTATCATGGGGAGAGTGATACAGGAATGATACCTTAACGAGGTCCGGACCCAGATTGATCCCTATGCCAATGAGGGATTCCGTTAACCGGATACTGTTCAACGTGTCGATACTGACTATCTGATACCATTCAGACTGTCCGGACTCTGTGCCCGGAGCATCATCGGAATCATCTTTCTGACAGCCGGTCATAATCAACATGGCCAACAGGGCGGCAGTCAGTCTCAAATACTTTTTCATGAAAGGATTATTATTGTTTGTGATGTTGTTGAACTGCTGACGCGGTAGCGGTTGTCGGTTCGCCGTCCAAGGATCCAGATGATATCCTGCCCGGATGTGACTACAAGCTGCTGCCGGCGTTCGGATTGTGTGACCTTACAGTCAGTAAGGTAGTCGCTGACCAGCTTGCGGCCTTTCATGCCGAAGGGGATGAAATAGTCTCCGTCACGCCATGGCCTTATCTCCAACGGCCCGTTAATCAGCGCGGCATCGAAGGTGGCTGTCTGGGGGTCTTTGGAGATGTCGCTTCCGGCCGGGGCGGCGGTTACGGAAAGAGTCTTGCCATCGGGCAACGTTATGGAGGAGCCTGGCTCTGTGTCCAGTATCATGGGCGGAATGACGTTGTCACTGACCGGTGACAACGTGAAGCGGTCACGGTCCTTTGTCAAGCGGTGTGTGGCCGATAGAAATGTGGTGCCGGGCTGTGAGTCAAGCGATGACGCTACAGACGATATCTGCGCGTCATTGAATCCCAATGGAGAAAGGATCTCAAACAGGAGACCCTCTATCGAAGGTGCCTGCCTGAGCCTGTCCGTATTGACAGACAGGGTGTCTCCGTCACGGCTGACCACATCGTCCAATGTCCGCCCTACAGACTGGATGTAGAATGGGTAAGCCTGTTGAAGATGCCGTGCCGTATCGGCAATGGAGACATCGGCCCCGGGATTGATGGAGCGGATAAGCGGAAGTAGTTCCAGACGGATCTTGTTGCGGGTATAGTCAGTCTCCAGATTGGTGCTGTCTGTCACGAACGGCTGTTTTATGCGGTGCAGCCAATCCTCAATCTCCTGCCTGGATAAGCAGAGCAGCGGTCTGATTATGTGGCCGTTCTTGGGTTTGATGCCGGTAAGTCCGCGCAGACCTGTACCGCGTATCAGGTTGAGCAGAAGTGTTTCGACCGAATCATCACGATGGTGGGCGATGCAGACAGCGCTTGCGCCGCACTGGTTCATGATGCGCTCAAAATCCGCATATCGGAGCTCACGGGCAGCCATCTCTATGGAGATCCTGTGGTCCGATGCATATTCCCGGGTGTTGTAGTGACAGACTGACAGCTCGATGCCCTGGCTCCGGCAGAGTCCGGTTACAAACTGCTGGTCACGGTCACTCTCGGCTCCGCGCAGATGGAAATTGCAGTGGACGGCATGGATACGGTAACCCAGAGACTTGAGTATCAGCAGTAAAGCTGTACTGTCAGCGCCTCCGCTCACCCCTGCTACAACCCTGGCACCGTCTGACAGAAGACAGTTCCGGGAGATGTATCGGCTTACTTTTTCTTTCAGTTCAGTATCCATTCCGGTTTCAAAGGTAAGATTTATTTTCACCTTTGCATAGATGTTGCCTTGTATAATTGACGAGTATTGTGAATGTTATGCCAGATGGTGTAGAAACCGCCGGCCACCGAAACCAACGGATTCCAGAATGTGTATCCCATCCAGATCCCGAATACGGTGTTCTTCTGGCCGAATGCCTGGCTGGCCTCTATGGAGCTGCCCTCCCTGCGGCCGGTGATGCGTCCGGCGGCAAACTGGATGATGCAGCAGAGCATTGACACCAGAGCCACACCTGCAAGAGTCATTAAACTGCAACCGCTGTGTACTATGGCGCGGGTGCTCATGAGTATTGCTATGGTGAGTGATATGCTCCAGAGATAGAACGAGAGGTTCATCCTGGATGATACCCAATCATGAAACCGGGGCATGAGTAAGCGGACTGTCCATGCGGTCAGACAGGGTAGTATAAGCAGCGGGAATACCTTGGCCAGGATGCGGCTGAATGCTGCAATGAAGGTTATTCCGGCCTGAGGATAAAGCAAAGGGACAGTCAGCGGAACCAGAACGGATACGGCCAGGTTGATGATTATGGTGTACGTGACCACCTGCGCCATGTCACCTCCAAGCTTACCTGTTACAACGGCACAGGCGGTGGCCGTGGGGCATATCATGCAGAGCATGGCCGACTCAAACAGTATCCTGTGGCTCAGGATCCATGCTGCCGGACGGGATGTACCGTGCATGGACCATACGACCAGTAAAGAAAGCGCCAGGAAAGAGAGCATCTGGATCAGGAGGTTCCTGAGATGCCAACGGGTAGGGTGCAGTTGGCGGGGTTCGATACGGCTGAAACTGATGAAGAGCATAAGGAAAAGCAGGATGGGCTGGGCTTTTCGGCAGATGACCTCCAGTATAGGTCCGGCCGTATGGATGGAGGGGATCTGTAAATAAATAAGGTATGCTCCGGCTCCGGATATCATGCCTATCACGAGCATCCAGTCTTTAAGGAATCTGATGAATCTGCCTTTCATACTGGTGACAAAGATAATCATCTTGGACGTATCAAAAATCCGTCAGATATACTTTTTGTTTACGATTTCCGTTTTAACTTAGCGCACCAAATCAGTGTCAGCGTATGAAACCGTCAAGGATATTACTTATCATAGGGGCTCTTTCAACACTCCTGTCCTGTCAGGATGACTGGAAGTTCAGTGCTGACAGCAGGTATGCGCTTGCATTCTCGGCCGATACGGTGAAAATGGACACTGTCTTTACGGGGGTCGCCTCGGCATCGGCCGGATTCATGGTCTATAATACGAATGATGTCGGACTGCGGTTTGATGCCGTGATGGGCGGAGGTGCCGCCAGTGCGTTCCGCATGAATCTGGACGGAGAGGGGGGCACCATGATAACGGGGCTGGAGATACCGGCAGGTGACAGCCTTTTCTGTTTCGTATCGGTCAATATCCCATCGGCCGATGATCCGGCACTTCTACATGCATTCGATTCGATCCGGTTTGTGATGGAGAGCGGCAATGTGCAGTTTGTAAGACTGTCTGCATACGGACAGAATGCCATCCGGCTAAAAGGGGAACTGATAGGGAATGATACCGTTTTTACAGCTCGTCTGCCGTATATCATCTATGACAGTCTCCGTATTGCCCAAGGTGCTACTCTGACCGTCCGACCCGGTGCCCGTCTTTATTTTCATCGCGGTGCAGTGCTGGATGTATCGGGCAGGCTTATTGCTCAGGGATCGGCCGACAGCATGATAGTGATGCGCGGCGACCGTCTGGATATGATGCTTGCAGGACTGCCTTATGACCTGCTGAGCGGGGAATGGGGAGGAGTGTTGCTGAGAAGCGACAGTTATGGCAATGTGCTGTCCTATTGCGATATTCACGGCGGAGAGTGGGGTGTCAAGGCTGACAGTGCAGGTATGGAGAATACCAAACTGAGTATCAGTTCATCCATCATACATAATGTGAGCGGCACATGCCTGGAGGCTACAGGATGCAGGGTGGATGTCGCAAACTCACAGATAACCAACGGCGGACAGGGCTGCGTAGATCTGGCTGGCGGGAGTTCGGATTTTGTTTTCTGCACCATAGCTGCTTTCTCTATCTGGCATCTGGCCGATCAGGCCGTGCGCTTGTCGGACTACAGGGGCGGGTACCGGTTCCCGCTTTCAGGAGCATCGTTCCGCAACTGTATCATAACCGGGAGTCATGCATCGGAATTCATTGTGGATGTTGCTGATTCCGTACGCAACACGGTGGCATACAGCGTTAGTAATTCGCTCCTCATGGTACGTGATTCGGCCGATGTGCGGTTCAGCAACGTGGTGTTCGAGAACAGCAGGAGTAAAACATATGGGGCTGCTAACTTTGTGGACCGTACATTTAGGGACTACAGCTCAACATTTGCACTTGACTCGCTCTCTCCGGCCCGCGGGATTGCCGATTCGCTGTCATTGGCATGGCCCGTTGATTTGAGCGGAACTCCAAGACCGCCGTCGGGGGCCGATGCGGGCTGTTACCAGTATAAACCATAGATAATCCTACCAGATGAAACGTTTTGTCCTTTTTCTGTTTGCCTTTACATTCTATTTGATTCCTGTCAGTTCACAGCAGAATATGACTGTCATGTTCTGCAATGCCGAGAATCTGTTCGATACGGACGATGATCCGCTCAAGGATGATGATGACTATACTCCCGAGGGTGACTATCATTGGACCCGCTCACGATATTGGGACAAGCTGGATGCGCTGTCAAAGGTTATCGTATCGGCCGATGAGGATCAGGCCCCCGCACTGGTGGGCCTGTCGGAGGTTGAGAATGAGACGGTGCTTACTGACCTTACGGGCAGATCAGCCCTGAGGGAGGCGGGTTACCGTTTTGTCATGACGGATTCGCCCGACCGGCGTGGCATTGACGTGGGTCTGCTCTATCGGCGCAGTTTCTTCAACCTGCTGGGATATGAGTCCCTCAGGGTGAACCTGAGGCCTTACGGCGGGGGTGCTACACGTGATGTGCTGCATGTGACAGGGGTGCTGGAAAACCTGGATACACTGGATATATACGTCTGCCACTGGCCAAGCCGTTACGGCGGAACGGAGAAGACCGAGCAGTTGAGGCTATCCGCCGCCAGGACGGTGCGTGAGTCTGTTGACAGCATATTCAGGGTACGCCGAAAGCCGTACGTGATCATTATGGGCGACCTGAATGACGGACCCGATGACCCTGCCGTGCGTGAAGGGCTCGAAGCGCAGACGTTTGCATCGGGCTCCGGTCTGGATGACCGCTGCCTGGTTACGGTCATGGACCCGCTGCCGGACGGCAGTTACAAGTACCAGGGAATCTGGGATAAGTACGACCAGTTTGTGGTATCGGCCTCACTCCTGAACGGCCTGGGATGCACAGGGATGATAGATGCCGGAATCATAAGTCACGGTTTCCTGTTGGCCGATGATGATGCATACGGTGGGCTGAAGCCTTTCCGTACATACAACGGCAGACGTTATCAGGGTGGCTATTCGGACCATCTTCCTATAAGGATGAGGATAGGTTTCTGAATAATTCGTTTTTTCATGGTTTAACATGGCACTCTGGCCGCTATATTAAAATAAACACTAAATTTGACGGTATTTTTTATACAAACGGATATATTAACCTAAACAATAACTATCATTTATGAAGAGAATCAAATCTTTGATGATTGCTGCCACGGTCATGGCAGTCATTCCCGCAATGGCGCAGAAGTCAATCCCTCTGGTATATGACCAGGAGTTTACCGGTGCCAAGTATCCAGCTCCTGCATTCCCCACGGTGGACGATGCAAAGTCCCTGGAGACACTGCCCAACCCGTTTGAGTACTCAAACAGCAAGAAGCAGGTCAAGAAATTCAAGGACTGGGAGAAACGTCGC
>CAJOLR010000068.1 GCA_905235565.1 uncultured Bacteroidaceae bacterium | reverse complement strand
TATGAATTCTACTCAGATACAGGTGAAGCGATGGTTCAACTCGCTTTCTGCCGGCTTATGTATAACAAAATCTACGATTGAAATTTAAACAGCTTCTTATTGTACGTATCCATAGGTTTTCTCTTTCCAGGAGTAGTGCTGCTTAACGGTTTCATATCCGTTAATAGCCAGTTGCTGGCGTAGGTCCGGGTGGCTCATTATACGTAGGCAGGCATCTGCCATTGTGATTGCCTCATCCTGGATAAGACAGTTTTCTTCATGCTTAAGTTCCGGAATGGCATTTGCGATGAGGCTGTTCAAAACTACGGGAATGCCGTAGCCCATGGCCATAAGAACCTTATTCTGAATCCCTGCCGCCACCCTGACTGGGGCAATGGCAAGGCAAGCATCACTTATAACTCTTTCTATGTCATATACATACCCGGTAACGACTATATTGTCCGATGCCAGCTGTCGTATGTTTTGCGGCGGCTGGGCTCCCACGATATTGAACTTGGTATCGGGCTTATGCTTAAGGATGCGTGGGAATATATCCTTAATGAAATATAATACGGCATCCTGATTCTGTAATGTACGCATATTGCCCACAAAGACTATCTTGTCGGGGTTATAATTGCGGCAGATATTCTTGCTGCAAACAATACCGTTGGAATGCAACTCCATACTATCTGAATGAAGGGACTTGGTTTTCAGGTAGTCTATGTCGGCCTGTGAAACCAGCACATTCTTTGGAAAGTGAAGCAGGCTGTATTGCTCGGCTCTGAGGATAAGGTGCTGTTCGATGCGATAGATATATTTCAGCAGACAGTTACCCTTGCTAAGTGATGACATCGCATAGCTCTTGGAAAGGGCATCAGTCATCTCAATTATGGAGCGGCTGTGAAGCCCAAGTTCGTCAAGATAAGGCATCATACGTAGCAAATGGGCAATGAACAAATCAGGTTTTTCTTTCTCAATAATTTCACGTAGCTTACTTCGGTAAGCACCTGATGTGTAGAAGCCGCATTGCATCGGTTGTGCCTGAAGGAAACAGAAGAATGAATGTATGACCGATGATAAATTGTTCCGGTGTACAGTATATACCTTGTGGTAAATACGCTCTGCCTCGAAAATCTGAGGGTGTCCGTCATCCTCCAAGCTGAGTAGGATAAGTTTGTATCCCTGTTTGCGCAACTGTCGGGCGATATTGTTTATACGCAGTACATCACCTCCGTTCTCTGGTACTGGAAAGCGTGGGGTTAGGATGCATATCTTCTTGGCTTTGGCTGCATTCTCCTTAAACTTCTCGCGCAGATTGGATTCTGTGGCAATCCGCTCTTCGTTTCTTGTAATAGAATGGTCAATCCGTTTTTGCCAGATAACGAAGATCATCACATCGGCCAACACTATCCAGGTGATATTAACTCCTGTAAAATAAAAGACGGTATTCAGCAGGGCAAAAAACAAATCTGCAACCAATATGGTCAGCAGGACCATACGCATGGAGCGTCCAGTGCGCAAGAGTTTGTGGTGAATGTGTGTCTTGTCTGCATAGAACATATGTTCACCTCGGAGGAGACGGCTGCATGCAACGCGTAGAAGATCAAAGGTGGGTATCAGCAAGAGGGTGTAGGATAGCAAAAGACTGAACCGCTCAGGTTCCTTGACGGAATTATACGAACAGTATTTCAGCCCCAGATAGCAGAGTGTATAACCTAACATCAGACTCCCGGAATCTCCCATGAATATCTTTGTTCCTTTGTCATCGTCTCCAAACATATTGTAGTACAGAAAGACAGTCAGGCTGCCGGATATTGCTGCTGTAATGAGGCAGTATGTATCCATCCCCCAATGCCAGAATGCCCATGTATAAACAATTAAGGCTATAAGTGACAGGATGCCGGCAAGACCGTCTATCCCGTCAATCAGGTTGATGCAGTTTACCACCAGCATTACAAGAAATACGGTGAGCGGATAGCTTACTACATCCGGGATCTCGTAAATGCCGCAGAATCCATACAGATTATTGAGTGTCAGGCCTAAAAGCGGGAAGAACAGGGCTGCAATGAACTGAATGAAAAACTTAAGGTGAGCAGATAGGCCGAAGATGTCGTCCAACAGCCCCGTAACATATATGGTAAAGAATCCAAAACCGATCAGAAGGGAACTTGTTTTTATAAGGCCGCTTTCTCCATTAATGCATAAGATGATGACTTCTGTGATTGCGATGCCGATGATAGCACTCGGTAGGAACACTACCCCCCCCAGTCTAGGCGTATTGTTCTTGTGCACCTTTCGGCCATTCGGTTTGTCGTAATAGCCCTTGCGCTTGCACAGGTTCAGTATCCAAGGCATTAACAGCAAAGATGCCAACGTCGTTACTGTGAATGAAATTAAAATGTAAAGTCCCTCCATTTGAGTGACAAAAATACTAATAATTACTAACCATCAAGCGCGAAACAATAATTAATGCCGGTAGAATTGATTCTTTGGGGTAAATGAAATAATTATTATTTTTGTAGTTTAATATAACAGGTAATGTTTTAACCATCTATGAAGAAATATTTAATATCGGCATTAGGCGCCTTTTTTTCGTTGGGTATCACCTTTGCCCAATCCTCTATGACCGATGAACAGGTAGTACAGTTTGTTCTTGAGGAACAGCATGCGGGTGCCAGTCAGCAGCAGATTGTGACCAAGCTCCTTCAGAAGGGCGTTGACATAAATCAGCTTCAGCGTGTACGCAACAATTATGAGCGCATGCAGGAAAAGGGCGGTTTGGGAACTGCAGGATTGCCGCTGTCTCAAGACGCTCAGGCTGATTCCCGTTTGCGGCAAAGCAACGCCGACAACGGGACTATACAATCTTCTGATGGACGGCAGAATCTGAAACAGCAGAAATTTGAACAAGGCCAGAAGATAGTATTTGGTCGTGATGTATTCAACAATGAGCTCCTGACGTTTGAACCTAATATGAACATAGCCACTCCCGATGACTATATATTGGGAGCCGGCGATGTCTTGTTCATCGATATATATGGTGCCACACAGAAGACTTTAAAAGCGACAATCTCGCCCGACGGTTTTGCAGTAATAGAAAATTTCGGACCTATTCAGGTTTCAGGACTCACAGTAGCCCAGGCCAACATCCGCATCCGCTCTCAGTTGGGTGAGCGTTACAGTAGCTCAGAGATCCGCCTGTCGTTAGGCCAAACCCGCACTATCGTAGTCAATGTCATGGGTGAGGTAAAAGCCCCCGGAACATATACCTTGTCGGCATTCGCATCAGTTTTTCATGCCCTGTATGTTGCTGGTGGTCCGAACGATATCGGTACACTTCGTAATATTAAAGTATATCGTCACAACAGTCTGGTGAGCACCGTTGATGTATATGATTATATCATGAATGGTAAGCTTAGTGGTAATGTGCGCTTGGATGACAACGATGTCATTGTAGTCGGACCATATGAAAGCATGGTCAATATATCAGGTAAGGTAAAGCGGCCTATGTACTATGAGATGAAATCTACTGAGAGCGTTGGTACACTGATTGACTATGCAGGAGGATTTACCGGTGATGCCTATCGCAAATCAGTAAGAATTGTACGTAAATCAGGCAGCCAATACTCTGTACATAATGTCAACGAATCTGATTTGAGCTCATTCCGGATAGCCGATAACGACTCTGTAAGCGTTGACTCCATGCTGCCACGTTTCTCAAACATGGTAGCAATAAGGGGCGCAGTATTCCGCCCTGGCATGTATGAGATAGGCAATGACATCAATAGCGTCAAGTCATTGATTGAACATGCCGAAGGGGTGACAGAGGAGGCTTTCACAGCCCATGCTGTCATACATCGCCTGAAGGACGACCGCACACTGGAGGCATTGTCAGTTGACGTGGATGGAATCATGAATGGAGCCGTGCCCGACATACCTCTTAAGAACGAGGACGTGCTGTTTATCCCAACCCGTCAGGATGCACAAGTAGAACAGACCATCTCAATTCAAGGCGAGGTGTTATACCCCGGACAATATCAGTATGCCGAAAACGAGACATTGGAAGACTTTGTGCTTCTGGCCGGAGGCTTGAAAGAGTCTGCTTCTATGCACAATGTGCTCATTTCACGTCGTGTGTCCAATCCACATGCACTGACTGCAGATTCTGTATTGGCACAGACTTTCAGTTTTTCTCTTAAGGACGGCTTTGTAATAGACGGACAGCAGTCATTCTGTCTGATGCCTTTTGATGAGGTGTTTGTACGCAAGAGTCCTGGTTACTATAAGCAGCAGGATGTAACCATAGAGGGTGAAGTCATGTTTGCCGGAACCTATACGCTGAGCAAAAAGAACGAGCGCCTGAGCGACCTGTTCAAGCTTGCAGGTGGTGGTACCGACTTGGCTTATATTGAAGGTGCCAAACTGGTGCGTAAGGTTAACGCTGCGGAACGTGCACGTATTATAGAGGCTTTGAATATCCGCAGAGATGAGAAAGAGCGCCTTATGTCCGAGATGGCCATCGAAAACAGCCGTACTCTCAATGAGATGTCGGAAGCTGTCAATATTGATGAAGTAGCAAGAGTCCCCGAAACCTACTCAGTAGGAATAGAACTGGACAAGGCGCTTAAGAACCCAGGTAGTGATATTGATGTCGTTCTGCGTGAGGGTGATCGCATAATCATTCCCACATATGACGGTACGGTAAGAATATCGGGTGAGGTGATGCATCCTAACTCAGTAGCTTATCAGGAAGGCAAGAGTGTCAAATTCTACATAGGTCAGGCGGGCGGTTACAACCGCTACTCAAAGAAAAAAAGGGCCTACATTATCTACATGAACGGAACTATGGCCAAGGTGAGTGACGGTGCAAAGATTCGTCCCGGTTGCGAGATTGTAGTTCCCCAAAAGGCCATAAACCGCAAGATGGAAACATCAGAATACCTGTCCATAGCCAGTACCAGCGCTTCCATAGCAACCATGGGCGCCACCATAGGCAACTTGTTGAAGTAACAAATAAACACAGATTATGGATAATAGGTTGACTATAGATTTTGTAAAGGTCATTAAGGACCTTTGGAGCAGGAGGCTGTTGGTTGTCAAGGTTTGGGCAATAACCTTTGTCCTGGCATGTTTATATATCCTTCCCCAACCCAGATACTATGATGCAAGTGAGGTTCTTGCGCCTGAAATAGCAGACCTTGGGGCAAGCGGCGGTCTTGGGGCATTGGCCAGCCGTATAGGCGTAAGCATGGCCATGGGTTTAAATACGGACGCCATTTATCCTGTATTATATCCCGATCTGATTAAATCCAAGCAATTTCTGGTTTCACTGTTTGATATCAAGGTCAAGACATTGGACGGTGAGGTGGAATGTGACCTGCATACATATTTGTTGAATCACAAAAAGGTAGCATTTTATGTTTATCCCATGACATGGTTGTACAAAAAAATTAAAGATTTTAAGAACCGAAACAAACCTGAAGTTAAGGTTGATGGTCAAATTAATCCGTTTATTCTGAGTGACCAGGATATGCTGTTGACAGAGAGATTGGAAGATATGATAAATTGCTCGGTAGACAAGAGAACAAATGTGGTAACCATATCGGTTCGTTCTCAGGATCCGCTTATATCTGCGACTCTTACCGATAGTGTCTGTCAGCGATTACAGGCTGCTATAAAGGAGTACAGGACAATCAAGGCACGTACAGATGTCGAGTATTATAAAAAACTGACAGAGGAGGCAAAGGTTGACTATGACCGTTCAATTGAGAAATACAGCCAGTTTTGTGATGCGAACGGTAGTGTAATCCTACAGGTCTATGCTTCCGAGCGTGAGAAGCTGGAAAATGAGATGTCCATGTGTTTTTCTACATATCAGACTATGAATACTCTGCTGCAGTCAGCAATAGCTAAACTACAGGAACAGACTCCGGTATTCACCGTATTACAGTGCAGTACGGTTCCTATCAAGCCTGCCGGACCCAAGCGGATGATATTTGTCGCAGCAATGCTGTTCCTTTCTACGTTGTGTACTGTGCTGTATGTGGGTAAGTCAGAGTTCAAGAAAGTATTTGCAGAATACTGACCATTCAGCGTACATGACAAAATAAAGTCACTTCGCAAGCGTAGCGTGCATGGAGGCGGCTGCCTTGCGGCCGTCACCCATTGCCAGGATTACGGTGGCTCCTCCGCGTACGATGTCACCACCGGCAAAGATTGTGGGGATGGATGACTGCATGCTCTCGTTTACGGCGATGGTGTTCTTGCGGCCCAGCTCCAGACCCTCGATTGACTTGGGAACTATCGGGTTGGGGGATACACCTACTGCAACAATTACCATATCTACATCAACGGTGATGGTCTCGCCTGTGGGAACCGGGCTGCGGCGGCCGCTTGCATCGGGCTCACCAAGCTCCATCTTCTCTAAGACTGCCTGCTTGACGCGGCCGTTCTCATCGCCTATGTAACGGATGGGGTTGTGCAGGGTCATGAACTCTACACCCTCCTCCTTGGCGTGCTTGACCTCCTCCAGACGGGCGGGCATCTCCTCCTCACTGCGGCGATATACTATCATGGCGCGCTCGGCACCCAGACGCAGGGCGGTGCGGACAGAGTCCATAGCGGTGTTACCGCCACCAACAATCATCATCTTCTTACCGAATGATACGGGGGTATCGGACTCCTGGCTGGCGGCATCCATCAGGTTGACGCGGGTCAGGTACTCGTTCGATGACATTATATTTATAAGGTTCTCCCCCTCAATGTTCATGAAGTTGGGCAGACCGGCACCCGAGCCTACGAATATGCCCTTGTAACCCTCCTGCTCAAGCTCACTTACCTTGACGGTCTTGCCTACTATGCAGTCCTTTACGAACTTGACACCCATCTTCTGCAGGTTCTCAATCTCCACGTCAACTATCTTGTTGGGCAGACGGAACTCGGGGATACCGTACTTGAGCACACCGCCAATCTCGTGCAGGGCCTCAAATACCGTTACGTCATATCCAAGCTTGGCCATATCACCGGCGAATGACAGGCCTGAAGGACCAGAACCGATAACTGCTATCTTCTTGCCGTTGGGTGCTGCAACCTCGGGAACCGATATGTTGCCGCTCTCGCGCTCGTAATCGGCAGCGAAACGCTCCAGATAACCTATGGCAACCGGCTTCTTGCCCATCTTGAGGTGTATGCACTTGCTTTCGCACTGTTTCTCCTGCGGGCATACGCGGCCGCAGACTGCGGGCAGGGCGCTGGTGTGCTTGAGCACCTTGGCGGCGGCCAGGTAGTTGCCGCGCTCTATGTTCTTGATGAATGAAGGAATCTCTATGTTTACGGGGCAGCCCTCCATGCAGGACGGGTTGGCGCAGTCAAGGCAGCGCTTGGCCTCCAGCAGAGCCTGCTCCTGGGTCAGTCCCTGGTTTACCTCCTCCTTGCGGCTGTGACGGCGGTAGTCAGGTGCCAGCTCGTTCATTACGCAGCGCTCAATGGCGGTGCGGTCCTTTGGTTTCATTGTGCCGCGCAGATCAACTCTCCACTGGGCGTTGCGGTCGGTCAGTACCTCGATAGGCTCAACCTCGGCCTTAGTCTTGGCTCCACCGCAGCAGCATGACTCCTCCTTGGCGGCGGGAGCGGCGGCTGCAACGCTCTCCTCAAGCTTTTTCATCTCCTCGCGCTCGGTCTCCTTAAAGGCACCCATACGCTTCATCATGCCGTCCCAGTCAACCTCGTGACCGTCAAACTCCGGACCGTCCACG
>CAJOLR010000067.1 GCA_905235565.1 uncultured Bacteroidaceae bacterium | reverse complement strand
TCCCATTTCGTGCAATCCTTTTCTAATTCATGACAATAAAGTTATCTATTATCTTATCGTCAACATCCCAATTGTTGCACTTTGAAATAGAATTCAGCTTCCATAGTTCAAAAGCTTATTGCAGTACATACTCAGCTCATTACAATGTGCCGTCTCCCAGTATTTCAATAGGGTCAGCATCATTCCTGTGAGCATACAACTTATCGGCAAGAGTCAAATCAACCCTAATCTTACGGCCATGCTGCATTACTGCCTTCTTCAGGAACGTATTCTTATAGGTCTGAGCCGTTCCCTTGGTAACATGGTAACGTTTCTCTATACACTCCAGGCCGAATCCGAACTCATGCTCTTCATCCTTCTTCTTCAGCCTCTCATTCATCACCTGGCCAATCACCTCCTTGTATTCACCCACGGTAAGGGTGGCCATAACTCTGTCATTCTCAATTTCCATAATCAGAATTGAATAGATTAAACTTCATTTTTTCACTCGCAAACAACTATAAGGCCTCGTTTCGTTGTCACGGCACAAAAGTGGACAATGGATTTTAATGGATTATGGTATCTCAGCGGATTCAAAGTGACATACCATAGTAACCCCGTTTCTGATATGCTGTGGGGCACATTTTCAGAACCAATGGTATTAATGGTATTTCGCTGGCATACCATTAGCATACCATTGAAATACCATCAGCATACCATCAGCATACCATTAGCATACCATAAAAAAACCGATGGCATCCCATCAGGATACCATCGGCATACCATCGTTTCTATGTTAAACTTTGTAAAGGATGTCGTTATATTCCGGATAGACCGCCAATATCATCTTGTCCAGCGGCCTCCCGTTAAGTGCGTAGAACGCTTTCCCAAGCCCAGCAACACCCCATAAGTCTTCAAAACCAATCCATTTCTCCCGTCCGTTAATCCCAAGCAGTTTGCCCACCACGTATGCCACCTGACTTTTGAATGCCTTTGTTACGCTTTCAGCCCATTTGCCGGCGCAATACAGTTCATTAGGCAGTCGTCCCAGCAGCTTCTGCGCCTGCTCAGTATCCAGAATAGTGCCCCTCCTTTTATTCTCCTTCAGTGCAGGGGTGGGACCGTCACTTGTCACTGTATAGTTATCAGCCTTCTCAAGAGTCTTGATCAGCACATCACAATAATCCCTGAAAGGGCAACCGTGGTCCCAGAATGCCAGGTAATACTTGTAATCCGTGGCCATCAGATAAAGCCTGTACGTATACAGGCAACCATTTATCGCCGCAATCTGTCTGTTGCGGTCATTGATACAGAAAATAAAACAATGCAAACGTTCCGTCTTGAAACCGTCCGTCAATCTCCTCCAGTCCAACAAGAAATAATTGGCTATCTCGTGCCTGTTGATCCTGTTAGCAATCAGTCGCTGGTACCGGGCCAGGTGGTCGTCCATCTCCTTTAATTATTAGTAATAAGTTAATAATTCTCTGCATAGGTCGAATTTTTAAAGAACAACTAGCTTATCACAACCCGCCTGTCGCTAACAGATGCACACCTAATCAAATCCCCTCAACCCAATGCACAGAAAGGGCCGGAGTATTTTAACAAAAATACACACTTCATGCAGGCGGATTTGGTCAGATAGTTCGGTTTCCGATAGCCCCACAGATACCCGTAGTGCCTATCTTCGGCGGCAAATATATATCAATACATTTCAAACTTGTATCAATTTGGAGTGTAAATATCACTCATAAGTAACGATTTTCTTTGGTTCTGTATATTAACCCGCCCAATATGCACAAATCACCACCAAAAAATCATTTTCACTCCCCAAAAACGCCCATCAAAACCGCCATTTCCCAAAGGTCTAAAACGCACAAAAACAACTATTCATAAAAATATTTGTGACATATTGTGACACACTATGCCCATTTAAACATTTTTATGTATTACACCGCAATTCTGCCTAATTATACAGAAACGGCTAGGCTCTCCGCCTGGCCGTTCTATATTGCCTAATTCGCCCCCAGATCCTATATTGCAGGTCACTTAAAGTATGCGTAACTGTTCCTAAGTTTGTGGGCTACCTCCAGCTTGTCCGCGCGAATATACTTCTCCAGTGTATTGATGCTCTTGTGGCCCGTCACACGCATGATGTCGTAGATAGGAATCCCGGCCAGATACATCAGCGTCGCGCCAGTCCTACGTGCTGTATGTGTGCCAATCAATTCGTATTTCTTAAAGTACTTAATCTCAACCTTGCCGCCGCGTGACTCCTTAATCTCAACTTTCTCGTCAATCCCCGCCATCTTGCCTATATCCTTTATATGTAGGTTTATCTTCTGTTCGCTCAAGTGGGGTAGGCCGTTAGGATATTTCTGCAGGATAGCGCAAACCTTAGCATTACACGGAATCTCCACCAGACGGCCTGTCTTCTGCTGATGAATGGAAATATAAGTCATCTGAGTACCATTGTCATCTTCCATCTTGATGTTTTCCGGCCGCAGATTGTTGTAGTCAGACACACGCTGGGCGGTCCACACGCCAATCATAAACAGATCCCTGGCCAGCTCATAGTTTTTCTTATCCTTAGTCTCCGTCAAGTCCACCTTCTCCATCTTCTCCAGCTCAGCACGGGTCAGATAGATAGAATCAATATCCTCAACCTTGCCCTTGAACTCCGCGCTCTTGTAAGCTGGGTTAACCGGGTATCCGCGGCTCTCAGCGGCCCTAAGAACCGCTTTCAGCTGCTTGATGAAACGCCCAACCGTGTTGTCAGAGTAATGCCTCTTTTCTCCCTTTGGTACAGGGTGGGCCTTCTTATAGTCACGCTCTGTATTCTTGAACTTAATCTTGCTTATATCCCGGCTCATAAGCCAGACCTTATAATTATTGTAGCATTCCAGGTCCACATCTTTAAAGTCGTAAGTGACTCCCGTATCTGTCATGAAATCCTTGAAATGTCCAAGCGCATTGGCTGTATTAAATTTAGAACCTCTGGCATAAGTACGCCCATGCTGCAGGGTAGTGCGCTTCTCCTCTTTAATCTCCTTAATGTATAGGTCAATGAACTTTGAGAGCGTCATCTGGTTCTTGAGCTGGGCTGCCGCCTCTTCAGCCAGCCTGTCTTCCTCTTCCTTCTTCTGGCGTTCCTTCTCCCTCTCAACCTGCTCCGCATTCACCACATTATTGATGATATCATCCATCTTCTTCGGATTGATATCAGTACCGCATAAATCAATCTGCCTGCTTATCTCCTGGAGCTGCTTGATACTTGCAGCAAATTTACCATTCCTTTCAAGGAACTTTTCTCTCGCTTTAATGTTAACGTATGCTTTATAAGCATCCCAATCATCCTTTGGAATGTATAACCCTGAAATGGTTTTCTTGAGTCCTACGAGCTCTGTCAAGGTCCCGTTCACGCGTTTTGCGATGCGCACTCTGATGGTAACGGCACCCTCCGTTTTAAATGAAAAAGTAGTCGACATGTCAATTGAATTATAGGTTTGCACTACAAAGATAATAATAATATCAAATGTTCCATCATTGTTCCATCATTTTTATTATCCATTAGTACCTATTATTCCATACTCTTGCACAACTACATATATTTCAACAAATTACATATTTACAAATATTAACAAATATCAGAAAGCATAATCCCAACGGAATCACACTATAAAGAAGAGAGGATGACCACTCGGCCATCCTCTCTTCTTTATAGTGTGGGTTAGGATTACTTCTTGAAGTCGCGTACGGTGTAGTAAACCGGCTTGCGCTGGTACTGACCGTCGAACAGCAGCGGGAAGTTGTTGGCACCCAGCCATGAATCGCGGTCGCCGAGGTTCCAGAATGTTACGCAAGAGAAGTTCTTCTTGTACTTGCGGATAACCTTGAAGAGCTCATCGTACTTGGCCATCTGCATCTGAGCGATAGAGTCGGTGAGAGTCTGGCCCTCGCCGCGGCTGAACTGGAGCTGACCGCCGGCCTCGTGGTTGATACGAACGTCAAACTCGGTGATCTGGATATCGTCAACCAGCTCAAGATACATCTGGATAGCCTTCTCGAAGTCCTCGATGGTGGGGTTATCATAGATGTTGTAGTGACCCTGCATGCCGATACCGGTGATAGGAGCACCCTCGCTCTGAAGCTTCTTGACCATGTTGTAGATGTAAGTTCTCTTGGCGGGAGTCCAAGCGCTGTAGTCGTTGTAGAACAGACCGGCGTTGGGATCAGCCTCGTGGGCAAACTCGAATGCCTTCTTGATGAACTCGTCACCGCAGAGCTGATAAGCGGTTGACTGACGGAAAGACTGCTCGTAGGGAGCATCGGGGTTGTTGGCATCGCTCATAGCCTCGTTAACAACATCCCAGCAGTATACAACGTCCTTATAACGGTTGATGATGGTGTGGATGTGGGCACGGAGTGAATCATAGAACTCCTCCTTTGTAGCCTTGGCATACTTGGGAACCTTTATGGTCTGAGGAGCCTGAGCCTGACCCTGCTGGCCGGGACGCTGACCCTGACCGCGCTGACCTGCCTGAGGTGCACCCTGAGGACGCTGGCCGCCAAATCCGCCGAATCCACCGAAGCCGCCGAATCCGCCGCGAGCTGTCTGCTCTACCCAAATGGTATCACCATTGGCATCACGCTCTACAACCTGGTTGCCGTTCTCATCATACTTGTTGAACATCCAGTTGGCAAACTGGCTGTGCCATACCAGACAGTGACCACGCATCTTTATACCGTTGGCACGGCAGAAGTTTGCGATGGCATCGGCCTGTGTGAAGTTCCATACGCCCGGCTGGGGATGGATCTCACCCGGTTTCATGCAGTTCTCAGCGGTAATGCTGTTGAACTCCTTGAGAATGATGGCTGCCTGAAGTGAGTCTGTTACGTTACGCGGAGTAACGGCTACACCAATCTTGAAGTAGTTCTTGTAGGCGTCCTTGAGACCCGGATCTTTTTGACCACATGCGCTCAAAACTATTGTAGTAATGAGAGCGATAACGGAAAGTTTTTTCATTAATGAATAAAATTGTGATTAATAATTGTTGTTTGTCTTTTTTAGTTTTAGTGGCTCAAAATTAAACATTTATTTAATTAAATACTAATCTGACAGTTTAAACAATGTAAATGTGAGGTCATTTTATGGGACAATTGTCGTAAAAGAACCGGAACACGCGCTTTGTGATATAGTTGCTTCCAAGGTCATGGCTATGTCCGGGCAGATATAGCTGCTGGAAATCCTTGTCGTGCTTGACCAGTTCGGAGACTACCTGAAGCGTTGATGCTGGATCCACGTTGTCATCCATCTCTCCGTTGATGAGAAACAGCTTGCCCTCCATGCGCCATGCGTTGTCTACATTGGAGTTATCGGAATACCATGGTCCGACAGGCCAGCCCATCCACTGCTCATTCCACCATATCTTATCCATACGGTTGTCATGACAGCCGCACAAGGCTACGGACACCTTATAGAAATCATTGAAGAACAGCAGGGCTGAGAGTGCGTTCTGACCACCGGCGGAATAGCCGTAGATACCCATGTTTGATGTGTCCATGTAAGGATATTTTTTCTGCGCAGCCTTGATCCAGAGTATGCGGTCGGGGAATCCGGCATCCTTAAGGTTGCGGTAGGCTACATCCTGGAAACTCTTGGACCGGTTGTCAGTGCCCATGCCGTCTATGTATACCACGATGAATCCCATCTCCACAAGACGGCTGAATCGGTTGCTCACCAGGAAGTTCTTGTCAACGTAAGAGTCATGCGGACCGGCATAGATATATTCCACAACCGGGTATTTCTTCTTGGGATCGAAGTTGGTCGGACGGAATATCGTTCCCCATATATCGGTCTTGCCGTCACGGCCCTTGGCGTGGAATACCTCAGGCATGGTGTAGCCGGACTCAAGAAGGGTGGTGACATCGGATTCCTGGAGCTTGAGGATGATCTTGCCATCGGTGGCACTGCGTACTACGCTCCGGTAGGGCTGGTCGGGGCGTGACCAGTTGTCGACAAACGCGGTGTGCCTGCCGTTCATGATTATTTCATGGTGTCCGTTCTCTGGAGTGAGATCTGTCACCTTTCCGCTTTTGAGGTCAAGACGCAGGAGATGCTTGTTATAGGGATCCTCGCCCCTTGAAGCGTTATAGCCGTTGGCATAGAAGAGAATCACGCCTTTACTTTCATCAATGTGCTGTATCTCGCGTACGTTCCACTTGCCCTTGGTCAGTTGACGTATGCTGCCGTCCGATGCGTCTATCATGTATAGATGACGCCAGTCATCACGCTCGGATATCCAGAGAATATGGCGTCCGTCCTGCATCCAGCGGCGGTAGAGGTCATTGTAATAGACGAATGTCTCCGATTCCTCCTGAGCCAGTATGCGTGAGGTTCCATCGGTCTGGATGGCTACAAACTGATAGAGCTGATGCCCGCGCTGATTGTATTCAAAAGTAAAGAACCTGGAGTCTGGAGACCATCTGCCGAGTGTCAGGTCAAACTGGTTCTGCCAAGGCGTAGGGTCAACGGGAATCTGTTTCAGCTGTTCGATGCTGAACAGGGTGGGGAAGGCCTGAGGGAGCGGGTCGCCGGGTTTGTCATAGTCCAGCCACCGGTATGTGGGCTGTACCTGGTTGTCAGGGTGCGAGTTACGCAAAAGTATCTGGCGCTGCTTGTGCTCCTGTTTGCGAATGGCCGATATATACTTCGAGTCCGGGGACCATTGGCATTGGGCGTAGCTGTCCTGCTCATTCCCGTCAAAGCTCAATTGTGTCAGTTTTCCGCTCTCCCGGTTCCTGACCCAAATGTTATGGTCACGTATCAGACATTCCCAAAGATTGTCCGGAGACCTGAATCCCGCATCGCTCCGTCCGCCGTAAGCTCCGTTCCATCCTGCAAAATCCCCGCGGGCAGTGCGCTGCTGGCGGGCTCTCATGTAAGAATCCGCCGTGTCACGCGGAACTGTGGTCTTTGTTGCTGCATTGACATCAACACGGTAGTATATGAAATCCTTGCCGTCCCATGCGTAGTAAAAGAACGTTGCCGAATCCGTCCAGGTGGGGTTGACAGAACCGAAAGTCACCATATTTGTAAATGATGACACCCTTTTGGAGGATTCTTCATACAGTTTGTCAAAATCATCGGCTGAAACACTGCCCGACAGAATGACTGAGGCAATGAGCAAAAAGGCACATCTTTTCATCTGTTACTTGTTTTTTGCATCAAAGGTAGTAATATTTTATAGATTAAAGAGATAATGCAGGTTTGACAAAATGATACATTTTTGCCCGGTATTCGATAACTATTGCATCTTGTTGTTTGTTGTTTTTCCGGCTACAGAAGTATGACCTATCAAAATGTCAGATAAAAAAGATAGGTGGGGCGGTACAATGTAAATAAAATAGTTTTACCTTCGCTTCAGGAACCAATTAATGCATTGCATATGAACATCAATAACATTATGGCGGACCTGGAGCGTCGGCATCCGGGCGAAAAGGAGTATCTTCAGGCTGTGCGTGAAGTGATTGTCAGCGTGGAACCTGTCTATAATCAGCATCCTGAGTTTGAAGACGCCAGGATTGTGGAGAGAATGGTGGAGCCGGACCGTATCTTTACGTTCAAGGTGCCATGGACCGACGACAACGGCGAGATCCATGTAAATACCGGTTACCGTGTGCAGTTCAACAATGCCATTGGCCCGTATAAGGGTGGACTGAGATTCCATTCATCGGTCAATCTCTCTATCCTGAAATTCCTGGGATTTGAGCAGACTTTCAAGAACGCGCTTACCACACTGCCTATGGGCGGTGGCAAGGGGGGCTCCGATTTCTCGGCCCGCGGACGTTCGGCGGCTGAGATAGAGCGTTTCTGCCACAGCTTCATGCTGGAACTCTGGCGCAACATCGGTCCGGATACCGATGTCCCGGCAGGCGATATCGGAGTAGGCGCTCGTGAGATAGGATATCTGTAC
>CAJOLR010000066.1 GCA_905235565.1 uncultured Bacteroidaceae bacterium | reverse complement strand
ATTTGCCCGTAGCCATTCTCAATCCCGTGTTTCTGGCGACGCTGGCACCTTCGTTTTCCTGCCTGACGTAGATGATGTCGGCAAGGCAGCTGCCGAGGCTTTCCATCGGCGATGTCTCCGAACCGTCGTCAACGAGGATAATTTCGCGCTCTTTTTCGTCGAGATTGAGCGCGAGAATGCTGTCGATACACGCTTGGAGCATGTCGGCAGGCAGGTTGTAGGCCGTGACGATGAAACTGACTAACGGCTTCTCCTGTATAGCGTATGGACGATTTTGTTGAGCCTGCATAGATTTTTCATTCCGATGAGTTTCATCAACCTGACTTTCAGCGGCATTTTCTCGTTGCCCAGTTGCCGGCAGACGGCTTCGGGACTCGGCAGTGAGGGCATGCTGCCGGTGGCTTCTGCCGTGTCGAGTGCGATGTTGAGAATGTGGCCGTAGTATTCATAGCTCACGGGTGTGAGCATCGAGTCACCGTTGAGAATGTCGAGATGCGCCTGCAGCAGGTTGCCGAGGTCTTTCCCGTCGGCATTCACGGTGATTCCCTTCGTGTTGTAGCAATAGTAGTAGTAGCCCTCGCCGGTCGTGGCCACGGTCTGGCAGCGTTCCAGCAGTTGCGGCAGCGTGTAAACGTCCTCGAATGTCTTTCCGACGGGAAAGAGCACGCCGTCGAAGAGCTTTCGGCGGTAGATTTTGTTACACGCATACGAATGCTTGTAGGCTCTGGTTTCATACCAATATTCGCGCATGTCGGCGTATTCGCGATTGTCGAGCCGCAGGGCTTTCATGTGCTTGGGTCGCCCGAAATGCTCATAGACGGAGTATTCGAGGATGTCGTAGTCGTGGTGGATGGTGAGCAGGTCCATCAGCGGTTTGAGCGTGTCGTTGCCGATGTAGTCGTCGCTGTCGATGAAGGTGATGTATTCCCCTTTGGCTTTTTTGATGCCGGCATTGCGGGCTGCGCTGAGTCCGGCGTTTTTCTGGTGAATCACCTGTATGCGCTGGTCTTGGCGCAGGAGCTGCTCGCAGATTTCCCCGCTGTTGTCGGTCGAGCCGTCATCGACGAGGATTATCTGATAGTCGCGGAATTTCTGGTTCAGGACGCTTTGCACGCATCTCTCCAGCGTTTTCCCGACATTGTAAACGGGTATGACGATTGATAGTTTCATTTTTGCAAAATTACGAAAAAAAGTCAGTTGTTGATTTTTTGTGGTATGTTTTTTTTGTTTTTTTATAATAATCGGTGGCTTTTCTTCGTTATCAGAAAGCATTATCTATGGAAGAAAAGAACAGCAGATACGGTCAGATTATCAAATATGCAGGTCTGTTCGGTGGCGTGCAGGGCATTGTCACCCTTGTAACCGTGATCAGGACCAAACTTGTTTCCATGATTCTGGGGCCTACCGGTTTCGGAATCAACGAATCCTTCAACAGGACCCTGAACCTTGTCAGGAGCACTACTGATCTGGGAGTACCGTTCAGTGCGGTTAAAAGCGTATCGGAGTGCAGGGAGAGTAAAGTTGGCGGACAACTGGAGGAGAGCATACTGATTACAAGGACCTGGGCATTGCTTACAGGCGTGGCCGGTATGCTGCTCTGTCTTTTGCTGGCTCCTTTGTTCAGCTATTGGGCTTTTGACGGGGACCATGGATATACTCTCTCATTCATACTGTTGTCACCAATGGCGGCTTTCAGCGCCATAAGCGGAGGCGAGACGGCAATCATGAAAGGTACCGGAATGCTCCGTCAGCTTGCCAACAGCCAGCTTTTAACTGTAGTGACAACATTCTGCATATCGGTTCCTCTGTTGTGGAGAATGGGACTGACAGGCATCGCCCCTTCACTTGTGCTCGTGTCATTTGCGTCAATGGTGGTGACATGTGCCTTTTCTTTGCGGGTATTTCCATACAGGGTCAGTCTTTTTTCGGGAGCGACATTGAGAAAAGGGTTCGGAATGATAAGACTGGGTGTTTTCTTTACCATAACCTCTTTTTTTGGTGCCGGGGCATTTTCAGTCATAGCCAACTATCTCATGAAATACGGGAATGCCGAGATTACAGGTATCTACAGCGCGGGCTATCTGCTTGTGTCATATCTGGGTATGTTCGTGTTCTCGGCCATGGAATCCGATTATTTCCCCCGGTTGTCGGCTGTAAATCACGACCGTGACAAGGTCAATGAACTGGTAAACCGCCAGGCCGAGGTTGACGTCCTGCTTCTGGCCCCCATGATAACGGGTTTCATAGTGTTTCTGGAACTGATTGTGAGCATACTGCTTACGGCTAAGTTCCAGGAGGCGGTCCCTATGACGCGGATTGCCGTGATGGGGCTTGCATTCAAGGCAATGACCCAGCCGCTGGCGTATGTATCGCTTGCCAAAGGTGATTCCCGTACTTTCATGCTGCAGGAGATACTGTACGATGTCGTTTTCGTGGCATCGGTAGTAGGGCTGTTCAATACAGGCGGTGTAACCATGACCGGACTTGCCCTGACACTGTCAGCTGTTGCGGACCTTGTCATCGTCTATTCAATCAGCCACAGGAGATACGGGGTGAAACTGTATGGAGGTGCTCTGAAAGTGTTCCTTATCCAGTTGCCTCTGGTGATTGCCTCATGGGCTGTTTCGTTCTTCTGGTCGGGAGTGCTGTCCTGGACCGCCGGAGTTGCATTGCTTGCCCTATCGACAGCCGTTTCATTCCATTATCTGAGGAAACACACTTCATTCATCAGGTCAGTAAGTGACAGGATCAGCAAAAAGATTCATCAATGAGCAGGGTGACGGTTCTGGTGGCAGCCTATAATGCCCAAAAGTATCTGGGTGAATGTCTGGACTCACTCACGGCCCAGACCATCCGTGATATACAGATAGTCTGCATAGACGATGCCTCTACAGATTCCACCTCAGACATACTGTCTGGATATGCACGTGCAGACAGTCGTGTCACGGTGCTCAGGTGTGCTGTCAACAGCGGTCAGGCTGTAGCCCGTAACATGGGCATTGAGGTTGCCGACGGGGATTATATCACTATGGTTGACGCTGATGACCGTTTGTCGGCCGATGCGTTGGAACAGGCTGTCAAGGTACTGGATGCCAACCCGGATACAGGTTCCGTACTGTTAAGCCTTGTATATTTTGACAATGAATCCTGCCGGCCTTATCCCATGCGTACCAGTAAGAGCGTCTGGAGCGGTCAGGAGGCCTTCGAACTCAGTCTGGACTGGTCAATTCATGGCCTGTATGTGTCACGTATTGAACTTTTCAGACGTTATCCGTATGACACGTCGTGCCGCCTGTTCAGCGATGACAACACTACCAGGATGCATTTTCTCAATTCAGGTACAGTCAGGTTATGTGACGGGATATACTATTACCGTCAGCATGGCGGGAGTATGACCAACAGCATGTCGGCATTGAGGCTTGATCTGCTTGAAGCCAACACATCAATGGCCAGACAGCTCAGGGAGGAGAATCAGGACCGGAGCGTGCTGGCCATATTTGAGAAGGAGAGATGGGTCAATCTTACCGGGATATGCGGTCTATGGTTGAGGAACAAAGAGATACTTGACAGGGAAAAGGCAATGGAAAGGTTCCGTAAAGTATGGAAGGATATAGACAGGTCATTGCTCCCTGCAAGTCTTAAATTCAAGTTCGGATATATTCCATTCCACTTTTTCGGCCTATATTTCCTGCAAATTGAATTCTATTTCCTTTTAAGGCGGTTGTTAGGAAAATAATCCATATCTTTGCTAATTACGTATAAGAACAGATTAACGTATTAGTAATTATATGGACGAATTATTAGGACTAGTAACAGCAAAGGCCCAGGAGTGGCTGAGCGGCTCATTTGACGAGAAGACACGTGTTGAGGTCAAGGCTCTGCTTGACAAGGAAGACAAGTCAGACCTGATAGATGCTTTCTACAAGGATCTGGAGTTCGGCACAGGCGGTCTGCGCGGAATCATGGGCGCAGGTACCAACCGTATGAACATATACACCGTGGGTATGGCTACCCAGGGCCTGGCTAACTATCTTAACAGGAACTTCAAGGAGCGTAAGGAGATATCGGTAGTGGTGGGGCATGACTGCCGCAACAACGGACGCCTGTTTGCCGAGACAGTGGCCAACATATTCAGCGCCAACGGCATCAAGGTATATCTGTTCGATGACCTGCGTCCCACACCGGAGGTATCGTTCGCCATCCGTTACCTGGGCTGCCAGAGCGGTGTGAACGTGACAGCAAGCCACAACCCCCGTGAGTACAACGGCTACAAGGCATACTGGGAGGACGGCGCACAGGTGCTGGCACCGCACGATACCGGCATAATAGATGAGGTGGCCAAGGTTAAGGTGGCCGATATCAAGTTCAAGGGTAATCCAGATCTGATTCAGATTATAGGCGAGGAGGTTGACAAACCCTATCTGGATGCCATCGAGGGTATCTGCATCGACCCGGATCTGGTTAAGCGCAACCACGATCTCTGCATAGTTTACACTCCGCTGCACGGATGCGGCCGCGTTATGATTCCGCGTTCACTCAAGCAGTGGGGATTCACCAACGTTAACTGCGTTCCCGAGCAGATGATACCGGACGGCAACTTCCCGACCGTGGTATCACCCAACCCCGAATATCCGGAGGCTCTGACCATGGCTCTTGCCCTGGCCCGCAAGCTGAACGCCGACGTGGTGATGGCATCGGACCCCGATGCCGACCGCTTAGGTGTGGCCTGCCGCGATGACAAGGGTGAACTTACCATGCTGAACGGTAACCAGACCGCAATGATTTTCCTGTACTATATCATAACACAGTACACCAAGCTGGGCAAGATGACCGGTAAGGAGTACATCGTCAAGACTATCGTTACCACAGAGGTTATCAGCCGCATAGCCGAGAAGAACAACCTGGAGATGTTTGACTGCTACACCGGTTTCAAGTGGATAGCCAAGGTAATTGCCGATGAGAACGCCAAGGGCAAGCACTACATCGGAGGCGGTGAGGAGAGTTTCGGATTCCTGGCCGAGGACTTTGTCCGTGACAAGGATGCCGTATCGGCCTGCTCGCTGATGGCCGAGATAGCCGCGTGGGCCAAGGAGAACGGCAAGACCCTTTGGGACCTGCTGCTGGATGCATACCAGGAGTACGGATTCTCACAGGAGGGTGCCGTAAGCGTAGTAAAGCCCGGCAAGAGCGGTGCCGATGAGATAAAGGCCATGATGGAGCAGTTCCGCGCCAACCCGCCCAAGAGCCTGGCAGGCGAGGAGGTGGTCCTGATAAAGGACTTCAAGCTGCTCAAGCAGACCGATGCCCAGGGCAAGGTTACGGATCTGGTTATGCCTGAGCCGTCAAACGTGCTGCAGTACTTTACTGCCGCAGGTGACAAGATATCGGTACGTCCCTCAGGTACTGAGCCCAAGATCAAGTTCTATATGGAGGCCAAGCTGCCCATGGCAAGCAAGAAGGATTACCTCAAGGTGCAGGCCGAGGCAATGAAGAAGATAGAGGCATTCAAGAAGGACCTGGGAATCTAAACGTAATGGTTATGAAACGTCTGCTTTTTATAGCTTCCTTATTGTCTGTCTGTGGAATTGTTCCGGCCCAGTCTTACAGGTCAATGTCCGTATGGCATGACTCAATCGTCACCGAATTCTCACTTGTGGCCGTAGACAGTGTCGTGATGGGCAGTGACGGTTCACTTAAGATACACACCGACAATACGGCCCAAACGTTTCAGGCTGCGGATATCGATAGCATAACCCTGTCAGTACCTTCGATAGAGAGTACCAACAAACGGAATATGAAGGAGCTGATTGCCGAATTCAACAATGTGAGCATCAACAAGAATTCATACAAGCCGGTTGGAACCAACAATCCGCTTATGGGCCACAAGTTCGGAGCCGACCCGTTCGGCATGGTGGATGGAGACAGGGTCTATATCTATATGACCGATGACCATATCTATGACTCCAACGGTAATGTGATAGAGAGCGGATACGGTGACTGCAAGAAGGTTAGCGTGATATCCTCGGAGGACCTTGTCAACTGGACCGATCATGGCGCTCAGCCGGTAGCAGGTTCCGTAGGCGGTCCTGCCACCTGGGCCATGATTTCCAGGGCTGTGTGTTTCTTGTGCGCTAGGGTGTTGTTGATGTTGGTGAACTGCTGCGGTACAAATACCTTCGGATCGTTTTCCGCCATCCGAAGCGCCGTCTGCAGGCACTCGTCGATGCACTTGCCGATATCTCCCGCGTCATGGATGAGCCGGACTTCCGCCCCGTAGTGCCGGACCAGTTTCCGCCGCTCCTCGCTGACAGAATCCGGCATGATGATGATCGTTCTGTACCCGCGTACAGCTCCTACAAGGGCAAGGCCAATACCCTGGTTGCCGCTGGTCGGTTCAACGATGATCGAATCCTGATTGAGCAGCCCTTCTTTTTCTGCCTGCTGTATCATGTTGAGCGCGGTTCTCGTTTTGATCGAACCTCCCACGTTCAGCGCTTCCACTTTGACGTAGATGTCTGCGCTGTCTTTGCCGGGGAGATTGTTCAGTTTCACCATTGGCGTCTCCCCTACGGCTTCCAGTATGTTGTTGTAGATCATATGCCCTCCCAAGTAAGTTGTAATATTTCGACGATCGCTGCTGCGCCTTAGCCTGTCACCGTGTGATAGCCAGCGCTGCCGATCGGTACCTCGCTTCCCACCATGTGGATCAGTGTTTCCGTGCGCTCGGCATCAAACCAGCTGCAAAGCTCGATCACCGGATATCCTTCCCGGATCAGATCTCTCGCTGCGGCCCGCGCCATGACGAGGCTATCGACAAAACGGACGCTGGCAGGCAGCGTGCCCTGCAGTTTGAATGGCTGGATCTGCCCCACGCCGCTGTCATAGACGATAAACCCAACGCCGCCGGTAATGTCTGCCTGCTGACGTTTGCGGATCTCATCGCCTTCAAACGTAACATAGGAAAAACTCGTCCCCGGACCGGCTGCCTTTGCAAGACGCTCGGCCGAGCTTTGATCAAAGGCGCCGCAAAGATTGAACACGGACCGTCCTTCGGCTGCGAAGGAACGAACCATTGCCTCCGCCTGATCGAGGTCTCCTACACCGACGAAGGTCGTCAGATCCTTACCAGTGAAATCCAAATGATAGTTCGCCGGATCCAGACCGGGATACATGACGAGAAATGCGTGTTTCTCAGTCTCAGCTCTTTGTTGAAGCATTCTTTTCCTCCTTGTCAAAGAGCCTCGGGATTATATCTCCCAAGGCTCCTGTCCAATCAATCTGGTGTTCCATGACGGGCTCGAACCGCCGACCTATTGGTTGTGACCCAATCGCTCTCCCAGCTGAGCTAATGGAACCTGTGCCACTATTGTAACACAGGTTCTGCAAAAATCTACATCATTTTTCGCGCGGTGCGGGTGGCTGGATTTCCGCGGCGCAGGTGGCCGGATCTTCGTGCGGTTGGCCTCACATGGCTTCGTATTCCAGCTTCGCCCCCTTCTGTTTCAGCTTGACCACATCGAGGAACGCCTTCGCCGTGTCCATACAGGTGAACGCCGGTATAGACCGCTCCGTAGCCTTCCTTCTGACCGGGAAGCTTTCGTTTTCTTTGCTGTTGGCGACTTCCGGAACGTTGATGACCATCGAAAGTTTCTCCGGACTTTCGGTGTCATGGTTCATGATCCACTTCTGGGCCGTGTCGTAGTCCATCAGCCCCGCGTCTATCCCGCAGTTCTTCACGAAATCGATCGTGTCATCGGTTGCAAAAACATCGAATCCCGCATCGGTATATCCTCTCAGAATCCCAGCGGTGTAATCATTCTGTTCCGTCTTTCGCAGGGTCACGAAGATATTGCCGCCTGTCGGTATATTGGAACCAACGCCGAGGAAGCCTTTGTAGAGAGCTTTCCCCAGGTCTTCATCTATGCCCAGTACTTCTCCGGTGGATTTCATTTCAGGTCCAAGAGCCATATCCATATCGGTCAGCTTGGCGCTCGAGAACACCGGCACCTTGACCGCGTACTTATCGCTCCTCTGATAGAGCCCTGTGCCATACTCCGAATCCGCCAAAGGTTTGCCCAGCATGGCTGCGACCGCCAGCCGTACCATCGGGACACCGGTGACTTTGCTTAAGATCGGCACGGTCCTGGATGCTCTCGGGTTGACTTCGATCACATACACTTTCTCACCGT
>CAJOLR010000065.1 GCA_905235565.1 uncultured Bacteroidaceae bacterium | reverse complement strand
CTACGTGAACTACTGGACTCCCGAGCAGATGCATGTGCTGGATGTCCGCCCTGGTATCACCGACCCCGCTTCCATCAAGTTCTGCAACGAAAGTGAACTTTTGGAAAAAGCGGAGGATCCCGAGAAGTATTATATCGAGGTCGTCATGCAGGAGAAGATCAAGTTGTACTTGGAGTATGTGGAGAAGCATAGCTTTTGGTATGACTTGAGTTTGATTTTCAAGACATTTTATACGATTGTGAATGAGCGTTAAGGTATTGAAGTTGTGCCTATATGGAAAAGTGGCTTATTAACACAAGTGAGCCATGTATTAAACAGAAATAATAGATTAAAAGACAATGGAGCGCTTTCGCGAAGCGAAATAACAAAGGAAACATGCTCCACATAGAATAAGAAAGGCCGCCGTAAGGAGGTCTTTCTTTTGCATGTGGAGCTGGAGGGAACGACGGGTAGGAATTTATTGGAAGAGGATTATAGGTTAAATTGCTGATATTTGGGTTAATAGCCAAAAGTGGATTCCGAGGAATTCCTATGGATTCTGAAATATTTAGTAAGGATTTAGTAAGGATTTCCATTTTTATTTGTATCTTTGTCTTGGGTACAAATATATAAAAATTATGGCTGTAACATTTGTTTTAGGGAGTACTTCCAAAGATGGAGTTGCTCCTATCAAGGTCCGGGTACAGGGGACCAATCCTCCGGTTAACGTGCTTCAAAGTACAGGTCTTTTCATGGCTCCCAATATATTTAAAAGGAGGAATGAAGAGGCTTATATGTCCAAGTACAGAAGGAATGAGGAGTTGCAGAAGGTGATTGACCTTATTGAAGAGATCAGGAGAAAGCTCCAGGGTATGTATGATGCCGGTGAAACTTTGAACAGGGAGATTGTCCATGAGGTTGTCAGTAATATTACGAACCGGGAGCAAAAGGAGCAGAAGGATGCTGAGGATGAAAAAAAGCGGATTGAAGAGGAACGCGCTAACAAGATTACCTTCTCTAAGTTCATTGATTCTTACATTAAAGAGGCTCGTGAAGGCAACAGGTCAACGGTGCACGGTAAAAAGTATGCAAGCTATTCCCTGACAAACATAAACCAGGCTATTACAAAGTTTCACGAGTTTGAGGAGTTTAAGGGTTGTGAGTATGACTTTGAGGACATCAACCTGGACTTCTATTACCAGTTCCAGAACTTCCTTACATCCAGGAACTATGCCCTCAACACTGTGGGTAAGACCATCAACTGGATCAAGACTTTCATGTCTTTTGCTGAGTCTGAAGGTCTGCATACTAACCCTGCTTATAGGGATAAGAGATTCAAGGGTGTAAGGGTTGATGCTGACTCTATCTATCTTACCAATGAAGACCTGAACAAACTGCGTGAGGTTGACATCAGTGATATGGCCATGGGCTACACTTTGGCACGTGACAAGTTTTTTATCGGTGTATGGACTGCGCAGCGTGTATCTGACTATAACAATATCAATAAGGACGATGTTAAGGTCTACAAGGAGCAGCATATTAAGGAGGTGCTTGTCAGTCCGGATTCAAACGAGACACGTTCCATTATCGTTGAGGATGAAGTTACGGTGCTGAACATCACTCAGCAGAAGACGGGTGCGAAGGTTTCTATACCCTGCAGTCCGGAACTCAAGGCGATACTTGAGAAGTATGACTATAATGTTCCGCACCTGGCTGACCAGAAGATCAATGAGTATATCAAGGAGATTGCCAAAAGGGCCGGGCTTGATGATAGCATCAGGATTGAGAAGGTTGTGGGCGGTAAGAAGAAGGTTGAGTATACTCCTAAATGGAAACTGGTTCATACACATACGGCAAGGCGCACGGGTGCTACGCTGATGTATCTTTCTGGGATGGATTTGTTTGACATCATGAAGATTACGGGACATACGTCACCTGCTTCTTTGAAAAAGTATATTAAGGCTGATGAGCTTGATGTGGCCCAGAAGATTGTGAAGAAATACGAATACTTTAGATAAATGATGAGCGAAAAAGACGATGTGATCTTGTAAACTAAGCGGCTGATTGGGGCTATCGGGGATGCGATGGCCACGGTCAGCCGGTTTCTTGAGGTGACTGCGGATGAAGGAAGGCGAGAACCGGGCTTGAGGTGCAGGTGTGATTTGCTGACTGAGGATGTTGAGAGGCTTGACAAGCTGCTTAAGGATTCACTGTGGGAGGTTAAGCACCAGTGGAAAGAGATTGCCGGGAACGAGATGCTGATGGAGGACCTGAAAGTTTATATAGGTTGCTGCAGGGAGTTTCTGAAGACGGCCTGGGAGTTTGACGATTTGGTTCATGTACACTGGAGAGAGGCGGAGGAGTTGTTTGGCAGAAGTGACATTGGAAGGCGGTACCTGAAGGCGATACTTGGATGGGAGGATGAGGCGAAGGCCATCATTGACTATACTGACAGGTTGCAGCCGGTTGGCGCACGGTTGGACGATGTTTTTGAGAAAGCGGCCGAAAGGCTATGGCCGTTCATGGGGCGCGTTACGGGTACGGCACTGGAGAACTTTGTGATGAACGGTGTGTCTTTGGCGAATAAGCCGGAATGGAAGCAGGAGAAGCGGCAGGCGGTGGTTATGGGCAAGATGCTGGGCAAGAGCTGCAAGGAGATGAACGACTCTTTCACGTTCCTGGGACTGGACGGGAGGCCAACGAAGCTGAACTATACCAGCAACGCACCCAAGCTGGACTATGACCAGTATAAGATATACCTTATTATAAAGGATATGCTGGACGGTATTGAGCGGAAGAAAAACGAGGGGCGAAGGGATTCCGCAGACCTGAACGCATAGGAAAAAGACAGCAAAAAGACATCAGGGAGATTGAGATTGCGCAGCATACACAGATTCCCAGCGAGTTCTTCCCTGAAGACCTGAGCGACGAGAATGTAGAGCATGTTGTTGAAATCCTTGGGGAGGCTAAGGAAGAAGTTCCCGCCTTCCCGGTGGAGGTTTTCCCGGACGGAGTGCGTGAGATCATAGAGAAAGCCCACGAGGCCATGAACTTTCCGCTGGATTATATCGGGAGCAGTCTGATTGTGGCGGCCGGTGCGGCCATAGGCAACAGCATCCAGGTGCAGGTTATGGGAAACTGGATTGAGAAGCCTGTCATCTATATGGCTATTGTGGGCGAACCGGGCACGAACAAGAGTGCACCGCTGGAGTTTGCCGTCCTGCCGTTGGAGGAACTGGACGACAAGGAGATGGTGAAGTATAACAAGCTGTGGGATGAATATGAGGAGGAATGCAAGAAAGCGAACTACAGCAAGGGCATACTTCCGAATCCGCCTGACTACCGCCAGACGGTGCTGAATGATTTCACGATGGAGGCCCTGATGCAGCAGCACCAGGTGAACACCCGTGGGATGCTTGTGTATAAGGATGAGCTGATAAACTTTATCCGCAACATGGGCCGTTACAGCTCCGGTAATGATGAGATGACCTGGACTAGCATGTTCAACGGGAGCAGCATACAGAACACCCGTAAGGACAAGCGCAAGACCAAGCTGAAAAGGAGCTGCGTATCGATATGCGGTACAATACAGCCGGGATCATTGTCGGAGTTCTCGAAGGGACGGACGGAGAACGGGTTTGTGGACAGATGGCTTTTTGCCTACCCTAAGACCCCGCAATCGCCCAAGTTCAGGAGAGGACGGCCAATGCCGGAGCTTCAGGAAGAGTGGAACAAAATAATGAGCAACATCCTGAATGTGGAGTACAAGGAGGATAATAAGCCCATTATACTGAATGAGGAGGCTGAGGTGAAGTTTGAGCAGTGGTACAATGACCTTGCTGTACGCAAGGACAACGAGGGCGTAGTGTTCAAGAGAGCGGCCACCAAGATGGAGAAGTACGCCATAAGGTTGAGCATTGTCCTGGAGGCGATGCGTGCCGGATGTGACAAAAAGAGCGTGAAAGAGATTAGCGGATGGGCCATGCAGGGCGCGATCAGTCTGGTGGATTATTACCTTAGTTGCGGCATGAAGGCCAGACGCTCGTTCAAGGTGGACCCACTGTCAAACCTCTCAATCCTGTAAAAGAGGATATACAATGACTTACCGATATCTTTCACCACGAAGGAAGGTATAGCCATTGCTGCAGCTCATGGAATGAGTGAAAGGACATTCAAGGAATGGCTCCACTCAGTGTACTTTATACACACCACTCACGGCAAGTACGAGAGGAGGTACAAGTAATATCCTGGTTATATATATGCACGGAGTCGCACTTTCTGCACTTTCTGCACTTTTGGCTGACCCTTGGTGGATAAAGTGTGGTTGAGGGAACGAAATCCCAAGGTTGATACTAGACAGATGCGATGCCGGGATTTGGGTGGAAAGTGCAGAAAGTGCGGAAAGTGCAGCCCCGTGCAATATAGTAAAAATGTGCCTTTGGATGACGGTTGGACGATAGCGGATTGATGAGGGTGATGACAGGCTCTGAGGTTGGTGATAAGAACATAGAAAAGTAAGTTAGAATTGACGGTAAAAACGGTGTGTCGTGGATTAACGGCGGGTTTACCATGCGACAACAGTTGTGGATATGTATATGGTAATTGGTAATAAGCGTACAGTCTGCATTTTTATACTAACGAATAGTTCAAAATTGTATAATTTTGTTCTAAGCCGTATTTTTGTGTATGACAATGAATTGCGGTTTTCCTGTTGTGTTGTACTTTTGCGGCCGGTAAAATTACTAGTCCTGATACTGCATAAAACTTACACAAGTTTTCATGTTCAACCAATATTGATTTTTAGATTTATGGATCAAATCATTGTGAACCGTATGATCCGGGTCCTCTACATGCTGACCGACAACGTGAATCATACCGTTGATGAGATTGCCGACAAGATTGAGGCAAGTTCGAGAACCGTTTACCGTTACCTGAATACGTTCAAAAGCGCCGGGCTGAAGGTGATATGCCGTTACCGCTCAGTCTATATGATTGAGAGGGAGAGCGTGAGCTGGGATGACAGCAAAAGGAAAAGCGGCAAGCCCGGCAAGAAAACACTGGAGCAAGGTATTGTGCTGCAGAGACCCGGGCAGGACCTGCGCACACCTGACGGAACTTACGGGATGATTGAACAGTTCAAAGAGAAAGGTATAATGAACGAGATGCCCTACCTGCAGCGGTGCGTAGCAAATATTGACTTGCTTGTAAGGGCATCGGTTGAGAAACGGAAGGTGCTGCTGAGGAAGTACGAATGCAATGAACGGAACAGGTATTGCGACTACATAATTGAACCGTTTGATTTCCCGTTCTACTACAACTTTGTGTGGGCATACGACTGCAGGATGAAGCGTAACATATTGTTGCGGAGTACCAGGATGAACAAGGTTCAGGTACTGGATGAGAATTGGGAAAACGAGGAGCAGCACAGACGGCGTTATCTGGATGCATGGGGATATTGCAGCCAATACGCCCACCACATAATACTGAGGATGACCCTGAAGGTGAAGAACCTGATAACAGAGGCATACCCCATGACCATGCTTGACGTTGTGGAGGATGAGAACAGTAAAAACGGCAAGCTCTGGATCCTGGACACAAAAGTTTGTGACTACAGGGGCATTACGGAATCCATCATGGGACTGCTGGATGAGGTGGAGATTCTGGAGGGGGAAGAATTCCGTGAGTATGTCCGGAAAAGGCGTAGAGAACTTATGTCAGCAGAGATTTGATTTGGAGAAAGAATAATCCGGAAATAAATATGTAATTTCGCAATCTATGAAAGATTTCAGGAAATACATACTTGACCTCTGTGGTAAGAAAGAGGGTTACGAGGTTGAATTCAAAGGTGCCAAGGGTGGCCTTCCGGAAAGTTTCTGGGAGTCTTACTCTGCATTTGGCAATACCGCAGGCGGAATAATAGTACTTGGTATTGCTGAAAAGAACAACCGTTTCTATCCCGATGGCCTGACCGAGGAGCAAACACACAAGTTCAAGAAGAACTTCTGGGACCTTGCCCACAACCCCCAGAAAGTGAATGTGTGCCTGTGTAATGAGGATGATGTTATTGAGGAAGTGGATGGTGAAGCCCATTATCTTATCTTTATGATTCCAAGAGCATCTTTTGACATAAAGCCCGTTTATCTGAACGGTGATCCTTTCCATGGCAACACCTACAGGCGCAACCATGAGGGCGACTACCATTGCTCTGACAATGAGGTACGCCTGATGATGGCAGACTCCATTGTTCTGCAGAACCCACAGGATGCAAGGGTTTTCAATGGTCTCAAAATGGAGGATCTGGACGAAAACACTATCAGGCAGTACCGGCAGGTGTTCTCCATCAGGAACGAGGGCCATGCATGGAATAATCTGCCGGATAAGGAGTTCATTACCAAGTTGGGCGGTTATGCAAAGAATCCTGATACCGGTGATGAAGGTTTAACCCTGGCCGGTGTGCTTATGTTTGGACAGGACACTACTCTTACCACTGCCCTGCCATACTATTTTGTGGATTATAGAGAGAAACTTAGTTCTGACCCTGAAATACGCTGGACAGACCGTGTATGTCCGGATGGACGCTGGCAACCTAACCTGTACCAGTTCTATAGCCGGATATACCCCAAACTGAGCCAGGCATTACCAGTACCGTTCAAGCTGGACGAAACAGGATTCAACCGTATAGATGATACACCTGCGCACAAGAGTCTGCGTGAAAGCATAGTCAATACGCTCTGTCATTGCCATTGGGGTATGATGGAAGGCATTGTGATTGAGCGTTATCCTGACCGGCTGTATTTCTCGGATCCCGGAGTAATGCTCATATCGATAGACGAATTCTTTGAGGGTGGTCACAGTTTCTGCCGTAATCCGGCTCTGCAAACCATGTTCCGCCTGATTGGTACCGGCGACAAGGCTGGTAGTGGTGCTGATGTAATCCGGAAGGGTTGGAACGAGAACGGTTGGCCAAATCCGGAGCTTAATGAGCATTTTGGCTCTTACTCTGACAGGGTGGAACTGACATTGCGCCTGACTGCTGTCACCGAAACTGAAAAAAGTGCGGTGAAAAGTGCGGTGAAAAGTGCGGTGAAAAGTGCGGTGAGGATAAAAGAATTGATGAGAGAAAACAAAAAGATTACTATTGCTGAGATAGCATCTGAAATTGGAATAACTGTAAGTGGAGTTGAGAAAGCAGTAAAGAAACTAAGGCTATCAGGAGAAATCATCCACAAAGGCCCTGCCAATGCTGGTGAATGGGAGGTTATAAAGTAATGATTACTTAAGTGCCTAATATTGAAATGCCGGTGTAACCACCGGCATTTCTTTTGCAGCAAAAGAATGGCTGCACAAAATTGTAGCTTGTGTGCAAAATATCTGCCAAAATACTTGCAAACAGGGCTTTTGTGTTGTAAATTTGTGGATAGTAAGATTTGATACCATGAAAACACGCACTTCGATCCCCTTTGGCGCACTGTCCGGCAGCGCAGGTGTGGTGACAGCCCGCAGCACTCGCTTCGGTACCATTCTGTCCGGGCGTGCGCACCAGCCGGGGAAAGTAACCCCTCAGCAGAAAGATATGCGTGCTCTGTTTGCCCGTGTGGGCAGGAGCTTCGGCCGTCTTAACCCTATACAGGTTGAGGCGTGGGCCCTTTTTGCCGAAGCGCATAACTTTGGCTCACGGATGCAGGCCAAGAGTCCGGCGGTGAATGCCTACGTGACTCTTAACTGCAACCGTGCGCTGCTGGGGTTAGATATGATGGCCATGCCGCCTGCAGAGATTCCGGCTATTCCTGAAGTGATGTACAGCAATATCATTGTTACTCCTGGACTGATACAGTTCTCGCGGCTACAGAATCCGGGCGCCGGGTATAGGCTGGCTGTCAGGATGAGCGCTGCAGCAAGCAAGGGCAAGACTTATGGCGGTGGGCTGCCGGTTCTGGTGGATGCGGGGTTTATTCCGGAGCGGACGTTTGCGGACGTCACACAAGTTTATGTGGAGAGGCTTACAGTTAGGCCCACTCCTGGACAGAAGTATTTTGTGGAGACCTGCTGGATGGATGTGGCTACTGGGTTGGCCGGGGATTCCAGATGTGATGACAGGATATGTCAGGAGGACCTTAATAGTGTGGGCCGCATAACTTTAATACATGGATATTAGAAGCTTCAAAAATATCAAGTAAATCAATTTATTAACTATTAAAATCTAAAGTATTATGAAGTACACTCCTTCTATCGCTTTTGAAGAGATGAGCGGAAGCGCCAAGGGCGTGACCGCTGCTAAGGCCAAGGGCCGCAAGTATCTCCGTAACCGCGGTTATGGCAAGAAGACCACTACCGC
>CAJOLR010000064.1 GCA_905235565.1 uncultured Bacteroidaceae bacterium | reverse complement strand
AGCGGCTCGTTTGTTCCTGGTGAACCACTCTTTTCAACAGCAAAAGAAGTCTTGAACTACCGAACTGGATTCTGATTATGGATAAGCTCTCACCACAGCTGCGGCACAACAACATGGCGGCCATCCACGGCAAGGAAACGAAGCCGGAGATGATTGTGCGCCGTTGGCTGTGGGGACATGGGTATCGTTATCGGTTGAATCATCCAAGGTTGCCAGGCAAGCCAGATATCGTGATGCGGAAATACAGAACGTGTATCTTTGTGAATGGTTGCTTTTGGCATGGACATGAGGGATGCCAATACTACACCGTACCGAAAACCAATACGGAGTTTTGGGTCAACAAGGTACAGCGGAATAAGGAGCGTGATGCGAAAGTACAGCATGAACTTGCCTCAATGGGGTGGCGCTCCATCACCATCTGGGAATGTGAACTGAAGCCGATAAGTAGAGATAAAACATTGGCATCATTGGATTTCACTCTTAATAGGATATTCCTGCAAGACCATAGTATTAGGCGTTATGTGAAGCCAGAGGAAGAACCAATGATGGTGGCAGAAGATATGGCCGATTACAATAATATAAATGACGTTTGAATAGTTAAAGCCAAATATGACCATACAAAAATAACAACTCGCAAGGAGGAACTTCGTAGAGTGGGTGCAGATAAAAATGGTTTCTGGGAAATTATTTCATTTTCCACCTGTCCTCTTGAATGTTTTGCTGTTAATCGGATTAGTTGTAAATTCGCGCTATCGGATATTGTTTCTTCATTCAGCATTACTGTCTCCTAATGAAAATAAGCGTAAACAACCAGCCGTTTGAAGTGTCGGGCCGGAAGCCTCTTATTGAGGAACTGCGTGCCGCCGGCATTGAAGTGCCGTCACTCTGCTATGCAGGCGGGCATGTGCATCATGCATCCTGCATGGTCTGCATGGTCAAGGATGTACGTACCGGCCAGATGCTGCCCTCCTGCTCCACCATGCCGCGTGAAGGTATGGAGATAGATACGGACAGCGCGGAGGTCAAGGAACTGCGCCGTATGTCGCTGGAACTGCTACTGAGTGACCACCGAGCCGACTGCGAGGCCCCCTGTACCCTGGTCTGCCCCAAAGGCATTGATGCCGCCCAGGTGATATGGTATTATGACAACGGCATGAAAGCACAGGCCAAGGCTCTGCTCCAGGGCCGTGACTGCAGTGACTGCGCCAAGACTCCTTGCATGAAAGCCTGCCGCCGCGGAACGGTTGACCGTAGCGTTGACATAAGCGGAATCATCAACTCTCTTGCCGCCGATGACTACATCCCCGCCGCTGACGCCGGATCCATGGCCGATACCGGTAAGGAGACATTCAACAGCCGTATTGGCCGTTTCACCGACAAGGAGAAGGAGCAGATGAAACTGCAATACGCCCAGACCTCCCGCTGCCTTCACTGCGCATGCAACGGTCGTGACAAATGCCGCCTGCGCCGTTTCTCAACTGAAGCAGGCATCAAGGCAACCCGCTACGGAGTATCATCGGAACTGCCGTTCAAGCAGGAGACTCACATTACCGGCCATCTGTGGTTTGACCCGGCCAAATGCATCCGCTGCGGGTTATGTGTCTATAACACCGCCGACGGTTTCACATTCAGGTACCGCGGCTACCGCATGCAGGTGATAATCCCCGATGAAAGCAGGAATAACGTGACCGAGGAGATAGCAGGTTTATGCCCCACAGGAGCGCTCTATATAAGCAAGGATAAATGAGATTAAGGTTACAGTTCATAGCAGTCTGCCTTACATTCTTTTTGATAACGGACTGCAAAGGCAGTATCGGAACCGGCCAGGGAGACAGGGCATCGGACTGGACTATGTTCCGCGGCGAGCAGTCACTGAGCGGTTATACTGACCGCCGTCTGCCGTCTGACCCGGTGCTGCTGTGGGAGTACAAACATGGCGTAAGGACTGTGGCATCGGCCATAGTATATAAGGAGGTAACCTATTTCTGCGATAAGCACGGACTTATGCTTGGCATAGACCGTGACGGCAGTGAGGTGTCACGTATAGATCTGGACGCACCCATGGAGGCATCGTTCATGGTTCTGGACTCGGTGCTCTATTTTGGCATGATAGACGGCGACGTGCGTGCCGTATCACTGGCCGGTGGCAGCCTGCTCTGGTCTTATCAGACTGAAGGACAGATAAATGCCGCGCCCGCTCTAACCACGGTAAATGGCCGCCGCTATCTGCTGGCAGGCAGTTATGACAACAACATGTACACCATAGATGCCGCAAGCGGCACACTGAAAGGCCTGGCATCTACCGGATACTATATTAACGGTGCTGCGGCAGTTTGGGGTGAGTATGCGCTATTTGGTGGCTGTGACTCCTGGCTCCGTATGGTAAACTGCGCCACCGGTACAGCGGCCGACTCCGTAAAACTGGATGCATACATCCCCTCATCACCCGCCATAGCGGATGATATGGCATACGTGGCCGATTACAGCGGCAATGTCTATGAGATAAGTCTTAACGGAGGCCGGTTCGGTTCATGCCGCAAGCTGCGCACCGCTGCCGATGATGAGGGCGCCATGCTCTCCATGCCCGCTGTAAACCGCAAATACCTCTATGTATTGGCCGATGAGCGCTACATCCAGTGTCTGGACCGCAAGGACGGAACTCTAATCTGGCAGCAGACACTCAAGAGCGAATCGGGCGAGAGTTCTCCGCTCATCTGCCGCGACCGCGTGATAGCCGCCACCAAGAGCGGAATAATAACAATCTACGATGCCGTAACCGGTGAGCGTCTCTGGGAGTACGAGACTGGCGAGCAGATCATCTCCACCCCCGCCCCGCTCTCAGACCGGTTCATGATAATGACCGCCCGGGGCACACTGCTCTGTTTCGGCAACAAGAAGGAATGATATGGGATTCATAGAACTTAAAGGGATAACAAAGAGCTTTAATGACGGCAGTGACAGCCGCAAGGTGCTGGACGGCCTGGACCTGAGCCTGGAAAAAGGTGATTTTTTGGCTGTGACCGGTGTGTCCGGTGCAGGCAAGACCACTCTCTTGAATATTCTGGGCACTCTGCTCATCCCCGATGAGGGCAGTTATTTTATAGACGGTACCGATGTACTTGCGCCGGGCGCTGACCTGTTGCGCCTGCGTAACCGCCGCATAGGGTTCGTATTCCAGGACCACCGGCTGCTGCCGCAGTTCACCGTGATTCAGAACATACTCCTGCCGGCACTTGCCGACGGTGATACAGTACAGCCGGATGTTACCGGATGGGCCGCTCAACTTGTCGGCATAATGGGTATTGAAAAACTGACAGCCCAACTTCCGGACACTCTTTCAGGCGGCGAGAAGAGCCGCGCCGCCATCTGCCGTGCCCTTATCATGAAACCTGACCTGCTGCTGGCCGATGAGCCCACAGGCCAGCTGGACGCCGGTCATGCCCGTGAGGTGGCCGAACTTCTGGCCCGCGTAAACCATGAGTTGGGCACAACCATTGTACTGGTGACACATTCCGATGCCTTAGCCCACAGCGCATCACGTATCTGTCAGTTAAAGGAAGGTAAACTGTCATGAATACCAACCGCCAGAGCCGCCGCCATTACCGCCGTTTCTACACACTGGCAGCCGCTGCAGTCATAGTCATGACAGCCGTGGTTACCGGCAGCCTGATTCTTGGTGACTCTGTAAGGGGTACTCTTGTGGATAGGGTACAGGAGCGTTTAGGTTCCGCAAGGACGGTCATCACATCGGGCACGGGATTCATGAGCCGCGATATCATGAATGAGAGTCTGCTCAAGGATGCCCGCTGCTACCTTATCACCGAGGGATTCATATCGGACTACGGGCGCATGATTCCGGTTATGGTCTGGGGTACCGATGACGGCACTCTGAAAGATGGTGAGGCACTGGTCAACAAGCCGCTTGCCGACCGGTTGAACAGTACCGGTGCCGTGGTTCTGCATCTGCCGTCAAACAACCTGGTGCCATCGGGCTCACTCTTTGTATCCCAGGCATATACCGGAACCCTGAGGCTGTCGGTTAAAGGCATAAGGAGCGCACAGGACGGAGGTAACATGCTGCTGCGTAACGAGCAGATACGGCCGCTCAACATATTTGTAAACCGCGATGAACTGGCAGATATCATGGAGCTGGACGACCGGATCAACCTCATAATGTCCGATAATGAGATTACCGGTGAGCAGTTCGCCGCAATCTGGACCCCGGCATACTCCGGCATAACCCAGCAGGGCAATACGGTTACAACAGACCGCGTGTTCATGCCCGCTGCCATAACAGCCGCTCTGCAGCCGCAATCACGCTATCTGGCATACTTTGTAAACAGCATAGGCTCCATTCCCTACTCTTTTGTAACTGCTACGGACAGTCTGAAGGATAATGAGATGGTGCTGAGTGACTATGCGGCAAATCTGCTGCATGCCGCTCCGGGCGATGAGGTGAGCATGGAGTATTTCATAGTGAAAGGTCTCAAACAGTTAGAGACCCGCTCACATACATTCCGCGTGAGCCGGATAGCACCGCTCAGCGAGTTTGAGCAGAACCCGCTGCTGACAGCCAGTTTCCCCGGTCTGAGCAATGTGGAGCGCTGCACAGACTGGGACAGTGACCTGCCCATAGACATGGACCTTATAACCGATGCCGATGAGGATTACTGGACTCTTCACCGCCAGACCCCTAAGGCGATAGTCTCATATAGCGCCATTGAGCAGGACTGGGCCGCAAGCATAGGAAATGCCACTGCCGTTACCACCACGCTCAAGGCCGAAGAGGTACTGACCCATGAAAGCGCCGGAATAACCGTGGCCCGCCCGCGTGAGGCGGCCATCGAGGCAGCCCGCACCGGAACCGATTTCTCATCACTGTTTCTGGGACTGGGATTCTTTATAATCCTTTCAGCCATACTGCTGATGGTAAGCCCCATTGCCGGGATGCTCCGCCTGCGTGCTCCTGAGACAGCTCTCTACACAACCTTAGGCTACAGCCGCCGCCGTGTGTCCGGCATACTGGCCCGCGAATCAATGCCTTTGATTCTTACAGTTTCACCCATAGGTGTTATGGCAGGACTCCTGTATGCATTCATATCCCTCCGGTTGCTGTCCGGTGCCTGGAGCGGAGCTACCCAGACGCAGGATTTCGGACTTCACTGCAACATTCTGACACTTGTCACAGGATGGATTTCATCTCTTGCAATCTGTATCACGGCGCTGCTTCTTACCATCCGCAGGGCTGTTAGAGGTTATAGACGCACCGCAGGGAAACAATACCGCGACCATAAAGGGCTGACAATCGGCCTATGGGTTGCCATCGTATTGGCCATTACACTTAACTTCTTACTGTTTAAGAGTATATTTATATTTGTAATATGTGGAGTCATGTGGATTGTCGCAGCCGGAATGGCAGGAAAGGAATTCATAAACCATAAGGCACTGACTGCGGGTGATGACGTTTTCTCCCGCACCGGAATGTTCTGGTGTGCCCTCAGGGACGGACTGCCGCGACACCGTCTGGCTTACTGGACTCTGGCTGCGGGAGTATTCACGGTGTTTGCCGTAGGGCTGAACCGTCCTGATTTCAACCGTTCCAAAACAGTCTCCACAGGCGGATTCAACCTATATATGGATTGCCGCATTCCTGTCCAGTATGACCTTAACGAACCTGACGTAAGGCGGCGTATGGCACTCCGGGAACTTCCGGCCGACAGCCGTTTCCTCCAGATTCAGAGACATATGGCCGATGAAGCCGGCTGCCTGAACCTGAACCGCGTCACCACCCCGTCTGTCATTGGAATGGAGCGAGAGGCTATGCATCTGTTCGGCATCGATCCCGTTCATACAGAACAGCGTGACAAGGATGTCGTGCCGGTAATAATTGACAGTGAAGCACTGCTGTGGAGCCTTATGATGAAGGTAGGTGATACAATTGTCTACCACACCGATGACGGACGTCTGGTGAATGCCGTAATTGCCGGGACTTATCCCACAGGCATTTTCCATGGCTATGCCGTAATGGAGCAGGAGACTTTCCGCACTCTGTGGCCTCTTGAGACCGGCAGCAGCATTGTCCTGTCCCAGTCCGATGACGCGCAGACGCTGGCTGTTGCATTGAGTGACTATGGCCCGGACATAACGACATCAAAAGAAAGACTTGAGAAATTCTTTGAAGTTACCGATACATATCTCAATATATTCTTATCTTTGGGCGGCCTTGGGCTGCTACTTGGCATTGCCGCATTGGTGATAGTGATACGTAACAACCTGTCATCACGCTCCAGGGAGATAACTATGTATAAGGCTTTGGGATTCAGCACGGACAGTGTATCGGCCATACTCAGTCGGGACAACCTGGCTGTTCCGGTGTTTGCGGTCATTACGGGTACCTTGGGTTCCCTGATAAGCATAAGCGCAAATGCAGGAGGCGCCGGACGTAGCGCCCTGCTTACAGCTGCAGTTCTGTTCGCCCTGATCCTGCTGTTTACTGTGTTATTAACCAAAAGGATTATAAATATTAAACTATCTGAAGAATGAAAAGACATTTACTGATTTCGCTTGCTCTCATTGCCGCAGGCGTATGTGCATCGGCCCAGAGCCCCAACGGATGGCGCGGCCCTGAAAACAACGGTTCATATCCTGACAAGGGACTTCTCAACAAATGGCCCGATGATGGTCCACAGATGATTTTTGAGACTCTTGATGCAGGTAAGGGCTACTCCAGCCCCCAGGTGGTAGATGACCGCATTTATATAACAGGACTCAATGACCAGGAGAACAAGGAACAGCTTAGCTGCTATACTCTTGACGGAAAGAAACTCTGGTCAGTGGAGTACGGTAACCCGTGGCGTCAGTCTTATCCCGAGGCACGCACCACTCCCACCTACTCTGACGGCAAGCTGTACGTTATCAGCGGCATGGGTGAGATTGCCTGCATCAACGCAAAGGACGGAAAGATAGTATGGACTGTTGACGGCGGGCAGAAATACCAGCGTCAGACCGGCAACTGGGGAACCAGCGAGTGCCCTCTGGTATATGACAACAAGGTAATCTATACCCCATGCGGCAACCAGACCACCATCGTTGCCCTGAACAAGGAGACCGGTGAGGAGATATGGAAGAGCCGCGCCCTGAACGAGAAGAGCGGATATGTTTCGCCCATACTCATCACCTGGAAAGGCAAGCGTCAGATTATAGGTTCCACAAACCAGACCGCTTTCGGCGCAGATCCCGATACCGGCGAGATAATGTGGACATTCAGTGACTGGGGTCCCAACTTCTATGGCGGCAGGGGCGGACGCAGCAATGACAATATTGCGCCTAACTCCGCACTATTCAAGGACGGACGCATATTCTTCTGCCACGGCTATGACATCAACGGCTTCCAGATTCAGCTGGCCGATGACCTGAAGAGCGTAAAACTGACATGGCGTACCGATGTGATGGATACCCATCACGGAGGTTATGTCCTGGTTAACGGTTACATCTACGGCTCCAACTGGCTGAACAACAATGCAGGTAACTGGTGCTGCCTGGACTGGAACACCGGTGAACTTAAGTATGAGACCGCATGGACAGGCAAAGGCAAAGGTTCAATAATCACTGTTGACGGTAAGCTTCTGCTCTATGATGAGCGTCGCGGCACCGTTGGCCTGGCTGCTCCCAATCCCGCCAAGTTTGAGGTAACCAGCGAGTTCCGCATAGCCAACGGCAGCGGTCCCTACTGGGCACACCCAACCATCAACAACGGAAATCTCTACATCCGCCACGGAGAGGCTCTGTATGCTTACAAGCTTAAGTAAGCATTTATACGATATAGCCTGAGTGTCCCGTATCCAAAGTACTGGATATTTGGGATTTAAAAGAAATGTATTATCTTCGCACAAGAAAAATTTTATTCAATGGATAAGAGAGAATTTCTGGGAGAGTTTATAGGAACATTCGTACTGGTGTTTTTTGGTTGTTCATGTGTTGCATGCGCTGTCCTTTTCGGAGAATATGTCAGCATCTTTCAGGTAGGACTGACATGGGGTATTGGTGTTACGTTAGCTGTGTATCTGACCCGCTATCTCTCATGTGCGCACCTTAATCCGGCCGTATCGGTGGCAATGGTGGTTGCAGGACGCATGAAAGCCCGCAAACTGCCGCTCTATCTGCTGGCACAGATGCTTGGAGCGATACTGGCCGGTTTTGTGCTGTACGGGCTGTTCTCCGGTTCAATAGCCAACTATGAAGCCCTCCACGGGATAACCCGCGGAACGGCCGCCAGCATTGACACCGCCCGCATGTTCGGTGAATTCTATCCCAATCCCGGTGACAGTGTGGCTGTGGCGTCACTTCCTCTGGCTATGGCAGCCGAAGGGTTCGGTACATTCCTGCTGGCCCTGTTCATA
>CAJOLR010000063.1 GCA_905235565.1 uncultured Bacteroidaceae bacterium | reverse complement strand
GATTGTAAAGGAATGATGTCTTAAGTCCACTGAAACTGTAGTTATAGCCTGAAATATTGGGCTTGCTGAAAGTGTATGCCTTGGGGTTACCCTGACGTGCCAGACGGTCTATTATCGGGCCGCCGGGATAACCGAACCCCATCACCTTGGAGCACTTGTCCATAGCCTCGCCCGCGGCATCATCGATGGTCTGCCCGAGAATCTCCATCTTGTTGTATGATTCCACCTTGACTATCTGAGAGTTACCGCCAGAAACCAGCAGACAAAGGAAGGGGAATTCAGGGGCTGCGCTCTCCTCGCCAGGTTTGCGGATGAAATGGGCTAAAATATGTCCCTGAAGATGGTTGACCTCGATCATCGGAATATCCAGAGACCGGGCGAACCCCTTGGCAAACGATACGCCCACCAACAGGGAGCCCATCAGGCCAGGGCCGCGTGTAAAAGCCACCGCACTGAGCTGTCCGGCGTCAATTCCTGCCCTTTTCAACGCGGTATCCACCACCGGAACTATATTCTGCTGGTGAGCGCGGCTGGCCAGTTCCGGCACCACTCCGCCATACTCCTCATGAACCTTCTGGCTGGCCACCACATTTGACAGCAACTCTCCGTTATGGACCACGGCTGCCGATGTATCATCGCACGATGACTCTATACCCAGTATATAAACGTTATTATTATTCATCAGCCCATTTTTTTGCTTTCGGTCTGCAAAGTTACCACAATTATTCTCTTAATTTGCACCAATTTGAATTCTTACCTTACTTCATACCTATGATTTGGAACCGGAAAATTGAATGTATGTCGCGTGACGAGATGCGCGCACTGCAAAGTGAGAAACTCAGAAAGATAGTATCACACGCCTACAGTAACTCGCCTTTTTACAAGAAGAGATTTGACGAACACGGAGTTCATCCCGATGACATCAAGACAATAGACGATATAGTGAAACTGCCTTTCACCGTAAAGCAGGACCTGCGTGACAACTACCCCTTCGGGATGATGTGCGTCCCCATGACAGTCATTCTACGTCTCCATGCATCATCGGGCACCACCGGTAAGCCCATCGTGGTCGGTTATACCGCAAAGGACCTTGACAACTGGTCAGAAGCCGTAGCCCGCTGCCTCTCGGCATTCGGTCTGGGAAGCGATGACATGGTCCAGATATCATACGGTTACGGCCTTTTCACCGGTGGTCTGGGTGCCCATGACGGTGTGACCAAGATAGGCGGCACAGTAATACCCACCAGCAGCGGCAACACCCAGAAACAGCTGCAGCTGATGCAGGACTTTGGCGCCACAGCAGTAGCCTGCACCCCATCCTACGCACTTTATATGGCCGAAGAGATTCGTAAGCAGGGACTTGACATCAACAACTTCAGGCTCAAGGTTGGTATTTTCGGAGCCGAGCCCTGGACCGAGGCAATGCGTAAGGAACTGGAGGACAAGCTCCACATCAAGGCATACGACATCTACGGACTGACCGAGATAAGCGGCCCCGGCGTAGGCGGCGAGTGCGAGTGCCAGAACGGAACCCACCTGTGGGAAGACCTCTACTACCCCGAGATAATCGACCCCGTAACCCTGCAGCCCGTAGAGCCCGGCCAGAAGGGAGAACTGGTATTCACCACACTGGATAAGTGGGGAATGCCGATGATACGCTACCGCACACGAGACCTTACATACCTTAATTATGACAAGTGCGATTGCGGCCGTACCGCTGTCCGTATGGGCAAGATCCTGGGCCGCAGCGACGACATGATGATAATACGCGGCGTAAACGTATTCCCGTCACAGGTAGAGTCCGTCCTGCTTGAGTTCCCGGAATACGAGCCCTACTTCCTCATTGAAGTGGACCGCATCAACAACACCGATACGTTTGATATCCAGGTTGAAGTCAAGCCCGAGTTCTACACTGACCAGATCAACGAACTGGTACGCCTGCGCCAGCGCCTGACATCACGCATCCAGAGCGTCATCGGCATACAGCCCAACATCAAGATAGTACAGCCCGGCACCATTGAGCGTTCCACCGGCAAGGCCAAGCGCGCCATCGATCACCGTAAATTTGAGTAATAACCTTAAAAAAGAACCCATATGCTTATCAGACAGATTTCAGTGTTCCTTGAGAATGAAAAGGGAAAGTTTGCCGAGATAGCAAGGCTGCTTGGCAACAACGGCATTAACATGAAGGCTTTCACCGTATCCGAGACCCAGGATTTCGGCATAGCCCGCATCATAGTGGAGCGCGACCAGATTGAGCGCGCCTTCAACATTATCAAGGCAAATTCATACGCAGTGACCATGACTCAGGTGGTCTATCTGGAGTGCGCCCACAAGCCCGGCGCTATGGCCCAAGCTATGGAGAAGCTCTCTGCTGCCGGAATATCAGTGGAATACATGTACGCATTTGCCGACTCGTCATCCGAGTTCTCACGCGTAATTATCCGCCCCGACAACACCGAGCTGGCCAACCAGTTGATACAGGAGTTGTAATTTTTATCCAAGGCATATTGGTGCGCATACAAAATTTGCGTACTTTTGCGCCCGGAAAGATGCCAGAGTGATCGAATGGACCGGACTCGAAATCCGGCGTACGGCCTAGCCGTACCGTGGGTTTGAATCCCACTCTTTCCGCAAAAAGCCAGGTTTCAGCCTGGCTTTTTGCGTAATGAGCGGGATTCAGGAGAATTCCTCCTTAAGCTATGAGCCAGCTTTCAAGGCGGTGGGTGGTGCTGCTGAACGAGGCTCCAATGCGGGTTAAGGGGCGGCGGTCGCTCTGGTAGCGGTCGGCGTAGTGTTTGTCTTCTATCTGCTTCAGGGCCTCCTCTGGCGTGCGGTCCATCTTGAACTCGAACAGGTAGATGTCTGTCCTGGTCTCCACCACGGCGTCTATGCTGCCGCCTGAGGTGTGCACCTCACTGCGTACAACGGCTCCTACCAGACTGAACACCAGGTAGAATATGGTCTGGAAGTATTTCTCCTTCAGGTTCTTGTCAAAGAGCTCGTAGTTCATGGAGGCTATCAGGGACTGCAGGCGGGTCATGAAGGCATCCACATGACCGTCCCTCAGGTCACGGGCAAAGTTTGACGTGCTGAAATCGCCGCTCCCGTAGCCATCAACGTATGCGGGGGCTATGAAACTAAGGAATCCGTTCTTTACCTCACCGTTGGGATAACCCAGTGTGTATTCATTAAAGTCGCGATCATAGCCCTTGATGGTCAGGTAACCGGACTGGTATATCATGGGGATGGGCATCTCGGTGTTGGCGCGGTAGTCGGCAAAACTGCCTGCTGCAAGCTTTACTCCCTCCAGGTTGGTTATGTCATAGCTGGAGCGTTTGAGCAGTTCCATCAGGTAGGTGGGAGTGCCGGTCTGGAACCAGAAGTCACGGCACACCTGGCTCTTTAGTACGTTGAGTATGCTGAAGGGGTTATACACTCCGTGCATGGCCTCGCTGAAGTGGTAGCCGTCATACTTGCGGCGCAGGTACTCAAGCATCTCGGGGTATGTGCGCTGCTCTACATCTGCCAGTGCGGCAATATCCTCCTGGAAGACGGTTTCAAGTTCCTGCTCTGTTATGCCGCAGATGGTGTCATACTTGGGCAGCATACTTATGTCCTCAAGCTGGTTCAGGTCACTGAACACGCTTACCTGCGAGAACTTGGTAACGCCCGTAAGCAGTACGAACTTAAGGTAAGGGTCAGCAGATTTCAGTACACCGTAGAATCCCTTGAGACGGCGGCGGTACTGGTCGGCAAGTTCCTCGTTGCCTATGGCTTCAAGCACAGGCTTGTCATACTCGTCTATCAGCACGGCCACCTTGCGGCCGGTCTGCTCACATGCCCGGCGTATTATGCCGCCCAACTTGAGCGCGGCAGTCACTTCGGTGGGTGACGAGCCGTAAATCTGTTCAAACTGTGAGAGTTTGTCTAAAAGAATCTGCTCTAAGGCCTCAGGGTTATCATACGCCTGACCGCTCATGTCAAGATGTATGACAGGATAGATTGTCCAGTCCTGTTCCAGCTTGTCTATGGCCAGACCGCGGAACAGTTCCCTGCGGCCCTGGAAATATGCCTCAAGGGTGGATACCAGCAGGCTCTTGCCAAATCGGCGCGGACGGCTAAGAAAAAAGACGGAGCCCTGATGGGTAAGGTCATAAACCAGATCTGTCTTGTCAATATAGACATAACCCTCTTCACGGAGTTTCTCAAAACTCTGTATCCCTATGGGGTATTTTTTCATTGCAGCCATAGCCTCACTGTCTTATAACATCCAGATGCGAATTTACAACATATTCACACAAAAACAAAACGGTAGTACACAACTCTTGATTATTGAACAGTGATTGGATTTCCTTATCAGACAATACTTCTGTTTCTGCATAACTATTCTTAACTAAACTTGTTGATAAAGGTAGGTTTCGGGTTGCAACAAATTTCGGAGAGTTGTTGTAATTTTGCAGTCAGAATACTAAACACATTTACCTTTAACAGCTAATGGGCGGATTTTTTGGAGTCGTCTCTAAGGAGAGATGCATCAATGATCTTTTTTACGGAACTGATTATCAGTCACATCTGGGAACAAGCCGCGCCGGCATGGCCACCTACAGCCTTCAAGAGGGCTTTTTCAGGAGCATCCACAACCTTGAAAACGATTATTTCAGGAGCAAATTTGAGCGTGAACTCAATAAGTTTGGAGGAACCAGCGGCATAGGCGTAATCAGTGATACCGATGCACAGCCAATGCTCATGAACAGTCACCTGGGGCGTTTTGCCCTGGTTACGGTGGCCAAGATCAACAACAAGGATGAGATATGTGACCATCTGTTGGCTGAGAACATGCACCTGAGCGAGTTCAGCAGCGGGAAGATCAATATTACCGAGCTCATTGCCCTGCTTATTATAAAAGGTAAGGATTACGTTGATGGCATAGAGAATGTATTCAGGACCATAAAGGGCTCATGCTCCATGCTGCTGCTTACCGAGAACGGCATTATTGCCGCCCGTGACTCATGGGGACGCACCCCGGTGATCTTGGGCGTAAAGGACGGCGCCGTGGCTGTCACTACCGAGACCACCGCTTTCCCCAACCTGGGTTATGAGACCAAGCTCTACCTGGGTCCCGGCCAGATAGTGAAGATTACTGAGACTGGCTTTGAGGAGCTGCGCAAGCCCAATAAGAAGATGCAGATATGCTCTTTCCTGTGGGTCTATTACGGATTCCCCACCAGTTGCTATGAGGGCCGAAACGCCGAGGATGTACGTAACGAACTCGGTCGTGTTATGGGACGTGAGGACGATGTCGAGGTGGATGGTGCCTGCGGAATCCCCGACAGTGGTCTGGGTATGGCTGTAGGTTATGCCGAGGGTCATAAATGCCCCTACGTAAGGGCTGTGGCCAAATATACTCCCACCTGGCCCCGTTCATTCATGCCTACTGACCAGGTCCGCCGCAATCTGGTGGCCAAGATGAAACTGATATCGAATAAGGACATTCTCAACGGCAAGCGTCTGGTATTCTGCGATGACAGCATCGTACGCGGCACCCAGCTAAAGGATAACTCACATGATTTCTATGAGTCCGGCGTAAAGGCTGCTCACATGCGCATATCGTGCCCGCCGCTTATATACAGCTGCCCGTTCGTGAACTATTCGGCCAGCAAGAATGACCTGGAGTTGATTACACGCCGTATCATCAAGGATTTTGAGGGTGATAATCCCAGTCAGGAGACACTCAAAAAATACGCAACAACAGGCACACCCGAGTATAACAAGATGGTTGCTGAGATTGCCAAACGCCTACAACTTACCACACTCAAATTCAGCTCAATAGAAGCATTGGTCAAAGCTATCGGCCTACCCAAGGAACAGATTTGCACCCACTGCTTTGACGGAAGTTCGTTCTACACATTGGAAGAGCAGAACAAGCAATAAGTAAAAGAAAAACTTGCCGAGTGGCAAGTTTTTCTTTTTAATCCAGCATCTCTTTGAATTGACGCATTCCGGCAGTGGCAACATCCTTGATGTGCACTACTCCGCTTACGTGAGCGGCGGCAGCAGGATCGGGATCAATCATGTAGATCTTACAGCCTGGTGGGGCATACTGATAGAGGCCGGCTGCGGGATAGACCTGCATTGATGTGCCTACAATAAGCAATATGTCTGCCCTACTCACTGCCTCGGCAGCCTTCTGCAGATTGGGAACCTGCTCTCCGAACCAGACTATATGCGGACGCAGCTGGGTGTTGTGCGGGCCGCCCTTGTCACCAAGATTGATTGCATTATAACCGATGTCCTGCACGTAACGCTCACTCCACCAGTCCATATCGGTATAGGTATCCTCAGGGCGAACTTTGGTCAGCTCACCATGCAGGTGGATGATGTTGGTGCTGCCGGCACGCTCATGCAGATTATCCACATTCTGGGTTACCACTATCACCTCAAAATCCTTTTCCAGCTCTGCCAGGATGGTGTGCGCCTCATTGGGCGCAACGGTAGCCAGTTGCGCACGGCGCTCGTTGTAGAAACGCAATACACGGGCCGGATCACGGTACCAGCCGTCAATGGTGGCCACTGCCTCTACCGGCTCATTATCCCACAGGCCGTTACCGCCGCGGAACGTGGATATGCCGCTCTCGGCACTTATGCCGGAGCCGCTCAGCACCACTATCTTTCTCATTTTACTATATTCATCTCGTCCAACAGATAGCCGGCACCACCGAACTTATCCATCATCCAGAGTACGTAACGTATATCAACGCAGATGCAGCGCTGCAGTTCGGGCTCAAATATCACGTCACCGCTCATGGCCTCCCAGTTGCCGTCAAACGCCAGGCCGATAAGGTTACCCTGGGCATCCATCACGGGGCTGCCGGAGTTTCCGCCTGTAATATCAAGATTGGTGATGAAACATGTGGGAACCTCACCGTCGGGACCGGCATACTGCCCGAAATCACGCTTCTGATACAATTCCTTCTGACGGGCAGGAACACGGAACTCATAATTGTTGGGATCCTCCTTGTCCATCACGCCCTTCATATTGGTGTAAAAGTCAAAATGCTTGCCCTCCTTGGTGGTATAACCCTGAACGGTTCCGTAAGTAAGGCGGCATGTTGAGTTGGCATCGGGATATGATTTGGTGCCCTTGGTCCATTCCATCAGTCCTGCGGTGAACAGTTGTGATGCCGAGTCACACAGTGCAGCAGCATCATAAGAGTATGAAGCGTTTATGCGACGACGTGCCGCACTCAACTGCTCATTCAACTCTTTAGCGGGATCCATAGAGATATCCTTACCTTCAAATGAGGCCAGTCTCTCAGGACTGGTGTAAGCGCTGTTAATGAATATGTTGTCAATATTCAGCCTTGACAGGTCCAGCGAATCCTTGGGGCTGGCATTATCCATGTAGAACCTGACCATCGCCTTTGTGATGTCGCGGTCCAGTGACGGGCTGTAGTTATGGTAGAATGACTCACGGTCCACGCTGTTCATCTGCGCAATGCGAAGCAGCTCTATATTGCCCAGGCTCTCGCTGAACACAGAATTACGCAGGTTGTACCCGGTATTCTTCTTTACGTTATCCGCAATCACATCAATCACATTTCCGTATTTGGCCTGGCGCTTGGGCTTGGCGTTGACCCAAGACATGAAACCGGCCTCTTTCTGACGCTGACGCCCAATTACATCAAGGTCGGCAAAACACTCACGCATGCCCTGCCATTTCTTCCAGCCGTTGGCCGATGATGCATACTTGTTGGCATACTGAAGTCCGATGGTATCGTTGGAGCGCATACCCTGCCACATAACATCCTGACGCACGGTACGGGCTGCTATGCGCACATCCTGTACCGCCATCATCTGCTCCAGCTGCGCAGCAGTCTGGAATCGCTGGGTACGCCCGGGATAACCCATTATCATGGCAAAATCGCCCTCCTCTATACCCTTGAGCGATATGCTCAGGAACTGTTTGGGACGCAGCGGGATATTGTCCTTGCTGTAATCGGCCGGGTTGCCGTCACGGTCGGTATAAACGCGGAACATGCTGAAATCGCAGGTATGTCGCGGCCACATCCAGTTGTCGGTCTCACCTCCAAACTTACCGGCCGATGCAGGCGGAGCGCCCACAAACCTTACGTCACGATATACCTTATTTACTATAATATATTTCTGGTTGTTATTATAGAAGCCTGTCACCTGCACCTGGCAGTCAGGATTCTCATTCTTTATCTTCTCCAGCAGGGCATCGGCCTTGGCCTGTTTCATCCCTGTGATATCGGTCATGCTCTGCAGGAATGTCACCGTCAGGCCGGGAACCGGAATCTCCTCATCCTGGCTCATTGCCCAGTATCCGTCCTCCAGATAGTTGTGCTCAGGAGTCGAAAGGCCCTGAATGCTGGAATACCCGCAATGATGGTTGGTTACCAGCAGACCACGTTCGGAAATGATCTCGGCCGTGCAACCGCCGCCAAAATGGACCACAGCATCCTTGATCGATACTTTCTTCTCATTATAGATATCCGATACGCCAATCTTGAGACCAAGTTTCTTCATGTCGGACTGATTCATCGTTTTGAGTGTAGGCAACATCCACATACCCTCATCGGCCCTAACCGATGCAACGGCCATTACCATCGCAAGTATTACTATTACTTTCTTCATATCAATTGTTGTGTATAATAGTTGCAAATGTAACATTTTCCCGTATCTTTACGTCTTGCCAACCAAATTCTTTCAATTGATGAGAAACCTTTTACAACATATATCATACATTTTGTCTGGTATACTCCTCCTGATGGTGCCGACCGATGTATCGGCACAAGATTACCGTCTGCCGGAATGCACAACCTACAGCTATGTGGAACGTGACTCGGCCCTGTATCTGGATGTTTACAGACCGGACAATCCCAGAGCCGACAGGGCTGCCGTGATAACGCTTTTCGGTGGCGGGTTCTTTGCCGGAGCACGTAACAACCAACACCAGAAGGAGACCGCCAAAGCCCTGTTGCAGCGCGGTTTCACTGTGATATCCATTGATTACCGTTTAGGATTGAAGGACACTGAGATGGTTAAGGCCAACAGCACGATGTTTAAAGCCACAGGATTGTTTATGTACTGCATAGACATTGCCGTTGAGGACTGTGCGGCTGCGGTTGCATGGGTTTGCTCCAATGCCGATATGCTGGACATCGATCCATCCAGGATAATACTGACCGGCAGCTCTGCAGGAGCTATCGCGGTCCTGCAACTGGATTACAGCCGATCCAACTCCCTACCGGAGGCATCGGCCCTGCCTACAGCAGTGCAAGAAGAAGATAAGGATTTAACCTAAGCCATTATTTGAACTATTATATGTGTACGCCGCAAGAAAGCGTGGCATGGCCAAAAGAGTTTAGTTCTTAAATAGACAATTTAAGGTTAACAGATAAATCAGCGACAAATTTTGTTTGTCGCTGATTTTCTTTATGTTAACAACGCTTATCAGATTACTCATTTGTTAATCGTTT
>CAJOLR010000062.1 GCA_905235565.1 uncultured Bacteroidaceae bacterium | reverse complement strand
ATTCTCCGACAGGAACGGTACCCTTTCGGTCAACGCAGGCATAGGAGTCGGTAAGGAACCGTTCTACAGGATCAGTCTGGATGCGGATTCCCTCAACCTGTACGCCTACCATCTGACGCAGAAAGACGATATGACCATGACAGCTTCCATGGAGGTTGACCTGACAGGTAAGAATGCCGATGATATAACCGGAAAGATATCAGTTGACAGTTTGTATTATACCGACGCTTCCGGTGACTGGTCCATGGACAACTTCACTGTAGAAATAGGTGAACTCAATGATTACGTAAAGATTATTTCCGTAAACAGTGATTTCATGAGCATGTCCATAACCGGAAACTACAGCCTGTCCACCCTCCCGGGATCGCTGGCAAAGGCATGCGGAGATGTCCTGCCTACAATAGGCAATATGGTTGGCACAAAACTGAAAGCCGGCAAGTATGACAGGAACAATAATGATTTTGCCATAGAAGCCAGATTTGATGATCTTGACGTTCTGGAGAAAGTATTCAATTATCCGGTTTCAATAAGTAAGCCTGCCCACTTGCAGTTGGCTTTCGCTGACAAGGAAAGCACATGTACAGGAAATCTGTCCATACCGGAAGCCGTCATCTCCGGGAAGAAACTGTCCGACGCAAACCTGACGCTCAACTCCGAAGAAGGCACATGCAACACTGTAATAACCGGCTATTACGGCGACAAGGACGAGGACGGAATCGATTTCAAGGCAACCCTGATGGCATTCATGGATATCGTACGCGGCAACTATTCCTGGAAGAGCGAAACCGGACAGATGAAGGGAGATGCCAAGACGTTGTCACAGTTCTTCCGTTATGACACCAAGAACGGGCTCAACTCCCTGACCTTCATTGACACCACCAGCATAACCGTCAACGGAACGATGTGGAATCTTTCCATCTCAAGGCTAAGTACAGACAAGCGAAAGATAACAGTATCTGATTTCTGTGCACGTAATGAGAACCAGTATCTCTATGCAGACGGAACTATTTCGGCCGATTCTATCGACATATTCAGACTGTCGATGACCCGTATAAACATAGGTCGGACACTCTCAATGATAAAACCGGCACAAAAGTTCGGGGTTAAGGGACTGGCGTCAGGTTATCTCTCCATTACCAGTGTGCTGAACAAACCTGCGTTCTTCGGTTCGTTCCAGATTGAGGATTTCCAGTTCATGGACTCATACCATGGACTGCTGACCGCCGACTGCCAGTGGAATCAGCAGGCGCATCAGGTGGAACTGAACGGTTCGATGGTTAATGGAGGTGTTGAACTGACCGGTTTTTCCGGCATTTACGTTCCTCAATCCAAGTTGATTGACGTATCCCTGGCCGCCAACCACACTGACCTTCGCTTCCTTAACACATGGACCAGGACAGTATTCAAGGAGTTGGGCGGACGTGCCACAGGCAATCTTCGTCTGTTTGGAAACCTTCCCGGACTTGACCTGGAGGGCGAGGCAATCCTTGAAGACGGTTATTTTATCCAGGATGCCATCAACACCACTTTCAATGTCAAACGTGACACGTTGTGGTTTGAGCCGGGACGGATGCTGTTCAGGAATGTGGAATTCTATGATGAGAAAGGGCATGACGGCATCATGACATGTATCCTGACCCATAACAAGTTCAAGAATTGGAGGGTTGACATGAATGCCGATGTTGCTGATATGCTTGTCTATTACCAGCCCCAGAATGAAAAGAGTGACATTTCCGCATCTGTCTACGCTGAGGGTTCAATGAATCTCAAGTTTGATGAGAGAAACGGTCTGTCCATATATGTCGATGCCCGGACGGCACCCGGTACCCGAATAGGCTACAACCCCAGTTCGGGCACGGTAGCAGACTATAATTTCCTGACAATCGTGGATAGGAATACCATAATCATCAATGAGGAAAATGTAAAGAATATTATTCCGGCCAAGACAAAGAAGGGCAAGAATTTCAATCTGAACCTTGACATAGAGTGTAGTGAAGATGCCCTGATAGAGATGAATATGGCATCCCTTAACGGATTTTTCCGCGGTAACGGCAACCTATCCATCAAGTTCAACCCAAAGGATGGCACTATACTGAATGGATTATATAATCTGAGTTATGGTCAGTGCGCCCTGTCTATCGAGGATCTGATCCGCAAGAATTTCACCCTTATGGAAGGCAGTTATGTGCGTTTCAACGGAGCTCCGATGGATACAGAACTGCATCTTCAGACCTACCATAACGTCAACTCAGCCTCCATATATGACCTTGACCCCAGTTTGTCGTCCAACAATAAGGTTCATGTAAGGTGTCTGATGGACATAATTGGCAATGTCACCGATCCCAGGATCTCATTTGACATTGACATACCCAACGGTACTCCCGAGGAGAAAGCGGCCCTGGCAGGAGCTACAGCCACAGAAGAGCAGAGGAACATTCAGTTCATGTACCTGCTGGCTATAGGACGTTTCTACACTTATGACGTAGCCGCAATAAATAACGGGCTGACTCCAAGTGCCATGGAATCTATAGTAAACTCAACCGTGAGCGGACAGATCAACAACGTATTGTCTCAGGTACTTGATAATGAAAAGGTAACGATATCCAGCAACGTAAGTGCCAGCAATTACCTTTCGAATGATGCCACTAATCTTAGCAACAAGGAACTGGAAGGTATACTGGAGGCACGTCTTCTGGACAACAGATTACTACTGAACGGAAACTTCGGATACAGGGAGAATACAATCAACAACACCTCAAACTTTATCGGTGACTTTGAATTCAAATATCTTCTGATACCGGATAAGAACGGCAAAGGCATCAGCATCAAAGGCTATAACAAAGCCAATGACAAATACTTCTCCAAGACTACCCTTACGACACAGGGAGTAGGCCTGGTATATGAGAAGGATTTTTAGTATGAACGTGCAAACAGCACTCTGCGTGCAGCAGGCTTGCCGCTGAAGACATCGGTTCCCGGCTCATCTTTCATACCGAATGGCAGACAGCGTATGGTTGCCTTGGTCTCTTCCTTGATCTTGGCTTCGGTCTCGGCCGTACCATCCCAATGGGCCAGTACAAAGAATCCATCCTCTATCTTCTGCTTGAACTCATCATAGCTGTTGACCTCAACCATACGGGCATCACGCCATGCCTTGGCCTTCTCAAAGATAGCGGTCTGCATCTCATCAAGCAGGCTGGGTATAAGGTTCTCCAGCCCCTCAAACGGAACGGTCTCTTTCTCCAGTGTGTCGCGGCGCATGATCTCACAAGTGCCGGCCTCAAGGTCACGCATACCCATCGCAACACGGACAGGTACACCCTTAACCTCATAATCGGCGAACTTGAATCCGGGACGCTTGTTATCGGCATCATCGTACTTGACGCTTATACCCTTCTTGCGCAGAGCATCAACCAGAATTTCAACTTTGGCACTTATCTGTGCCAGGTCATCGGCATTCTTATAGATAGGAACTATTACAACCTGTATGGGAGCAAGTTTAGGAGGCAGAACCAGACCGTTGTCATCGGAATGGGCCATGATCAGTGCGCCCATCAGACGGGTTGATACGCCCCATGATGTAGCCCACACGTATTCCAGCTTGTTCTCTTTATTTATAAACTGTACATCAAATGCCTTGGCAAAGTTCTGCCCCAGGAAGTGTGACGTTCCGCACTGCAGTGCCTTACCGTCCTGAGTCATGGACTCGATGGTATAGGTATCAAGGGCACCGGCAAAACGCTCTGTCTCTGACTTGACACCACGGACTACCGGAACGGCCATGTACCCTTCGACAAAGTCTGCATATACCTGCTGCATGCGGCGTGCCTCCTGCTCGGCCTCCTCACGGGTGGCGTGTGCGGTATGACCCTCCTGCCACAGGAACTCGGCGGTACGCAGGAACAGACGCGGACGCATCTCCCAGCGCATCACGTTGGCCCACTGGTTGCACAGGATAGGCAGGTCACGGTATGACTTGATCCAGTTCTTGTATGTAGCCCAGATTATTGTCTCGGATGTAGGACGGACTATCAGCTCCTCCTCAAGCTTGGCGGCGGGGTCTACAATGACACCACTGCCATCCTCGGCATTCTTGAGGCGATAATGTGTCACTACGGCGCATTCCTTGGCAAAGCCCTCCACATGCTCCGCCTCACGGCTCAGGTATGACTTAGGGATAAGCAGCGGGAAGTATGCGTTTACATGACCGGTCTCCTTGAACTTGTCGTCAAGGGTACGCTGTATCTTCTCCCAGATTGCATAACCGTAAGGCTTGATTACCATGCAGCCGCGCACAGGTGCCTGTTCCGCAAGGTCAGCCTTAACTACCAGTTCATTATACCACTGCGAGTAGTTCTCGCTCCTTTTAGTCAGGTCTTTGAGTTCTTTTGCCATATCCGTTTCGATTTCGGAGTGCAAAGATACTCTTTTTTATTATTTTTGCTATGTTTGCATCATGAAAAGCTTTACTGACCAGATAGGATGTGGATCTATAACCGTATGTGCATGCAGTTCACGCAACTTCATCGATAAGGAAATTGCCGCCAAGGTAGCTGCCCAGGCAGTAAAAACCGGCCTCAAAGTACATGTCGTGGATGATTTGTGCCGTATGGTTCAGGAACACAGCAGTGATATGAACCAAGTGGTCTCCGGTGCTGTAGCCGCATGCCATCCACGTGCCGTTAAAGCGCTTCTGGCTTCAATAGGATTAGAATCTCCTGACATATATGATATGCGCTCCCAAAAGGATCAATTCTGTTCAACAGAACCTGATAATGACGAAGTTGAACTGTGGAAAATCCGTATCAAAGCCCTACCATCATGTTACGGGACCGATGCCTGGTTCCCATCCATCGACAAGACCCTTTGCGCCGAGTGCGGCAAATGTCTGGACTTCTGCCCGTTCGGTGTATACAGCATGGTAGATGACAGGGTTACCGTTACATCTCCCGCCAAATGCAAGAACAACTGTCCGGCCTGCGCCCGTACATGTCCGGCCGGAGCCATCATATTCCCCAAGCACGAAACAGGACCTATCAACGGGGGTCCTACGGAGATTCAGCAGGTTTCATCGGCCATCACTCCTACGGCTACTGCCCCGGGATCCGCAATTTATGCCGACACACTACGCCGCCGCCTGCAGGAGAGACGCAGCAGCGGAATACAGTTCCTGCGTCCTGAAACCGGATCCGATGACAAGGATAAGACCGACAAATGACATTCCAACAGAGTTTATATGAGCCTTACATGCTATACATCAGTACTTAAAGCCACTTTCCGCATAATGCGGGGCAGTTCCATAAGGTTGCTGTGGATATTCTTCAGGAACTTTGTGCTGAGGAATGTCAGCAACATGCGCCGATTCAAGCGCCGACTGAGGAAAGGCAAGCCTTTCTTCCCGGCTTTCATGATGATCTCCGTCACCGAGACCTGTAACCTGGCCTGCTCCGGCTGCTGGGTGTCGCGTGGCGGCCGCAAGAGCCTGACCAGGGAGCAGATAGACGGCATCATAAACCAGAGCAAGAGCCAGGGCTGCTATTTCTTTGGCATTCTGGGAGGTGAACCCCTGCTCTATAACGGGCTGATAGACATACTGGCAGCACATAAGGACTGCTATTTCCAGGTATTTACCAACGCCACCCTGATTACTCCCGATATTGCTCAGGCAATGGCACGGGCTGGAAACATAACCCCGCTGGTAAGCATAGAGGGACTGCATGATGAGAGTGACCGCCGCCGCGGAAGGACCGATGTGTTTGACCGGACCATGCGCGGTGTCCAGGCCTGCCGTGATGCCAAACTCATATTCGGAGCGGCGGCAAGCATCTGCAAAAGCAATTTCCATGAGCTGGTAACCCGCCGTCATCTGGAGGATCTGGCCGGATTGGGAGCCGCCTTTATGTGGTATTACATATACCGTCCGGTAGGTGCCGATCCCCACCCCGAGAACGCATTGGACAAGGATGAGGTTCAGGAATTGCGCCGTTTCATTGTAGAACAGCGCTGCAATGCTCCCCTGTTCATAATAGACACCTACTGGGGTGCCGACGGCAAGGCCATGTGCCCGGGAGCCACAGGAATGAGCCATCACATTTCGCCTTCGGGAGCAATAGAGTTCTGCCCGCCCCTGCAGATGGCATGCGAGCATCTTACCGCCGATGCAGGCAATTTGGTGAACGTTTTCAATAATTCCGGATTCCTGGCCGGACTGCGCACTTTCACCGCCCGGACCAGCCGCGGCTGCGTGCTGCTTGAGGACCCCAAACATCTTGCTGAGTTCCTGCGTGCCCAGGGTGCCGTAGAGACCACCTCACGCGCCACATTCATGCAGGAGCTGGATGCCATGACACCCCATGCGGGTCATGACATGCGTCAGGATGCCATTCCGGAGAAGAACCCTCTCTACAGGTGGCTGCAAAAGAACTATTTCTTTGGATTCGGAGCATACGGATAAATGGACAGTACGGTAAGATTCATACCTGATACTCTGCAGGAGCGCACCCGCTTGCGCCAAGGGATAGCGGAGTTTGCCGCCGGGAGAAGACTCTCGCCCCCACTCTCCATACCCACCTTGGAACGTCTGGCCGCCACATTCATTGAGCAGAACAATCTGGACGGCAGGCTGCGTGACTGGATCATGGTGGAACTGCACAACTGTGCCTGGAAGGAGACGGTAAGCGCCATCCCTGCCGAACGGCGTCTGCTGCTTCTGCCCAAATGCCTGAGCAACTCAGCCCGCTGTAAAGCACAGATTGATGACCTTGGGCTGCTCTGCAACCGCTGTGGCAGCTGTAACATACCATCCTTGCAGGAGGAGGCCGACCGTACCGGCATGCTCAGTCTGGCGGCCGAGGGATTCACCCAGGTCATAGAACTTATCCGCAACAACGTAGTCGATGCCGTGATAGGTGTCAGCTGCCTGGATTCACTGGAGAAAGCCTTCCCGCTGCTTATAGACAATGCCGTTCCCGGTATTGCCGTTCCCCTGAACCGTGACGGATGTCACGATACCGATGTTGATACGGAATACGTAAAGGAACTGATGCACCGCTACAGTCCGGCCGCAAAACCGCTGCTGCGCTATGAGACCATATATGATGAGGTAAAGACATGGTTTACACCACAGAATCTGGCATCCATGCTTACTTCCGGCTCAGACCTCTGCACCAAAGCCTCAACAGATTGGGTATGCTCCGACGGCAAACGCTGGCGTCCGTTTCTGCTGGTTGCGGTTTACAGCGCGCTTACAGGCAGCACCGTATTACCTGAGAATGTACGTATGGCGGCAGTGGCAGTGGAGTGTTTCCATAAGGCATCACTCATACATGATGATATCCAGGACCATGACAAGGAGCGTTACGGCCGACCTACCGTAGGGGCGCTTTACGGCGATGAAATGGCCATAAACACAGGAGACCTTTTGCTTGGCGAAGGTTATCGTCTGCTGGCCCGCACCGGCAATCCGGATCTTTTGCAGACCGTTGCAGATGCACATATAGAACTCTGCCGTGGTCAAGGAATAGAGTTGGAATGGAACAAGGATACCGGTATCACTTTGGAGCAAGTGACTGATATCTTCCGAAAAAAGACCGTTCCCGCCTTTGAGGTGGCACTTCAACTGGGGCTTATCTGCGCCGGAGGAGATAGAGCCACAGCCTCCATACTCCATGATTTCTCGCAGGCATTGGGTATTGCCTATCAGATAAACGATGACCTTGAAGACGACAGGGATTTATCGGTTCCATCGGCATTATCGGCCATGCACCACGAAAATCCCGACATGACAGAAGACAATATCAGGGAGAGTCTGAAACAGTTGTCAGACAGCTACAGGAACAGCGCTCTGGAGGCTTTGGAACACAGTGAGAGTACGGAACTCAAGCGTCTCCTTTTTCAGGTTACAGGAAAGATCCTAAAATGAGACGCAAGCTTACATATACCCTATTCATCACTCTGGACAAAGGCTCACGGAGTCTGAGTCCCGATGCCTTGAAAACCGTATGCCGATACGCCCGCTCCCAAGCCCCGGACGGTTGCCGTTTCATTAACAGGGCCGGAAAGCCTGACCTCTATTATACCATGTTCGGATGGACGGTATCCTACGTTCTTGGAACAGTTATACCAAGGTCTGAAAGACGCCGTCTGCTGCATGAGACCAATCCCGCCGCCCTTGATGAGATGCATCTTACCGCATTCCTTTTATTACAGCAGCTGCACCGCCTTATGATGCTGCCGGGATGGATTGGTAAAACCATACTTGGAATATTCTCGCCCGATGCGGTTCTGCTGGAATTCCTGAGCCGCTACCGCGGCCACGGAAGCGGTAGCGGCACCAATGCATGGGCCCTGTCACTGCTTCTGGATAATGATGAAAAAGCCGCTGAATGCATAAGAAAGATGCAGGACCCGTCGGGTGGATTCCTATCCAACGCCGGTGCCGCAATACCAGATATGCTCAGCACTGCCGCGGCACTCTTTGCGCTCAAGTGCTCCGGGATAAGTCCAATGTTCAGCCCGATGGAATTCATCGAGGCACACTGGCAGGAAGACGGTTCATTCATGGACAACCTGGCAGACGGGACCGCTGATATAGAATACCTTTTCTACGGACTTTTAGCCCTTGGCTCGGCCAACTGATATACATATGCAGGAAGAGACACTCACTACAAGACAGAAAATTGACCTGCTGACAGATGACATACGTTCACGTCTGCTCTCCATGCGCCGCACCGACGGCATGTGGGAGGGATACCTTTCAAGCAGTGCCATATCCACATCGGTATCCGTCTTTGCGCTGAGCCTTATAGACAGGGATAAATACTCCGATCTGATAGACAACGGAATAAAATGGCTTGAGTGCACCATGAAACCCGACGGTTCATGGGGAGACAGTCCGGAGAGTCCATCCAACATGACTGCGACTCTTCTCAGTTACACAGCCCTCAAATACTGCGGTAAAGTTCCGCCGAAGACTGAAGAGTATCTCTCAGGAAAGTTCGGAAGCCTCTCCGAAGACGACATAATAAAGGGAGTACTGGATTACTACGGAAAGGACCTCACATTCTCCGTTCCCATTCTTTCGATGTGCGCCCTTTGCGGAACCGTCTCCTCATGGGACAAGATCCCGTCTTTCCCTTACGAACTTGCCGCCCTTCCTCAGAAATTGTTCCGCTTCCTGCAGCTTCCCGTCGTAAGTTACGCAGTTCCTGCTCTTATTGCAGTCGGCATTCTGAGGGGAAAGAAGGGAAAGAAGACTCTCCTTTCCTCGTTCAGGTCCCTTTTCATACCGAAGTGCCTAAAGGTAATGGAAAAGATGCAGCCCGAGGATGGAGGATTCCTGGAAGCGGCTCCGCTCACAGGATTCGTGCTGATGTGCATGTGCGCATCCGGATACGGGTCTCACCCTGTCAGCGACAAGGCCGCAAAGTTCCTTTCTGACACTGTACGTGAAGACGGATCATGGCCGATAGATTCTGACCTGTCGACTTGGGTATCTACGTTGTCGGTTAAGGCTCTTGGAGATGAACTTCCCGATAAAGAGAACGTACTTGAAGCCCTTAAAGCCAGATCCATAAAAGAGATACACCCCTTCACAAACGCCGATCCCGGAGGATGGGGATGGACAGACCTGTCGGGAAGCGTCCCCGATGCTGACGATACACCCGGAGCCCTTATAGCTCTTCATATGCTTTCTGAAGGAGAGTAT
>CAJOLR010000061.1 GCA_905235565.1 uncultured Bacteroidaceae bacterium | reverse complement strand
GATATCAAGGATGCTTACACTGATATGTTCAGCCAGATCCTGGTTACAGAGCAGAACGAGGTGGCTATCAACAGCATCTCTATGGACTACTTCAACAACCGCATATCCAAGTAAGAAACCTGATACTTATAAAAAGGAAAAAGAAATGACCGGCATCCGTATGCCGGTCATTTCTATTTCCGATATCACCACAGATCAGAGGCTGATGCTGTAAAGGGCAATCGAATAGGGTTCCACATCAATAGTAGCCTTACCCTTAAGTTTAACAGACTCTGTCACAGGAGCTATAGGCTGCTGGTCAAAGTTGTTCTCGTCTTCAGGCTGACCGCTGATGACAGTCTTGGTCACACTCTTGAATCCGCCGAAACGAGACAGGTTGATTGTAGCCTTGGCGGCATTCTCGCCGGCATTGCAGACCTTGAGGTAAAGCTTGCGTGACTGGGTATCCAGAACTACGGACTGACCCAGCTGGTTATCATCCTCACGGTCAAACTTAACGCAGTCACCATAGAAATAATCACCGCTGGACTGTCCGAACATCTGCTGTACGTAGTAGCTGCAGGTCAGGAACGGACGCTCATTGTCAAAGTAGATAAGATCCGGATTCCAGTTGTTGGTATTCTTACGGGCAAAGAGCGGGGCATATGACGTCATCACAACCACATCGGCATTGCGCTCCACATGCAGCAGGTAAAGACCCTCTGCCAGCGCATCGATAAGCTTCCTGTCTTTGGAAGCATACTCACCCAGATAAACCTTGGTCTTGCGGTCACGGGGATATGAGTCATACTGACGGCTGGTCAGGAAGTAGTTACGCTGCTCATAGTAGTGCTCGTCCAGGATGGGAACCTCAAGCCCGGTGGCAAACTTCCAGCCCTCCTCATAGTCTCCGTTACCGGGATGTGAGCCTGGACCTGCTGTACCTACAATCACGATATCGGGATATTTGGCACGAACCTGGTCATAAATGAACTTGAAACGCTCCTCAAACTCGGGAGTGATCTTCTCCTCATTACCCAATCCCAGATACTTGAGGTTGAAAGGCTCCGGATGACCGGCATCTGCGCGAACCTTACCCCACTTGGAATCGGCGGGACCGTTGGCCCACTCAATCAGATCGAGAGCCTCATCGGCCCACTCCTGCATCTCACTCATGGGAACAGCATCCTGAGCCTGGGTACGCATATTCCAACCGCCATTGGTACCCTGGCAGCTTACGCCGCAAGGCAGTATGGGCAGAGGTTCCATACCGGCATCCTCACAGAACTGGAAATACTCAAAGAATCCCATCTCCATGCTCTGATGGTAGCCCCATGTATTCTTGATGCCGCGACGGGTCTCCTTGGGGCCTACAGTAGTCTTCCAGCGATATGTATCCCAGAATCCGTCACCGCCGCCGTGAACCACGCAACCGCCGGGGAACCTCATGAACTTGGGATTAAGGTCAACCAGCGCCTGAGCCAGGTCCTTTCTGAGACCATGACCCTTGTAAGTATCCTGCGGATAGAGAGATACCATATCGATATCCATCACGCCGGTGGTAAGTGAGAGCAGCTGCAGGGATGCGTTGGGGCAGTCCTGTGCAGCGGTCAGAGTATATTCATATTTCTTCCAGTCACTGCCTGAGACCGTGAAAGTGGTATCGGCAATAACGGTTGGCTGGGCACGGAATCCGCGTCCCTGTACGAGCAACACTGCACGCACCTCCTTGTCCTTGCCATCGGGATTGCGCAGGAATACGGAGAAATCATACTTATCACCACCCTTGAGCAAGATTCCGTCATAACCGTCGTTCTGGATGCCCACTCCGGTCCAACCGTTATAATCGTAGTACATACCCACACGCTCTATGTTAAGACGCATGTAGTTGGGGTTGTCAGGATGTATGGGATCCTGCTGCTTAGGTTCAATGAAACCCAATGAGTGACCCGGCCGGATTGAACGCCATGCGGTACCGGGCCCCCATCCGTCACGCTCGCTGGGGCTGAACTCGAACGATCCGTTCTGGATAAGTTCGGCACACAGACCGCCATCGGCCGACATGCTGATATCCTCAAAGAATATACCGATAAGTTCGTTACTGATTTTCTTGCCGCCTGAAGGAGCCTTCATAGGCTTGGCTGCGGTGACGCCCAATACAAAGGATGCGCAAACCGCCATCACGATGAGTTTTCTTTTCATATCAAGTTTTGTTGGTTAGGATACTTTCTGAGTACAAAAATACATATTTTTGCCAGTGTGATAGTCAGCAAAACCTATTTATTGCAAAGATATGAAGCCAATTAGTCTCTTAAGTGTTAGCAAGATAATGACGGTTGGCCTATTATAAACCTCTGGTCAGAATCTGACGTACAACTCAGCCCAGAGTTCGTTCCACTGTGATGATGTGGGCTTATTGTCCACATAATTGTACTGAAGCTGAAACATCAGGTTCTTGTGGATCTGGAAGTTGGGCGCAATGGAGTAGATCGTCTTCATTGACTCTTCTGTCGCATTGTTGCGGTAGACGTCATATTTGGCATACAACTTGAACCAGTCATTGACAGGAGCACCCACTGCAGCATACCAGCCGTCAGCTTCATGGATATTATTTCCGCTTGAATGGGCATATTCAATACGGGCGCTCCATGAGTTGTGTTCATATTTTGCAGCAACAGCCCAACGTTCACGTCCCACTGATACGCTATCGTTCACAGCATAATCACCATTCCAGCCGAAAGCACCTATATAAAGGTCTTTTACAGGCTGAATCTGAAGTGTTCCGATAAGGTCCTTGCGGGCGTTTGCATCGGCAGCGTTGATACCCTGACCGTTCATTATCTGGAACTGGTAATGGATAAGACGGTGGCTGTCGGCTATAGGCAGCAGGTCACCCTGAATCTGGATACCCTGGTCGCGTCCGCCGTTTGAACTGGACTCTCCGCAATAGTCACCCATGCCTGAAAGTTTTTTTGTAATCTGGGAATAATCGCCAAAACCTACCTCCCACGGATTATAGGGATTCTCAAACAGGAAAGCGCGTTTGTACTGACCAGCCTTTACGGAGAACTCCTTCCAATGAGCCCATTCAACATAATAGTCTTTCATGTGGAAAGATGCGTTGTTTACCTGGAGCTGAACGCGGTATTTGAAATCATTCAGTATGGTGCCTTCAGCATAAAGACGTACCATCCGCTGGCTGAAACCATTACCATTGTACTGACCGTCCTGGTCTGTATATGTGTATTTACCGATGAAAAAACCGCCTATCTTGGGGCCTGTAGTGTAATCGGTTACCTTGCGGCCGAATTGTGCATCCTGTGCAATAGCGGTAATGGCTGTAAGGCTTGCTAAAACAGCCGTTAAAATAATCTTTTTCATAATGGATAAATGTAGTTTTTAAAAGTCTACAAATTTAGTGTATTTTTAAGAATCTGTTTTGATTTGTTCCGAGAAAAACAGATTCTGAATTCATACCATTGCAAACGGGAAAATCTTGGTGAGCCAGAAAAATCCCAGGGTAAATCCTATGGCACCGATGATGATTCCCACCTTGGCCATATCCTTGGTCTGGACCAGTCCCGTACTGGATGCAATGGCATTGGGCGGTGTGGATATGGGGAACAGCATTGCTATGGATGCGCAGACTGCAATGAATGATATCATTGCGTGAGTACCTCCCAGTGCCATGAATGAGGCGTTATTTGCAGCCGAAGGATCGGCCATACCCTGAGCCACGACAATAAGGATAGGTATAAGCAAAGCTGCTGTTGCAGAGTTGCTGATGAAGTTGGACAGGAAATAGCATACAAAGCCTGCAATGATCAGAACGCTGAGCACACTCATCGATCCGAACGGTATGGCTCCGATCAGTGTCTTGGCCAGACCGGTTCCCTGCAGAGCGGTTCCAAGAGCGAAACCTCCCGCCACCAGCCAGAGAACTGTCCAGTTAATCTCCTTTATATCCTCCTTGGTGAATATGCCGGTCATTGTGAGCACGCCCAGCGGAATGAGCGCCACCACATTCGAGTTGATGCCGGTCCGACTCTCGGTAGCCCAAAGCAAGATTGTACCTATGAAAGTAATCCAGACTACATATGTCTTCCAGTCCACAGGACGCTTGTTCTCCGGAATGTCAAGTACCAGTCTCTTTGTCTTGAAAGGAAACAGCAACTGGAGCAAAACCCAAGCTACCAGAATCATAATAAGCACAAAGGGAATCATTCTCATCGACCACTCGGAGAATGTCACTTCATAACCTGACTCTGCCAGGAAACGTACTGCAGTAGCATTGGGAGGGGTACCGATAGGAGTACCTATACCGCCTATGTTTGCCGCCACGGGGATAGCCAGCGACAGGCCTATCCGTCCCTTGTCATCGGACGGAAGGACCTTAAGCACAGGTGCCAGGAATGCCAGCATCATGGCAGCTGTGGCGGTATTTGACATAAACATGGAGAAAACGGCTATCACCACAAGGAATCCCAGGAGCACCATACTTGGTCTTGTTCCGAAAGGTTTGAGCAGTATTCTGGCCAATGTCACGTCCAGACCGTATTTTTCGGCCATGATTGCCAGCACGAATCCACCCATGAACAGCATTACCACCGGGTCGGCGAATGATGCCATCAGACTCTTGTAACTGACCAGCGTACCGTATTTGGGATCGCAGAAAAGGCTTATTCCCTTGTCTGAAATGGTCAGCAGGGTCAATACTATCAGCAAAAGCGATGTCGTCCAGTTGGGGATGATCTCAAACATCCACATAAGTGCTGCAAAGACAAACAATGCAATGACGCGCTGCTGAACTACCGTCAGGGCGTCAATGCCGTAGAAGCCAACAGGCACAAGCCAAAGGAAAAGGGTTACCGCCAACACTATCGGCAGCAGAACACACATTTTGAAATTGAATTTCTTGTTGCTCATATTGATGTAATCATTTAAATCGTATATCGACCGGTATCTTTTCGAGACCCAGGTTCATAAGATCGGCGTCATAATTGTCGGAACGCATTGAATAACAGTTCTCAAAATAGTTTGCAAAAGCCCTGTCGCCGGTGGCCTGGGTCTTAAGCACAAGTGCTGTCAGGTCCGAAAGGGCAGCCTCCATCCTGGAAAAATCCAAGGTATATTGACCTGATTCCTTACGCTTGAAAGCTCCTGCCTCCTGCAGATAGTTGTATATGATTATGTTCGCGCGACCCAGAGCCGAGCCCTCGCCGAAACGCTCTGAACGTACCAGGGACACAAAGAATGTGGTCAGCGCATCCTCCCTGGTAAACAGATTGTGTATGTCATAATGATTCTGGAGCTTGCTCACCAGAAGTATACCGGCCGTATTGGCCTTTATCTCCTCTAAAGTGAGTGCGACACTGCCCAAAGCATCCTCAACACTACCCTTGCCGTTCACGGTTTCCTTCACGCCAAGTCCATGGGCCACTTCGCGGAATACGATATTCCAGAAGAACGCATCCTTAGATAGATGTTCCCTGAAATCAGATTCAAGAAGGACCTGACCGGTGGGATTGACAATATGGTTGAATTTTGCGTTGATGATGTTTTCCAGGAGTATGGTACGGGTACCGCGGTCACGCTGCACATCGGCATCAAACGGAAGGTTCAGGGCAATCACCTTGATTCCGGCATTGGCCTTTCCTGCATAGTATAGCGCATTGCAGGAGAATATGTTGGAACCTGCACCTGGCTGGAATGTCTTGTAGGCGGGGTCACCGGGCAAGTCCTGCTGAAAATCTTCTATGCGCGACACATACCGCATCAGTTCATCGGTACGGGCCTGGTTCTTAAGCAGGACAAAAGCCTCGTATGAGCGCTTGATGCCCAGCAACTGGTCATCGGCTGCCTCATTGGGTCCTATCACAAGATCCATCTTGCTGTCGTCCATATCAAGCCATGCCATGGCGCTCTCGTAGTAACTGTCTGTGCGAAAGGCGTCTGCCTTGGCAAGCAGGTACTTCTTAACACTGGGCTTTATGGTTATATCGGCCGCAGCCTTGAGATAACTGGCAATCTTGTCTATATGCTCCTTAAATACATCGTGGTACCATACTGTCTCAAGCGATCCGTCAGCGGCACGGCGAATCAGGGTATAGGGACTGTTCTTATCGGGATCATCAAAAGCTGCGAACTCCTGTGCGGTCATATCGGCAGGATAGAAACCGGCTCCAAGAGGGCGGTCGGCATAACCTTCCACAAAAGACCTTCCGTTGCTTCTGTCCCACGGGCCGTAGTTGATTTCGGCAAAACTCTTCTGGAAAGGATCGTCTATGGCGTCCAGCAATGGGGCTTTCCGGCCGAAATACTGTTCCCAATAGATTGCATCAATCTCATCGGCAATGAACCGGTAAAGGTTCAGGACCTCCTTACCGTTGTCAGTAATATCGCTCAAATCCGGTTTTTCAATTTCCACCAGGACATAATCCGAAACCTTACGTGTGAATGATGATTGTGTGGATTCCTGACACGCTGCTGTAGTGAGCAGTGCAAATACCGAAATAACCGTTGTCTTTTTAATCAACATAGCTTTCTCATCTATATAGTTTTATCCGAAATTGACGATAAGATGGGGAAACCTCCCGGTCTCCCCATTCAATCTGCAGATTCTTTACCAAAGGAACCCGCTTAGCATCAACCCTGGAACGGGTTGCCATCAAACAAGTATTACTGTCAAACAATAATCCGTTAACAGACAATAACTGATGGATTTTAAAGCGGGGTTGGAAACTGCATATGACTCTACCACCGCACGCTGATTCCAGCGCGCGGTCAAACGGATTCAAAATCCGCTGTGTTTCCGGACTGTCATTGACTGTTTCTGACATTGTTTTGTCTTACCCGCCCTATCCACGGAGCTAAGGTCTAACTTAGAATCTTGGGCAGGTCTTCTGACTTATCTCCTCGTTTGGAACCTTCCCGACCATCCGGGTCAGTGGCGTTTTTCGCATTCAAAGGGGCTGAATGCCCATCCAAAACGATACCTGAGAAATACAGCAGCGGGACTGTCCGGGACTCTCACCCGTGTTCCCTATTAAATCTGAATAATCAGATACCCAAATTCCAGGTGCAAAAATACAACAAATAGACAGTTATACAAAGAAAACAAGAATATAAAAGTATAAAAAAACGTCCGGATGCTATCGGACTGTCAATTTTTGCAGATCTTTTGTCAATAACTGATAATAAACGCAATCCGAGTCCCGGTAAAACTCTTTTGCGCCCCAGCGTTTCCAATACTCATGAGTCTTTAAACGATGTAGTACCGGAATGAATATAAAGTCATAATCCGATTTCAGTTCCGGCATTATCTCCATGATCATATCGTAGTTGAGACACGTGCCGCGGTAATCCTCATGAACTATGAACGAGAAAACCGCCGTGTAGCGAAGACTGTTGAGTCTGGCCAGCAATTCCGGATTGTCCTTCTTGATCTGAGCCGTCTCCTCCTCAATCCGGTAGTCACTCATATTGAGCAGTCCTATCACATTGCCGTTATCATCTACAGCCTTTACGCTGAGCGGCCAGTTGAACTTCAGGTTACTCACCCACTCCTCCACCTCACGGCGGTCAAATCCATACTGGCGCACCATCCAGCTGACGGTGAGCGGAGCATCGGCCTCTGTCATTCTGTGCAGTGTGTTGGCCATTTTATCATGGGTGGAATGTCACAATATTATAGGTAAGCAGTATCTCAGGGTGATAGGACAGCTTGGCTTTGCGCAGACCGGGAAGCCCCATATCCTCCTCACGGTTCACATATATGAACTGCTCCGGCAGATGGGCGCAGAACTGCTGGTTTATGATGCTGAATGCCCCCTCCACGTTACGGTCTGCTTTCTCCACGCAGACATCAAAAGTATCGTCTGTCACGGCGCTTCCGTAAGTGAACGCCACCATCCGGCCGTCCACATAGATGCTGCCGCCTATCATCCCCAGTTCATCCCAGTGGCTGAATATAGACTCCATAACCTGATGCTCGGCCTCAATGGTGTCGCCGTACGTGGGATTGTCATGCTCCTTCTCATCGTTCCAGACAGAGAGCACCTTGCGGCAGTCATCAAAAAGTTCCGGTGTAAGAGGCCGATACTCATAACCGGGATAAAGCGTAAGAAAACGGTTCACATGATTGCGCTTGCCCTTGAGCTTACCGCCATGCAGCGATGCCAGATCAGCACGCCGGTAGATATAGTCATACTGGTCACGCATGGACTCCACACCTATATTTATACCATTGCAGCAGGCGTTCTGCTGCAACTGCAATGCCGCCTCATCCTCCAGTCCCAACAGTATCAGACGGCCGCCACTGTCCATACACAAGGCCTGCAGCAAATCACACGTAGGTACGCCCTCCATACATAACATATAGGCCCGCTCCCCTTCCTGGCTGAACCGCAGGACAACAGCATCGTCCAGGACACAGACCTCGGTCCCGAACCACGCCTGCCACCCAAGCAGATTGGCAAAGTTAAAGTTGCAGTTCCGCCGCCCTGAGTGAAGGCTCACCGCCTGCACCCTCTCGCGGTCATTTATTGAAAGATTGTGGAATTCAAGTTTCATGCATTAATCAAGCAAAAGTCACTATCCCTGATTTTTAGACGCAAATTTTGCTTTTTCTCCCTATTTTTCCAAATATTATCACAACCAGTTGTCAGGCTAATCGCGATAATCGGTTGGAATCCACATAATCGCAGATGGCATCGGCTATAAGACGGTGCCCTTTCTCATTGGGATGGATGCCGTCGCTGCACAGATAGTCACGGTAATCCTTGCGTTTAAGAAAGGGCGACGTTATGTCAATTACAGGTATGCGTTTCCTGGCTCCAAGACTCCATACCGCCATGTTGTACATATCGTGCCAATGACCTATAAAACCCACATCGCCACCCAGCCATTCAAGTATGTTACCGGCATTGAGGCCCTTGGATATATGACGGAAATAACGCTCACTGTCTATAAGCGGCAATGAAAGCAGTACCGGCCTGGTACCATCGTCCATCAGTTTGTCAACAAGACGTGAGTAGTGGGTCCGGAAATCATCAAGCATAGTCAGCGGTTTATGAACCGACTCAGGATTCTCCGAAATCTCATTCCAATGATAAGAACAATCATTGCCACCATATTCTATAACACAATATTTTGAATTCCTTACCAGTTCCTTATGTCTCTCTATCAGCCCAAGCCCCTGATCTATGGTTCCGCCAAACCGGGCCAGGTTGGTTATATCCAACCCTAACCTGCTGCGGCAAATCTCAGCAAAACTCATATTGCTTATCATATACTTAATAGTGTCGGCCGCACGTGAACAGTCCTCAACTATCCCCTTCATGACCGAATCACCAATTGCACAGATGCTGTTCATACCTTAATGTTTAAATGTTCAAGCATGGCAAAGATAAAGCACCCCTGTCACCCGTAAAAAAGAAAGGGACACCCCCACCCGCCAAGTGACCAAAAGCCCCATTCAGGGGCAAAAATCAAAATACAGGGGCCGAAACGCCACTTTCATGGCTTTCACCCCATCACGCTTGAATGATGGAAAACTAAATCAGAGAGTAAATGAGGCCGCCAAAGAGGCCGGCCATGAGGATTACCTTGATGGGACCTATCTTCCAGAAGTAGGTGGCTATGAATGCCAGAACAAACAGGCCGATACTAATGTAGAGCTGGAGGTTGTCTAAGCAGAATACGCCCAGATTCTCCTCATTGAGAAGGAGCAGGACTGCGGCGGCAAGCATTCCCACCACCACCGGGCGGAGCCACTTCAGTACGGTCTGCACGGACTTGTGGGTCTTGTAGTGCATAAAG
>CAJOLR010000060.1 GCA_905235565.1 uncultured Bacteroidaceae bacterium | reverse complement strand
GCGACGTTTCTCCCAGTCCTTGAATTTCTTGACCTGCTTCTTGCTGTTTGAGTACTCAAACGGGTTGGGCAGTGTCTCCAGGGACTTTGCATCGTCCACTGTGGGGAATGCAGGAGCTGGATACTTGGCACCGGTAAACTCCTGGTCATATACCAGGGGGATTGACTTCTGCGCCATTGCAGGAATGACTGCCATAACCGTGGCAGCAATCATCAATGATTTGATACTTTTCATAATAGCATTAATTACTTTTTATTCTTGGTTTCCTTAACTTCTTCAGTCTGGGCTACGGGAGCGGCATCCTCCTTTTTCTTGGCAAGATATTCAGGAAGACTCAGGCCGGCCATATTAAAGAGGTCAGACATAGGCGGTACAGACTTCATAAGTCCGCTCAGGAAATTGGCGGTCGATCCCTTTCCGTCGGCGCTGTTGCCGGAGTCCCAAACGGTCACGTTGTCGAACTTGATACCCTTGATTGCCTCTACCTGAGTCTTTACAAGCTCCGGCATCTTCTCTGACATGAGCAGCATGAATGCCTTAGCGGCATCACCGCCTGCAGCCTGTACCATCTTGTCATAACCGGCAGCCTGCTTGGTCAGAATCTCATAGTAACCCTTAGCCTCGGCCTCCATGCGGGCGAATATGGCATCGGCCTCACCCTTGGCGCTTACGCGGAGTTTCTCTGCCTCAGCCTCAGCGGCTAAGATTATACGGTCCTTCTCAACCTGCTGGGCAACCAGGATGTTGGCCTGCTGGGTTGAACGCTCACGCTCTGCACGGGCGTTCTCGGCATCACGCTCTGCGATGTAGGCATCCTGCAGAGCCTTGGCCTGCTGAACCTTCTCGGCTGTTACTGCCAGACGGTTGGCCTCGGCCTCCTTCTCACGGCGGAATGCGTCTGAGTTGGCTATCTCAACCTTGGCATTGTTCTCACCCTGTACGGCTACGGCGTTGGCCTGCGATGTACGGATACGGGTCTCCTTTACAGCCTCGGCTTTACCGATCTCACCGTTACGGTCCTGCTCAGCCACGCTGACCTTAGCCTCGTTGATAGCCTTGGCGGCAGCCTCCTTACCTAAAGCCTGGATATATCCTGACTCATCCTTGATATCGGTCACGTTCACGTTGATAAGACGCAGGCCTATCTTCTTGAGCTCAACCTCTACGTTCTTGGCAATCTTCTCCAGGAATGTGTCACGGTCGCTGTTTATCTCCTCGATGCTCATGGTTGCAATGACCAGACGCAGCTGACCGAACAGGATATCACGTGCCAGCTCCTGAATCTCCTCGGCGGTGAGTCCCAGCAGACGCTCAGCAGCGTTGTTCATGCTGTCGGGCTCGGTCGATATACCTACTGTAAAGCGGCAGGGCACATCCACGCGGATGTTCTGACGGCTCAGGGCGTTGGTCAGGTTGGCATCTATAGAAATAGGTGTCAGGCTCAGGTATGCATAGTCCTGAATTACAGGCCACACAAACTTACCGCCGCCATGGATACACTTGGCGCTTCCGCCACCTGTCTTACCGTAAACTACCAGGATCTTGTCCGACGGACAACGCCTGTACCTGCGGATGATTGTTGCAAACAGAATGAAAAGGAGGACAACTCCTATCACTACGAGAATTGAAATGTTACTTGGATTCATTTTATAAGTATTAAGTTACTAATCATTCAATATCACTTGACGAGCAGCAGGTCGTCTCCCAGGACATCAATTATCTCTACCTGTCCGCCTGTGGCAATCTCCTTGTCATTGTCAGTCATGGCATCAATCTCATGTACGGAGCCCTTGACACTAACCTGCACCTTGCCGCGTCCGGAACGGGCTGCAGGTATACGCAGGTAGACATCTGCCTTGAGACCTATAGCCTCCTTCATCTTGAAACTGCCGTCATGCGAGAGTTTCATTACCTGTCGGAACATGAAAACAAACGCCAGGACGAAAACCAGACCAACCGCTATGGCTATCAGCTGAAGCAGCCAGCTTTTATCTATCGAATTATACAACAGCACGCCCGCCCATCCGTATCCGAGCAGGAAGTTGATAAGGTTACGGAACGAAAACACTCCACTAAGAGATCCGTCTTCCATGGAATCGGCCGAACCATCCATCGGACCGGCGTCGACATCGGCATCTGTGCCCAGACCCACGAATGTCAAGATTGTCTGGATTAAGAATACCAGCGATGCACAACAAGCGATAGTCCAGAAAAACTTCTGTAATGGTTCCAGGGAATTAAATAAATCCATCATAGGTTTAAAACAAATTTGGTTTGTTAAACAAATTGTAATTGGCCTTGAAAACATGACCACTTTTCTACAAAAATAGTGATTCCTGGGGATTAATGAAACTTCACAAAGAAAAAAAAGTAACTTTGCGTGTTTTTAGCATCAAACCGTGCATTATGGAGCTCCCGATGTATGACACTCTGCTCAGTCTCCCCCTGTTTCAGGGTATGAGTCAGACTGATTTCAACAGCCTGCTGCAAAAGATACGCCTGGACTTTGTGCGGTATGCCGAGGGTGATGTCATCGTCGGAAACGGAGACCATTGCCGCAGCCTGGCTTTCCTCATCAACGGAACGGTGGAAAGTTCAAGGAGCGGAATGGACGGCCGGTTTACCTATATCGAGAGCATTGATTCACCATTCCTGATTGAGCCATATTCCATGTTCGGAAGAGCCGGCATTTACCGGCGTACATACACTGCAGCCACCACGTGCAGTTTCCTGATGGTTGACAAGCAGTACATCTACACCGAACTCGGCAAGTACAACATATGCAGGATGAACCTGCTTAACATACTCAGCGGCAGGGCCCAGCAACTGGACAGCTTTATATGGAACATTGACGGCATGACGCTCAGGGAGCGCATCATACGTTTCATACAGGGCCTGTCTGACGTACAGAACGGTGCCAAAAGGCTGATTATAAAAATGAATGACCTGGCAACAATCATGGATGCCACAAGACTGAACGTATCACGGGAACTGAATGCTCTTGAAAGCGAAGGGCTCTTATCCCTACGCCGTAAGGAGATCCAAATTCCCGCACTTGAGAATCTGATTTGAAAATGGACGAAGCAAAGAAGGCGGCCATTGACCGCCGTTACGCAAGAATGGCCCTCATCTGGGCGGAAAACTCCTACTGCGTACGACGCAAGGTAGGCGCGCTTGTCGTAAAGAACAACATGATAATATCCGATGGTTACAACGGCACTCCAACCGGATTTGAGAATATCTGTGAGGATGAGAACAATGTTTCAAAGCCTTACGTACTCCATGCCGAGGCCAATGCCATCACTAAACTGGCACGGTCATCAAACAGCAGCGATGGCGCAACGCTATATGTGACGGCATCCCCCTGCATAGAATGTGCCAAACTGATTATCCAGTCAGGTATTAAGCGTGTGATATATACTGAACAATACCGTCTTACAGATGGAGTGGACCTGCTCAAACGCGCAGGTATAGATGTTGAATATCTGGATTTGAACATTTAAGATGAAAATACTTAAAAGAATACTTCAAGTACTCTTTGTACTGACCATGGGCTTTTTTCTGGGAATTGAGGTAATGATAGGAATCTGGAACCGCCACAAACCTCAGTTTGACAGTGGAGGCACTCCCGGCTCCCGGAAAGTTGAGACACTGATCAAGGCAATAGACCGCAAATATGTGGACGTTGTAGATATGGACTCCATCATGGACCGTATCCTGCCCACCATACTGGAGGAACTTGATCCGCACTCCGCATACTATCCTGCAGAGGAGACTCAGGTCAGCAACGACGAACTTCACGGAAGTTTTTCGGGCATAGGCATTCAGTTCAGCGTTCAGGATGACACCGTAAGGGTAAACAATGTAATACATGGAGGACCTTCAGAGAAGGTGGGTGTACTTGCAGGCGACCGCATCATCCTGATCAATGATTCACTGTTTGCCGGCAAGAAGATACCCAGCAACGAGATTGTCAAGAACCTGAAGGGTCCCAAAGGCAGCACAGTCAAGATAAGCGTCATGCGTAACGGTGAGCCAAACCTTGTGGACTTCACCATAGAGCGTGGCGACATTCCTGTAAAAAGCGTTGATGCCGCCTACATGATTTCGCCCGAGAACGGCATCGGATACATAATGATAAACAAGTTCGGTGAAACCACTTTTGCCGAAATGATGGTCAGTCTGGCAGACCTGAGCAGCAAGGGAATGAAAAAACTCATCATTGACCTGCGTGGCAACAGCGGCGGATACCTTGGAGCAGCCATCCAGATGGCCAACCAGTTCCTTCCCAAGAATGACCTTATCGTATATACGCAAGGGGCGCACAGTCCCATTGCCCGGCAGTATGCCGACGGACACGGCCACTACTCCAACATACCGCTGGCGGTAATGATTGACGAATCATCGGCATCGGCAGCCGAGATATTCACTGGAGCCATACAGGATAATGACCGTGGCACTATCGTAGGCCGCCGTTCATTCGGAAAGGGCCTGGTCCAGGAGCCGATTGATTTTGACGACGGGTCAAGCATCCGCATCACCATCGCACGTTACTACACACCTTCGGGCCGCTGCATTCAGAAGCCTTACGGTGAGTCCGATGAGGATTATGCAATGGACATACTCAAACGCTACGAACACGGCGAGTTCTTCAGCGCCGACAGCATAAGGCAGAATGAAGAGGAGGTCTTTAAGACCAAGGGGGGACGTACCGTTTACGGCGGCGGCGGAATAATGCCCGATGTATTCGTAGCGCAGGATACCACCGGATACTCCGAATACTACGCCAACGTAGTCCGCAAAAGCCTGGTCAACAAGTTCTCATTCAAGTATGTGGACAGTAACCGCAAGGTATTGTCAAGCCTTAAGACATACGCAGACCTGGAAGAGTATCTGGATGCTGACGACGTTCTGAACAAGTTCTATGAGTATGCCTCAAAAAACGGAGTGAAGAGAGACTGGAATCTTTCCCGGCCTGCCCGCAAGCAGATGCGCAATGTCCTATACAGCAACATCATATATGATGCCATGGACATGCAGGACTACATATCGTTCTTAAACCTGTCAGACCCAGCCGTAATCAAGGCTATCGAGGTTCTCAAATAGAATCCTGAAGCAGGATCAGCGAAGTACAATCTGGGTTATCACCTGTGCACCTGCCTGACTGTTCAGGCGGGCTACCAGTTCTGAACGGCGCATCATAAGTTCATTCCTTAATGCAGCCGATGAAACCGTCACAAAAAGCACCTGGTTATATATGCGCAGCTCCTTGGTATACCTGGACACAGCCGGCCCCAGGAGAGTATTCCAAGCCTGGATCAGACGATGCTCATACAGAGGCGTCTCAAGGCCATACTCGCGGAGATACTGCATTATCACTCCACCAACTTTTTCTGATTCGGTCTTTTTCATAACACTTGCCCGGCCTCTACATTGAACAGTTTGTAATCACAGCCCAGGCTGTCCATGATAAAGTCCATATGGTTACGGTCCACATCAGTGATGAAAACCTGACCGAACTGACGGCTATCCGAAACCAACTTGATTATCCGTTCCACCCTCACCGAGTCCAGACGGTCAAAGATATCATCCAAAAGCAGGATAGGACGCTTACCGCATGACTCTTTAAGCAGACGGTACTGTGCCAGCTTGAGTGCTACCAGGTAACTCTTGTTCTGTCCCTGCGAACCTTCACGGCGTATGGCAAAACCATCCAGGTTCATTTCCAGTTCATCCTTATGGATACCATGGAGAGAGTATCCGGCATTCCGGTCAAGCCCCCGCCCACTCTCAAACAGGCCAAGCAGGTCTCCGCGCTCGGCATGAGATGTATATGCCAGGGATACTTGCTCGGACGAATCTCCTATGACTGAATACATTTCCTGGAAATATGGCACGAGACGGTCTGTAAGAGCCTTCCTTTTTTCATAGATCTTAAACCCGGTATCTGCCATCACCTCCTCCCAGATCATGAACAGCTCCCGGTCTGGCATCACCTCCATCTTGAGGAGTGCATTACGCTGCTGGACCGCCTTGTTATACGATATCAGAAGTTTAAGATATTCATTATCATACTGTGATATTATCACATCCATGAAACGTCTGCGTTCATCACTTCCTTCCAGAATCAGGTCCGTATCCTGAGGTGAGACCATTACCAGAGGCACATATCCGATATGGTCCGAAAAACGTTGGTATTCCTTACCATCCCTACGGAACTGTTTGCTCCCCTTCCTTGATAAGCATCCGATCACCGTCTTGTCTCCTGACGGAAGCCTGTATGTACCTTGAAGCTGGTAACAGTCGGCACCATGTCTGACGGTAAGCTGGTCTGTAGGACCCAATGAACTGCGACAGAAAGAAAGGCAATAGACCGCATCCAGAAGATTGGTCTTACCCATGCCGTTCTTGCCCACAAAACAGTTCAGGTTGGGCGAAAACTCAAGATCCGCCTGAACTATATTGCGGTAATCCTGTACAAACAGATGTTCCAGTATCATTCAGTTGATTGCAGGTTTGATATGCGAATTTACTTTCTTTTCCCAGATATCAACTCTTTTTTAAGTCAAATTGTTTACATAAAGTAAAAAATGACTATTTTTGCACCCGCTAACAAAATGACGAAATGGCAAAGAAAACAGTAACCCCTGCTCCCAAGCAGGAACAGAAGGGCCTTGAAGAGGCATTAAGCAAGTCAGAACAGTTTTTTGAGAACAACAAGAAGACCATCTTTTGTGCTCTCATAGCAATCATAATAATCATTGCAGGCTGCATGCTTTACAGCGCTAAGGTAGCACAGCCCCGTCAGTTAAGGGCTTCGGAGGCAATCTATCCCGGTGAGGCTTATTTTGTCAACGGGGATTACCAGACCGCCCTCAACGGCGATGCTTACGGATTTGAAGGATTCATTTCCCTCTCCGAGCAGTATAAGAGCACCAAGGCCGGTAAGCTGGCAGGCCTCTATGCAGGTCTCTGCTACGCTCAGCTTGACAGCATGAGCATTGCCGAGAAATATCTTGCCAAGTTCAGCGGAAAGGATCAGATGGTCGCCCCTGCAGCAGTCAGCTCACTGGCCAACTGCTATGCCACAAACGGTCAGTTGGATAAGGCTGCCACCACTTTTGAGAAAGCCGCCAAGCAGGCCAACAACAATCTGCTATCACCCAACTTCTATTTTCAGGCTGGCCTCATCTATGAGTCCATGGGTAAGACCTCACAGGCACTTAAGCTTTACAATCTGGTCAAGACCAACTATCCTGCATCATTGGAATCACAGGATATCGACAAATACATTTCCCGCCTTTCAAGCAAATAAAGCCTTGACAGGTCAGGCCGGGTGAATTCCAGAGTGGCCAAATGGGGCAGACTGTAAATCTGCTGTCTTTCGACTTCGGTGGTTCGAATCCATCTTCACCCACATAAAAAAGGCGCCCAAACGGACGTCTTTTTTCATGTGGATAAAACCCACATTTTTATTTCGCTTTCGCGAAAACGCTCTCTCCGTTCGCTTGGCGGCCCTCCGGGACCGTGGTCTCACTCGTCACCTCGTTCGCTCCAATACGTTTGAACCAGCGCAATGCCCCCTGTCTATTAACCTTTTGAAAAAAAATAATTAACTTCGCGCAATCAAATCAGTTCCAATTATGAAGATCACTATCATCGGCGCCGGGAACATGGGCGGCGCAATTGCCAGAGGATTTGCAGCCAAGAAGGTTTTTGCAGCAAAGGATATCACTTGCTGCGACCGCAGTGATACAACACTTGACGGGCTCAAGAAGGATGTGCCGGGTATCGGAATCTCCAAGGACAACGCCACGGCCGTAAAAGGTGCAGACATCGTTCTTTTTGCCGTAAAACCCTGGATATTGCCATCGGCCATAGAGGAGGTTAAGGAGGCTCTTGACTACAAGAAGCAACTCATTATTTCAATTGCCGCCGGTGTCGGTCTTGACAAGTTGGCCCAGCTTTTTGAGAAAGGCTCTGATAAGGCACAGATTGTTTACCTTATCCCCAATATAGCGGTTGAAGTAGGTGCAGGCGTGTTCTTCTATTGCTCAAACACAGCAACCGGGAAAAATCTGGACCTTATCCAGAGACTGTTCGGCCAGGTAGGTTTTGCCAAACAGGTTGAGGAGAAGCAGATGACCGCAGGTACCGCACTTGCTTCATGCGGCATAGCATACGTATTCCGTTATATCCGCGCCAACGTAGAGGGTGGTGTAGAGATGGGATTCTACCCCAAGGACGCACAGGAGATTGTTCTGGGAACCATCAAGGGTGCCGTCGAACTGCTTCGCTCACGGATCTCATCCCGAGCAGGAGGTTGACAAGGTTACCACTCCCGGCGGTATCACCATCAAAGGCCTGAACGCCATGGAGGAGGCCGGATTCACCAACGCAGTGATAAAAGGACTTAAGGCCGGCAAGTAATGAAACTGGTCTATTTTCACGGTTTCATGTCATCGGGTGCAAGCGGGACTGTAGAGAGTCTCCGCCATTTGCTTCCCGAGTTGGAGATCGTTGCTCCCGATATCCCCGTAGATCCCGCCGAGGCTCTGCCCTATCTCAAGCAGTATGTGGCCGATGAGCGACCGGACATCATAGTTGGCACATCCATGGGTGCCATGTACGCCCAGCAGATGTTCGGCTACAAGAAGATCTGCGTAAACCCGTCGTTCAATATGTCCACCATGTCAAAGGTAATGAAGGCCAACACCACATACCCTTTCCAGAACGGACGGAAGGACGGAGCCAGGACATTCAAGATAACCGGTCAGATTATCAAGAACTTCAACGCGATGGAGCGCCAGCAGTTCAAGGGTATCACCGATTTTGACCGCGAGAACACCTACGGTCTGTTCGGCAACCACGACACCACTGTAAACTGCTACGACCTCTTCAAGAAGCACTACCCCAACGCCCAACGCTTTGAAGGAGAGCACCGCCTAAACGACAAATCCCTCCGCACCGCCGTCGTTCCCCTTATCAAACAAATCCTTGAAATCAGCAAATGATACAATTGGGGACAGACCCCAATTGTATCATTTGTACAGTCCGCGGCGGATGCTGCGTTTGGGAGTCTTCTCGAACTCCTCGGTACGGATCTCAAGCTTGGATACCTGCGAGTAGCCGGGAAGCATTTCGTTGATCTTCTTACGGTCATCTTCAAGATGTGCCAGAACCTGCTGCTGGTTGAGACCGGTGGTCTTACCTGCATCGTAATCCGGATAAACCAGAGCCACAAGTTTGCGGTCACGCTCTACGACCAATACCTCCGATACCAAAGGCAGGTTCATATACATATCCTCAATCTCCTCAGGGTAGATGTTCTGGCCTGAGGGGCCAAGGATCATGTTCTTGCTGCGGCCTTTGATATAGATGTATCCCTGCTTGTCGATAGTACCCAGGTCACCGGTATGGAACCAGCCCTCGGGGTCGATGACATCGCGTGTGGCATTGGGGTTCTTGTAGTAACCCAACATTACGTTGTCACCCTTGACCAGGAGCTCGCCAATGTTTCCGGGAGCATCGCTGAATACCTGAACGGGGCAACCGGGAACTGCTATACCGCAAGAGCCTGCCTTGTACTTCTCCCAGTCAACGTATGAAATAAGAGGAGCGCACTCGGTGCTGCCGTAACCTACGGTGTACGGGAAGCGTATCTTGCGCAGAATCTTCTCAACATCGGCATTCAGTGCAGCACCACCCACGATGAGGCAGTCCATCTCGCCACCGAAAGCATCGATGATCTTGGAACGGATCTTGCCGCCGATAATGCGGTTGATGCCAGGGATATCCATCAGGATTTTCATTGTGGTCTTCTCCATGACAGGCTGTATCTTCTGCTTGATAACCTTCTCTATCACCAGAGGAACGGTGATGATGAGTTTGGGCTTCTCCTCGGCAAATGCATCGAACAGGATCTTGGGTGAAGGCATCTTGCCCAGATAGCAGATGCTGGCACCCAGCAGCAACTCAAACATGAGCTGGAATGCCAGACCGAACATGTGAGCCATGGGAAGTATTGAAACCACTGTCTCACCCTTGGTGAGCGGGAGCACGCCGCATGCAAACTTGAGGTTAACCAACATTGCGCGGTAAGGAACCATAACACCCTTGGGGTCACCGGTCGTGCCCGATGTGTAGTTCAGCACGGCCAGGTCATTGGTATCCTTCTCGGCCTCATATTTGATATCTTCTTTTGTAAAGCCCTTGGGATACTTCTTGTCAAAGCACTCATCGAGAGTAGCCATGGCGTTTTCAAGTTCCTTTGAACGGCAGGCCTTGAGTGACATGTCGTTGAGCAGAATCATACCCAGGATCTGGGGCATCTCATCAAATACCATACCTGCCAGAACCACGTCACCCACCATAAGCAGCTTTGCCTCAGAGTGATTGACGAGCATATGTACATTGCCGGGTTTGAAATCATTCAGGATAGGAACGGGGATTGCTCCGTATGTATAGACTCCAAAGAATGCCACACCCCAGGCCAGAGTGTTCTTGCCGCAAAGGGCAACTTTGTCACCGCGCCTGATGCCAGCGTTCTCAAGTAATATATGTACACGGGCGATACGCTTGGCCAGCTCCGCATAGGTAATTCGCTCACCGCGGAAATCGGACAAAGCCTCATTGTCCCAATGACGGCGGAAACTGTCTTCATACATTTTGATAACGCTTGTGGCATTCATGTCACAATCTGGAGTTCTGTAAATAAGTCTTGCCATAACGATATTATTAAATTCGGGTGCAAAGGTACCTCAATACACCCCCATACCATAATTATCGCGGGCTTTTGGGACGGCCGATACAAAAGATGTGGCGAATTGCCGCATTCGGGATCCCGGCAGTTTGCCACTTTTGCAGATTTTGGAGGTACAATAAAAAAGCTTATCTTCGCGGTATAAACAAGTTGCGCCATATGAACAAACTGCCCGACTTCATGTTTACCCGGAAATTCCTTTTCCAGACGGTAGTGTTCATTGTGTTGTTCTCAATACTATTCCTTCTGTTATATTCGCCTTTCTCTTCAACATATTGGTTCAATCTCAGGAAGAGCTACCAGTTTGTGGGCACAATAACCATGTATGCCTTCACCGTTCTGTTCCTGTTGTCGGCCAAGGTGCTGTTGATGGACCTGAACCACAGATACGGAGTGAGCATACGCGGACTCATACTGTTTTCACTTGCCGAGGTGCTGATTGTGACATTGATATACATGGCTATCACCATACTGGTAAGACAAGACGGAATCTCATTTATAATACTGTTCCCGAAAGCCCTTTTCTGCATATTCCTGATTATGGTCATACCTTATATAATAGCCTATCTGTATGGTTATGCACATGGCCTTAAGTTACAGTCCGAAAGCAGCCAGACAATGCCCGACGGAGCCCTTATAGTATCAATTCACGACAACAAAGGCAACATTAAGCTTTCACTCAGGATAATGGATATCCTATACGCCGTATCAGAGGATAATTACGTGAAAATCTTTTATGAGCAGGACGGATCAGTACGTAATTCCATGATACGTACCACTGCCAAGAACATTGAAGATGACCTGGAGGGATACATAACCCGATGCCATCGGTCCTACCTGATCAATATAGCAAAAGTAAGATTTTTCAACAATGACCGTGACAACCTGTATGTCATATTGGATCAGGAAGGAATAAATCCGATTCCGGTATCCCGTTCATATCGCGAGAGTATCTCAAAACTGCTTTCCAGATAGGCATAAAAAAAATGAATTCACTCGCGTGAACTCAATTTTTTCAATTTCCTCCGTAGGGACCTTTTCCCTTTGGAGTGGACCTTGCAATTTTCACAAATTCTCGGGTCCGAACCTAATTACTAACCTAATTACTAACCAATTAATGCTTATGAGAATTATCCTTTGTTTTCGACCGCAAAGGTCGATACTTTTTTAATACGTTGTTATTTAAAAGTCTTTAAATGGATAAAAACAACGTTAATCAATTCTCATAAGTTAATCAATTGACTACTAATCATTTAAATTAAACGTAAGCCTTGCAGCCCTGTCACCCGGGCCATGATTCGTTAAAATGCCCCACATATAGCCCGACATGCGGAGCGGCGACCTTATTAAACTACCGGTTTTCAGTTCTTTACCTTAACTCCCTGGAGTTCCAACATCTTATATGCATACCTGCGGCCCATTTCACGATAACCCGCAGCATCAAAATGCAGATGGTCAAACGCACAGGTTGTTCCGGCCGACGGGATTACGTATGAGTTGGGCAGAGTCTCCGGCAGTTTGGCGATGATCTCATTCATTGAGGCGCTTCGGCCCTGTACATCGGCATTGACCACCTCGCCTGCCAGCAGTGGAACATCCTTGGCGTTCAGGCCAAGATCCTTAATCAGACAGTCATACACATATTTAACCTTCTCGGGCCAATCCTCTTCATTGATGTTAGACTCTCCCTGATGCATCAGGAATCCTTTTATGACACCATATTTCCGGGCTTCTTTGGCACACTCCAACAGTCTGTTATAGCAATTGTTGTCATACGGGGCTATCCAGTTCTTCATCCACATGGCGGCATTGTCTCCATACTCCTGGGCACGATCCTTCATGAATGCCTCTATCTTACAGCCACCTACCGCAACCATTACAACGCCCACGCGCACCTTCTCCGGAAGGTTCTCCACCATTGTCCTGCCAAAATAGTCAACCGGAGTAAGACCTGTCGATTCACGGCAAAGAGGCGGAACAGCAGTGTACCACTCGCCTTTCTTTCTGCCCATTCTCTCAAAATCCACGGCAGCCATCATCTGCCAACGGTCACTCACCCCCTCTCTATCCTGGTCCTCGATACGGGCATTACCCTCCATGTTAGACTGTCCGAAAGCCAGATAAATATAGAAATTCCTGTCTGGTTTGGGCGACTTGGCACCATTCTGTGAACCACAGGCAACTGTTGCAATCAAAGCAACAGCAATGAATAATCTCTTAAGCATAATGGATTATTTTGGTTTATATCTATATTTCCCAATGCAAAGATAAACCAATTTGCCGGCAAATAAAAGTGCAGGACATAAACATGCCCTGCACCATTTATCATTGATACTTACTCAGAATCAGATCTGGGCGGCAGCCTCCTTGATCATCTCCTCGTTAGCGGTGATGTAGATCTCAACGCGACGGTTCTGTGCACGACCCTCCTCGGTATCGTTGCTGGCAACCGGCATTGTGAATGACATACCCTTGGTTATGAGACGGTCCTTGCTCATACCGCACTTCTTGAGATAATCGGCAACAGCCTCGGCACGCTTGGCTGAAACCTTCTCATTGGCCTGCTCTGTACCTACGTTGTCGGTGTGACCGTATACGGTGATGTCTGTCATCTCCATATCCTTCATAGTCTCGGCAAACTTGGACAATGTCTCTTTTGACTCATCGCTGAGCTTTGTGCTGTTGAAGCCGAACAGGATACCGCTGTCAAATGTAACCTTGATACCCTCAAGACCGTTCACATCCTCTATCTTCTCAACCTTGGCTGCCTCAAGAGCTGCAAGCTCCTCGGCTTTCTTATCCATACGGTTGCCGATGATGGCACCTGCACCACCGCCTACACCTGCACCAATAGCAGCACCTATAGCTGCACTCTCTGCATCACCGCCCAGAAGAACGCCGATACCTGCGCCGATAGCAGCACCTGCGCCACCGCCGATAAGGCCACCGTTAGCTGTCTTTGACCATGATGAACAACCTGCAACTGAGAAAACAAGTGTTGCAGCAAGAAGAATTGATAATACCTTTTTCATAATAATAACAATTAGATAAATGTCCTTTTATTTATGACGCAAAAGTAAACTATTTTTTTGATTTGGTTAAGATTGTAAAGAAATAATTATGATATTTGTAATCAGACAGGATTCAATTATTAAACCCATAAACATCCAAAATGAAAACAATCAGACTTACTATTGCCTTAGCAATCAGCGTTATGCTGGTTTTCTCATGCAAGAGCAAAAACAACTGCTGTTCGGGAGATGAGTGTCAGGGCTGCAACTGCACCTCATGCAGCTGCTGCGATGAATGCCAGTCTTGCTGCAACAACGGTAGCGTAATCCCTAACGTACCCCGTGGAGAGCAGGCTCCCCCTGCCAATCCCGGCCAGAGAAACTTCGGGGGTATGATTCCTCAAGCCGGCGCCGCCCGTCCGCGTACGCAGGGACAGGCTCAGCGTCCACAGGGACAGCAGGCCCAGCGCCCGCCTATGAATGTGCAGCGTCCGGCACCCCAAGTCCGCACCGTATCTCTTAAGGAGCTCTCCATGAGCGACCCGTTCATATATCCCGACCCCGATACCAGGACCTACTGGCTCACCGGAACCGGCGGTTCTCTCTACAAGAGCACCGACCTGGAGATGTGGACCGGCCCGTATAGCGTAATCGACCTTTCCGGCACCTGGATGCAGGGTAACTTTGTAGCTGCAGCCGAGATTCACAAATTCAACGGTAAGTTCTACTATGCCGGCACATGGAACAATCATGGTGTATGCATCGAACAGGTTCCGCGCCGTTACAATGTACCCCTCAACCAGACACAGCTCTTGGTTTCCGATAAGGTTGACGGTCCGTATCTGCCGCTCGTAAAAGACTCCACATTCTGCCTTGGCCCCGTTGACTGGGATATCATTGACGGAACACTCTACGAGGAGAACGACACAGTATATATGGTATTCGTGCACGAGTGGACACAGCTCATTGACGGGACTATGGCATACATGCCCCTGTCAAAGGACCTGACACACCGTATTGCCGAGCCCACCACCATCTTCCGTGCATCCGAGGCCGCATGGTCCAAGGAGATGAACTCAATCGGCGAGGCCACATTCGGCATGAAAATGCCGGGTTGGGTTACCGATGGTCCTCAGATGTTCCGCACCGGGACAGGCCGTCTGGGTATGCTCTGGTCAAGTTGGGGCGAGAACCGTTATGCACAGGGCATAGCATGGTCCACCAGCGGCAGCATCAAGGGTCCGTGGATCCAGGAGGAGAAGGCATTCAGGGGTGACAACTCCGGCCACGGCATGCTGTTCAAGACCTTTGAGGGGCAGCTGCTCTACTCAGTTCACCACGACGGTGGCACCGGACGCAAGCCCGAAATCTGGACTGTCGATGCATCTGGCGACAACCTGATTCTGGGCAAGAGGATCCATTAATACTCTCCTTATTATAAAAAAGTAAGCAGACCGTGGGTGTTAAGCCCGCGGTTTGTTGTATCTTCGCATAATAAATAATGCAAACAGAACACATTCAGTACAATGAAAATCTCCAACCGCGCTGAGATAATGCCCAGTTCGCCTATACGCAAGCTGTCAGGCATTGCACAGAAAATTGAGGCCGAAGGTATCAAGGTCTATCATCTTAACATCGGTCAGCCCGACCTGCCCACCCCGCAGATTGGCCTTGACACACTCAAGAAGATTGACCGCAAGGTGCTGGAATACACCCCATCACAGGGATTCCTTAGCCTGCGCAAGAAACTGTGCGACTATTACGAGCAGTATCAGATCAAGTTTGAACCCGATGACATCATCGTTACCAGCGGAGGATCCGAAGCGGTTCTGTTTGCGTTCATGACATGCCTTAACCCCGGTGATGAGATTATAGTTCCGGAGCCTGCATACGCCAACTACATGGCATTCGCAGTATCGGCAGGTGCCGTAATCAAGCCCATCGTGTCAAGCATAGATGACGGCTTTGCCCTGCCCCCGGTAGAGAAGTTCGAGGAACTCATAACCGAGCGAACCAAGGGTATCCTTATCTGCAACCCCAACAACCCCACCGGTTACCTGTACACCCGCAAGGAGATGCTCCAGCTGCGTGACCTGGTCAAGAAATATGACCTGTACCTTTTTTCCGATGAGGTTTACCGCGAGTTCATCTACACCGGTTCGCCTTACATATCAGCCTGCCATCTGGAGGGCATTGAGGATCACGTAATCCTGATTGATTCAGTTTCCAAGCGTTACTCCGAGTGCGGAATCCGCATCGGCGCCATTGCCACAAAGAACCAGGAGGTACGCAACGCCGTAATGAAATTCTGCCAGGCCCGTCTGTGCCCGCCTCTGATCGGTCAGGTAATAGCCGAGGCTTCGATATCGGCCCCGCGTGAGTACATGACCAACACATACGAGGAGTTCATCACCCGCCGTAAATACCTGATTGACGGACTGAACAAGATACCGGGAGTATATTCACCCATACCCATGGGCGCATTCTATACCACAGCCAAACTGCCCATTGATGACTGCGAGAAGTTCTGCAAGTGGTGCCTGACCGATTTCCGCCGCGACGGCAAGACAATCATGATGGCCCCCGGCACAGGTTTCTACTCCGATCCGCAGTACGGCCGCGACCAGGTCCGTCTGGCCTATGTACTCAACATAGACGACCTCAAGGATGCGCTAATACTGTTAGCTGAGGCGCTTGAAGAGTATAACAACCTGCCAAAGAAGCAATGAAACGCATAGTCACCCTGTTGCTTACACTTCTTGCCGTAACGATTTCATCAGTTGCGGCACCCAAGCGTGAGTTCAGGGGAGCATGGATACAGGCCGTCAACCATCAGTTTGAAGGCATTCCCACGGCCGAACTGAAGGCAGAGCTCTCACGCCAGCTTGACTCATTGGCATCATGCGGAATCAACGCCATACTCTTTCAGGTTCGCGTTGAGGCCGATGCCCTATACAAGTCAGACCTGGAGCCATGGAGCGCCTTCCTTACCGGATTTCAGGGCGAGGCTCCCGATGAGGATTGGGATCCGCTCCAATTCATGATTGACCAGTGCCACTCCCGAAACATGGAACTGCACGCCTGGATCAATCCTTTCCGTGCCAAGACAGCAGCAACAACGGAGTTTGCAGACAACCATCAGATGAGACTCCACCCGGAACGCATCATAAAGTACGGTGACCTGGCCCTGTTTGACCCTGCCCTCAAGGAAAACCGTGATTATATCTGTAATGTGGCCGCCGATATCATAACCCGATATGACATAGACGGATTCCATATAGACGACTATTTCTACCCCTACCCTGACGGTAACCGCAAGTTTGCGGATGATGCCTCTTTCAGGAAAGATCCGCGCGGATTCAAGAACAAGGATGACTGGCGCCGCGACAACGTAAACCTTTTCATCGAGCAGCTTTACAAAACAGTCAAGGAGATCAAGCCATGGGTTAAGTTCGGAATATCGCCATTCGGCATATACCGCAACAAATCTTCCGAATACCCTCTGGGCAGTGAGACAACCGGTTTTGAGAACTACAACGGGCTCTATGCCGATGTCCTGTACTGGATAGAGAAGGGATGGATGGACTACTGCATCCCCCAAACCTACTGGAACACCGGCTACAAAGCAGCCGATTACGCAATACTGGCAAAATGGTGGTCTGACAATGCAGGCGGATGCCTGATGTATCTTGGACAGGATGTGGAACGTACCCTGACCGGCACAGACCCAAATCATCCCGAAAGCAACCAGCAACGCCACAAGCTCAATCTGGAACGTATCTTGCCCGGATTGAAGGGAAACTGTTTCTGGCCAGCCAAATCTGTGGTTGACAATCCGTCCGGCTACCGCACAATTCTGGCCCAGGAGTATTACTCCACTCCGGCACTTCAGCCTGTAGCTGATTATATGCCTTCAAACACCCCAGGTAAGGTACGCAAACTGATGCAGGTTGAAACCAAAGATGGCCCGGTGCTTTTCTGGACTGCCCCAAAGGCAAAGAAAGAACTTGACAAGGCTGTCCAATACGTGGTTTACCGCTTTGAAAAAGGCCAGCAAATCAACCTTGAGGACCCGCGCAACATAGTAGCCATCACCCGCCGCTCATTCCTTAATCTCCCATACGTTGGCGGCACGACCCAATACACCTACGTGGTTACCGCGCTTAACCGCATACAACGGGAATCATCACCGGCCAGATGCAAGGTTAACCTTTGAATTTAACTTTAAGCCACCTTATATACTATTATATGTGTACGCCGCAAGAAAGTGCGGCATGGCCAAAAGAGTTTAGTTCTCAAATAGGCAATTTAAGGTTAACAGATAAATCAGCGACAAATTTTGTTTGTCGCTGATTTTCTTTATGTTAACAACGCTTATCAGATTACTCATTTGTTAATCGTTT
>CAJOLR010000059.1 GCA_905235565.1 uncultured Bacteroidaceae bacterium | reverse complement strand
TTTGCCTCCAACAAGGGCTATAATGTTATTGGTCGCAAGCCATCGAAGAGCAACGTTTATTGTCGGATATGCCAAGCCTGTAAGTTCCGCTATCTCCGAAGCGGTAAGACAGTCTATTGTTCTTGTTTCAAGATGATAGAGCACCAGCATCTGGGCTACAGGTGGCATCTTCTCAGATATTTCCTTTACCGTGTTCTTCATCTCACGCAATACAATTAGCATACTTGGGATGAAAATGATTTTCCCTGGCACAATAAAATCAACCTTTGCCTGAGTAAGCCGAGCAATCTGATAAGATGCGATTGATTCTAAAGCAAAGATAACAGGATGATGGAATGCCTCTATCATCTTAGCTTGATGTTTGGCTAACTGCATTGGAGTGATGCCATCAACTCCTGTAGGTATTGCAATAGTGACTTGCGTTTCCATGAACTCAAGATCAATATAGCTATAACTGGTAGCAATCGCCAAGGGTAACTTTTTATCCTCGCCTTTGGCATGAGCAAGACACCTGGTCTTATAGCCTGTCAATTCTTCCAGATAATCCGTTATAGATGCGATGTTATATTTCATTTTGCAAATTATATTATACGTGAAATTTTGTGCAAAAATGCATATAATATCGTAATCTACCAAAGTTTTATCACAAAAAGTGCATTTTTGAGCTATTTGTCTCGTATTAGCCTATTATAGTGGGTTTACTTGCCCACGCAAAATCTACTTTCCGACGCAGAAGTGTCTGAAGATGTTGGCCAGGATGTCATCGGTGGTGATGTCGCCGGTGATGGTGGAGAGGTGGTGGATGCACTGGCGGATGTCCTGGCTCAGGAAATCGCCCGATATGCGGTCCGTGAGGCCCTGGCGGACGCGGCGGATGCACTCTTGTGCCTTGGCCAGGGATTCGTAGTGACGCATGTTGGTCACAATCACGTCCTGTTCACTGATTTGAGGGATGCCGGCGGCCTTTATAAGAAGGTCCTCCAGTTCTTTCAGTCCGTAGCCGTATTTGGCCGATATCCACACATCGGTGTCTGTGGGCCCAGGCAGGGTGGAAGCGTCATCGCATTTGTTGTGGACGCGGATAAGATGCTTGCCTAAAGATAACTCTAAAATCTTATTTTCAGTTTCCGGATCCGTGGGGTGGGCCTCATCGGTCATCCAGAGTATGATGCTGGCCTGGCGTGCCTTGCGGTAGGAGCGCTCTATGCCCATTGACTCAACGGTATCGGTGGTACGGCGTATGCCGGCGGTGTCGATGAACCGGAACAGTACGCCGCCAATGGTTGTGGTGTCCTCGATGCTGTCGCGGGTGGTGCCCTGAACATCACTTACCAGTGCACGGTCATCGTGCAGCAACTGGTTGAGCAGGGTGCTCTTGCCGGTGTTGGTCTGGCCGATGATGGCTACGGGTACTCCGTTGCGTATTGCATTGCCTGTGCTGAAAGAGTCTGCCAGACGGGTTATCACCTGCTCAATCTGAGCGGCCAGCTGCTCCAGCTGTGAGCGGTCGGCAAACTCCACATCCTCCTCGCTGAAATCAAGCTCCAACTCTATGAGTGATGTAAACTGCAGCAACTGGTCACGCAATGCCCTAAGCTCACGGCTGAATCCGCCCTTCATCTGGTTCATGGCAAGACGGTGGGATGCAGCCGATGTGGATGCAATCAGGTCCGCCACAGCCTCGGCCTGGCTAAGGTCCATCTTGCCTGCCAGGAATGCACGCTGGGTGTATTCGCCGGGCTCTGCCTGACGGCATCCTGCGTTTATGAGTAACTGACAAACCTTTTGCAGTATGTACTGGGAGCCGTGACATGATATCTCGGTACTGTCCTGACCTGTAAAGGAGTGGGGGGCACGGAACACGCTCACCAGGGCATCGTCAATTACGGCCCCTGTGCCGTCAACTATCTGTCCGTAACAGAGAGAGTAGGGGGCGGCGCTTGCAAGCGGATGCCTTGAAACGGAGCGGAAAATGCTGTCGGTCAGACGGATGGCATCGGGGCCCGATACACGTACCACTCCCAATGCTCCTCCGGTGTGAGTTGCAACAGCGCAGATTGTATCGTTGAGTTCAGTCATTGTTCAGATTCTGTCCAAAACAGTGGTTATGAGTTCCTTCATAAGGGGCTTGTAGTCAGTGTTCATCTCCTTGGCGTAGCGGTTGGCTATTACCATGCAGACTGTCATGGCCCTGTGTCCCAGAATGGATGCCAGCCCGGCTACGGCCGAGCTCTCCATCTCAAAGTTGGTAATGCGCATACCCTTATACTCAAATCTCTCAACCTTGGCGTTCTGGTCTGGATCGGCCAGCTGGGCACGCAGTGCACGTCCCTGGGGGCCGTAGAATCCGCCGCAGGCAATGGTTACTCCAGGCACCATCCTGTCATCATCGGCCATGATACGTTTCAGCAGGTCGGGGTTGGCATTGGCCACATAAGGAGCGCCTTTCTTGGTGGACCACTCCATGTGGCCTACGAACGCCCTCTCAAAATCCAGGTCGCAGACGCTGTCGCGGCCGGCATAATAATTGAGCAGTCCGTCAAATCCTATGCTCTTGACCGAGCAGAGCCATGTGCCCAGCGGGGTGTAGGGCTGCAGTCCGCCACATGTACCTATGCGTACTATATCAAGTGTGCGGTGCTCCGGCTTCTCCATGCGGGTGGCATAGTCTATGTTGGCCAGGGTGTCCAGCTCATTCATTACAATATCCACGTTGTCACAGCCTATTCCGGTGGCCTGGATGGTGATACGTTTGCCTTTGTACATACCTGTTGCTGTGCGGAATTCGCGGTTGCTTACCATGCACTCCACGCTGTCAAGCATCCTGGATATTATATCCACGCGTCCGGGGTCACCTACCAGGATGACCTTGTCGGCCAACTGCTCCGGTTTAAGGTGCAGGTGAAAGCATGATCCGTCACTGTTTATGATAAGTTCCGATGGGGCGAAATAGGTACTCATAACTTTATCGGTTTAGGTAATTAATCTCTGCTGCACGGACATCATTTTCCATCTTGATGACCTGGGTCTCAGTTTTAAGGACCTTGTCCTCAAACTCAATCAGCTGTGCACTCATGCGCTCTTTCTCCTGTCGGGACGCATTTGCATAATCATCCCGCTGCTTTTCCAGCTTGGCTGCATCGGTCTCATACTGATTCTTGAGTTGTGTCCATCGCTCAAATAGCTGGGCAGCTTCCTTGTTGTGGAAATCGGACACTTCATGATATGTAGTTACATCGTCTATCATGAAAGAGAATGAACCTTGCTCGGCCTTATCGGCAAGTTCATACCGCAGGATGGTGAGACGCTGGCGGGCATTACGCACCTCTCTCTGGTCAGTCTGTGTATCTTCGATCGATAATAGTCTGGCTACACGGTGAATGGCCAGGGTATCGCCTTCCTCATAGTTGTATTTGGAGTTGGACTCATTAGGGATGAAAACATAGATGCATACTGTGTCCTGCGGCTGTCGGCGGTCTGTGGCAAACCAACCCAGATTATTGTCCTCATCAATCACGTACAGGTAGTCATTAGCCTCCGAGTTGAACGGCATGCCGATGTTCTCGGGCTTGAGGAATTTTCCCGTAGAGCTGCTGTAGCGCGATACGAATATGTCAAGTCCGCCTAATGACTCGCTTCCGGTAGCGGCATAATAAATCGTTATTCCGTCATTCATGATGAAAGGGTAACGGATGTCACCGTCGGTTTCCAATCCGCCCAGAGCAGTCTCGTCGGTCCAACGGTCAAAACTGCGGTACTGGGTGAACAGCCTGTAGCGCCCGTCCATGCCTGGACGGGTGTAATAGATGGTCTGCCCCATTTCCGGAAGGAACGCTTCACCTTGGGAGTCATCATCCAGAAGCTCTGACGAAAGACCAATCGAACCGGTCGATTCGCCCAGTATGTAACTGCCGAACAGTTCATCCTTGCTTACCCTGAAGCTGTCTATAAAGCAGATGCGGCTGGTGTTGCGCAGCATACGGAAAAGTGTCCTGATACTGTCTGTAGCCTGTGTCAGACTATCCTCAAGGGCAGGGTCATGCAGGTCTTTATCGGTCGATATGCCCTTAATGAATGCCTCAAGGTTGCTGATGGCAGGCTGATAGTTCTCGCGTTCCAGATAGTAATCCGCAAGGGCATGGTAGGCCTTGAAAATCTTCTTTGATGCTGCCTTTTCCAGATAGGGGACTGCCTTCTCTTTTTCGCCCGTCTCCATGCAGCATACCCCGTACCAGTAGTTGCGGCTGGCGTCATCGGGTTTCTGCTTGAGGTATTTGAGCATGATGGGCTTGGCCTTCTCATAGTTGCCCTCTGAAAAGTATGTGCGGCCCTGCTGGAGAGTCTGCGATGATACTCCCAGGCTTACCAGAAGCAATATAATGGTGATTCTGATATATTTCATACAGGCAAAGATATATAATTATTTGCTACTTTTGTACCGCATTTTATAATAGAGACAAAGATGAAAGGATTGGCAACCGTATTGCTTCTGGTGACATCAAACATATTCATGACTTTTGCATGGTACGGCAACCTCAAGCTTCAGGAGATGAAAATCAGTACGGACTGGCCGCTCATCCTTGTTATCCTGGCATCCTGGGGAGTGGCTTTGTTTGAGTATTGCATTATGATCCCGGCCAACCGTATAGGGTCCAATATCAACGGCGGGCCGTTCAATCTGGTACAGCTCAAGGTTATCCAGGAGTGTGTATCGCTGATAGTGTTTTCACTTATATTGGCGTTCTGCTTCAAGACCCAGTCTCTGCACTGGAACCATCTGGTATCGTTTGTGTTCCTGGTGATTGCGGTCTTCTTTGCGTTCCTCAAATAAAAAGAGGATTGAGGATTGGAAAAAGCATGATGTTGTGATATGGAAAAATAAGTAATTTTGTGAAATAAATGGATTTTACCAGCCTTGAGCCACTCCCTATACTTGTTTTTATAAACCTGTTGTTGATTGCCATCCTGCTTCTTTTGAGCCGGAAGGGGTTGCGTGAGCCGTATATCTTCAGTCCTTGGCGCAGATTCCTTGTCATTCTTCTGTTGTTTATTTTCTGCCTTTTCTCTTTTTGTGATACAGATTGGTTCCACTATGCCGAGATGTACTTCAATATCCTGTACGTCAAAGGCTTTAATACCCCGTTAGAGGATGTGTACACACTCATAGCTGACATATCGCCTAATTATCTGGTATTCCGGACCATCATCTGGGGCAGCGCTGTTTATCTGCTATGCCTGCTGTTCCGGCATGTCAGAGTACGCGGTGATTTACTGCTTGCCCTTTTCTGTGCTATATGGCTTATAGACTTCGGTACCGGACGTGTCGTTGTGGCTTACACTATGATGTATCTTGGAGGTGCAATCCTAATGAAGCCCATCAAGGGTAAGATGTTGCTGTTCTCCTGGATACTGGGATTTACCTTGCTGTGTTCATCGCTCTTCTTTCATAAGACAGCCTTATTCGGCGTGGCGCTGGTTGTTCTGGCCTTTTTCCCCCGTTTACTGAATAAGCGCACATTCGCCCTGTTCATGATGATGTACCCTTTTGTCCTGTTACTGGTTCAGTTGCTTCTGATGCAGTTCATGAACAGTACAGTAGATCCCAACGTGTATAATACATTATCCACCGCCGGTCAGAATCACCTTAATAAAGATCCCACAGAGGTTGGAATTGGCTATCTGTTGTACGTTTTTTTTCGCTATCTACCTTATTATAGTATTGCCTGGATTGCCTATAAGGTGAATCTGTATCAGCCGGAGGATTCAAATTGTACGGAGGTTATGGAAGGCGAGACTGATACGGAGATTGCGGGAAGCACGGATTTATTGGAAAAAACCGAAGTTCCTTCGGAGGTTCGTTTCTTCTCACGTCTGACTCTTTATTGTGTGCTTGTTTCCACTATCTTCTTATTCGATTTGGGTGCCAATACGCGAACAGTGTATATCCGATTCATGATGTACGGTTTTATCCCTGCCTGTGTTGTATTGGCTTGGTCTTGGCAACACAGGTTCTATCCACGATTGGTAAGACTGACATTCCTGTTAGGAATGGCTGGAACAATCTATACGTTATTATACTCTTTTTACATATCCTATCTGGGTGTGGCGGAATAATTGTTGAAAAAAATGAGGATATTACATATACATCCATCTATGTTGTCTGGCGGAATTGAGGCAATGATTTGTGCCATTGCTGCAGAAATGGCAAGACAGGGTCACGATGTGACTTTCTGTTCTATCTATCAACCCAAGCCTGATGATATTTTCTGGTACCGGTTGCCCGAGACAGTTCATAAGGAAACACTGGGCAAGCAGAGTACCGGCTTCTCGTTAAATGAAGTGTTTTCAGTATACCGCTTTATCAGGGACGGACATTATGATGTAGTCCAACTGCACGGTTTTTTCTATTATTTCTTCCTGTCCGTGTTGCTGCTTCCACGTCAGATGTTCTATTATACGTTCCATAATGATGCAAAGAAGGAAAGTTTCAAGTGGGATGTCCGCTTCTTCTGGTTAAAGAAACTGATGTTCCGCTTGGGCCGTGTGCGTGCCATTACTATATCACCGGCCAGCCAACAGTCATTCCGTGAACTTTACAGGTGCCAAAGTGCACTCTGCGAAAACGGTATTCCTATGCCTACTGTTTCTGACGCTGTGAATGCTGTTGATGAGGCTCACATCACCCAAACTACCCGAGTGTTCCTGCATCCGGGACGTATTGCCGAAGCCAAGAACCAGTTGGTGCTGGTAAGGGTATTTGACCGGTTGGTCAGGGAAGGACAGGATGTGGTTTTGCTAATTGCCGGCAGGAAAGAAGATGATGCTATATTCCGGCAGATACGTCCCTTTTTTTCAGACCGTATCAGATTTCTGGGTCTGAGAACCGATGTACCTTCCCTGATGGCAAAGGCCGATGCTATGTGTCTTCCTTCTGTTTGGGAGGGCCTTCCCGTAACCTTGTTGGAGTGTCTGGCCGTTGGGTGTATTCCAATCTGCAGTCCGGTGGGCGGTATCGTAAATGCGATAGAGGATGGCCGGAACGGTTTACTTTCCAAGAGTAGCAGCGAGGAAGATTATTATCAGGCTATGATGCGTTTTCTCGCTTTGACTACCGACGAGATTGCTCAACTGAAAGAGCAGTGCACCAGTTCCTTCCAGCCCTATCATATCAGTAATACGGTTCAGAAATATCTGCAAGAATATTCACGTTAAAATGGAAAATAAGGGATCCCGACAGACAGAGATAAGCGTAATCGTCCCCACCTATAAGCCAGAGGTTTTTCTATTGGAATGCCTGACATCACTCGACAATCAGACACTGGACCATACGCTTTTCGAGGTTCTTTTAGTCTTGAATGGCCCCAGGGAGCCTTTTATGTCTCAGATACAGCAGTTTCTCGATGCTCATCAGGGTCTCGTATGCCGAGTGCTCTATTCCGAGAAGAACGGGGTAAGCCAGGCACGCAACTGTGCACTTGACAAGGCGCAAGGGCGGTATATCTGTTTTATCGATGACGATGACCTTGTCACCCCCGACTATCTCGCCTCTCTGTTGGCTATTTCCACACCCGATACCATCGCACTGCCCTATATCTGTGCCTTCGAGAATGGCAGTAACGCCATGCGCCCCATCTATATTTCGGAAGATTTCGTTGAAGACGGCAGGGATATTCCATTCGTTGCTGTGCGCAGGTATTTCTACATCTCGTGTGCTAAACTCATTCCTTCCGATATTATCGGTTCCCGCAGGTTCGACGTTTCACTTCGCAACGGCGAGGACAGTCAGTTCATGCTGCTGATTTCAGACCGAATCGGGCGAGTTAATTTCACATCCGGTAAGGTCCGGTATTTGTATCGCCAGCGCTCTGACAGTGCCTTCTATGGAAACAAGTCCGTTTGGTATCATTTCTCGAACATGGTCATCCGTATCTGCAAAGCCACAGGTGTATATCTGTCAGCTCCTTGCAGGTACTCTTTTCGATTTTATGCCAAATACCTGCTGGCTACCTTTATGGGTGGTATCCGCCAGATGCTTCATATAAAACAGTAACTGATTTTCGTAGTATGAAACGTTCATTTCATCACATTCTTCTACTGTCTTTCTTCCCTTTTCTCTTAAGCGCTCAGGGAACCGGAGAACTGCTACAGCGGCTGCGTCATACCGCTGCTGCGGGAAATGTCTATATGGGACACCACGATGATACCTTCTACGGCAAGAATTGGACGAGTGGGGCCTGTGAGAATAGTGATTTGGAGTCCGTATGCGGATACAGACCCATGGTGCTGAGTGTGGATTTATGTCCACTTGAACTTCAGAACGGGTATTATATGTCAGGCTCAACCTGGGAGCAGCATCGCCGGGCCATTATCGAGCAGCATCAACGTGGTGGTATAACAACCATATCCTGGCACATGTACAATCCTGTTACAGGCAAGGATGCATGGGATGTGTCAGATACCAGGACAGTTCGTAAGATACTTAGGAGAATTTATGCCCGAAGGAAGTTCAGACATAATCTGGACCTTGCAGCTGATTATATTCTTACGCTCAGAGACGATGAAGGGCAGCTCATTCCTATCATTTTCCGTCCTTTTCATGAGTCGCAGGGCAGTTGGTTCTGGTGGGGGCACGACCTCTGCAGCAGCAGGGATTTTGTTAGGCTATGGCGTTTTACCCACAAATATCTTAGTAAGAAGGGATGTACCAACCTTCTGTATTGTTTTTCCGTCAGCGGCGTGACCCATACGGTGGATGATTATCTGGAACGGTTCCCAGGTACAGATTATGTAGATATTCTTGGTACTGAGGTGTATCGCGATAATTCCCTTACTGGTGGTATAGAGGCCAAACGGGCGGATTTTATCCGTCGTGCCCATCAGAATCTGGCCGTTGTGCAACAGTTGGGGCAGCGTTGGCAGAACCCCATCTGTTTAGCTGAGAGTGGGGGAGAGAATACAGATGATCCCGAGTGGTGGACACGTGCTGTCATTCCTGCCCTTCAGGGATATTCCGTCAGCTACATCAACTTCTGGGCCAATCAGCCCATTTCCTTCGGAAACGGAGAGGGTAAGGCACATTGTACTTATCCTGGTGCTATTGACGCTCCAGACTTCCTGAAAGCATTGAATACCGGCAAACTGGTGATGTGTAAGTGAAGGAAGCTTAGAGAGCCTGAGAGATGGATGAGACTTGTGAAGAAGAGCCACTTTATTCAGCTAAGGTGCCTATTTTGTCGTTCCAAACACGGATGTGGGTATTGTGTGACTTAAATCCATTTCACAGCCATAATAGATCGCTTTGGGTTTATAGACAACTGCCGACGGTGTTTTGTCAAAAGGATTTCGCGGAGAGCCCTCTATCATGCGCCATTCTTTTTCATTAGTCTGTTAAATCACATGGATGATAAGTCGCAGCAATGAAGTCTTCATCCAGGACTTATAGTCCCAAAGCTGCAGCAGCTCATTCCTCACTTCTTCAGAGGCCAGCTCGACTTCCTGTATTCTTAATAGGTAAAAAGAACGAGCTCTAAACTTTTTTAGATTTGAAATATCGTGCTTGTTTGTTATATAGGAGAATATCTGATATTCTTCTCTATATGTTGTGCCGTCTTTCGTCTTAGCTGGCGTCACATTGTTGTTATGCTGACGAAAGTAATTCAATTTCCTTCCAATGTGGGCCACCTCACCCATCTCGGCAAGTTCAACCCAGAAAAGATGGTCGCCCGCAGACTTATAATTCATATACTGCTTATCAACCTGTAAGGCGAACTCCTTACGCATCACTACAGCACTGGCATTCCATACGGAGTTCCCGCTAAGCATATACCGTTTAACAAACTGTACACCATCAAACACACCTTCCGGTATTCTGCTAGCGACATCATTCCTGTTCAAAGGGTGACCGTCTCCATCAACAATATTGGATGTACAATATGCAAAGGATACGCTTTCTTTTTCTTTGAAAGTTTCGACCATTGTTTGCAAAAAATCTGGATCACTATAATCATCGCTCTCAGCAATCCAAATCAATTCGCCCTTTGACAGATCAAATCCCTTCTGCCATTGAATAAAGGTGGAGCCACTGTTGTATTCGTTCAACACAATGTGCGACACCTTTTCGTTCTGAGCGTAGCCCTTAATCACCTCTGCGCTATTATCGGTAGAACAGTCATCAAGAATAATCAGTTCAAAATTCTGATAGGTCTGAGACAGAATACTGTCTATGCGCTGAGGCAGAAACTTGGAATGATTATAGTTAGGGACAATTATGCTAACTAACATAAACCAATACTTCGTTAAATAGTTAATAAAATATTATGTATCAAATAGTTAGTCCAAATATTCATTGTTCTTGCAAGAGTCTTCTTTTACCAGAACAACGCTCAATAAAATGTTGTGAAATGCAAG
>CAJOLR010000058.1 GCA_905235565.1 uncultured Bacteroidaceae bacterium | reverse complement strand
ATAAAAGTCTTCCTTGTACGAGACAGGAAGATGTGCGCTGCTCTTGCCGATAAGGTTCGCGCTGGCATATTCGGGAAGCATGGAAGAGTGGATGGCAAGCAGAGGATCAATCGTGTTCACGAAAGGATTCGCTTCCTTTCCGTAAGTGACATTGATGTTATATGGGCCGGAGCCTGCCGTGATTTCTTCTTCCATCATATTGACAAGGTCCCCGCCGCTCCAGGTATAATGTTTTACAATAGGGCTGTTACCCGTAAATGTCACCGAGTAGGATGACAGGTAATCTCCGTTGTAAGTATAGTCTAAAGTCCTGTCCGGGTCCGTGACCTTCAGGAGTTTGAGTCCGTCTCCGAATTTCAGCGCTAACTTGTCGGGACCCGTGACCTCGAGTTTTCCCGGGGTTATGATTTCCCAGCAGTCCGTCGCATACGCCGTGGAAGTCGCGTAATCGAAGTCTCTGATCTCGACCGTAAGCAGATTGTATTCACCTTTAGGGAAGGAATACACTTCATAAACGGTTTTCACAACCCTGCCCTGGGCATCGTACATAGGTGTATAGACATCCTTTGCGTACTCTTTGCCACCGGAAATGCTGATAACCTGATAGCTGCTGATTACAAGACCGGAGTCTTTTACGGGATTGTCATCATCTTTGCTGCAGGACCATACTGAGAGTCCCATAAAGGCAATTGTGCAGAAGAATAAAGTCTTTTTCATAAATAACTTAAAAATATTCGCAAATATACAAAACCATGGAATTTCCGCAAGCATTTTGCCGTGTTTTTCAAGTTATCTTTGAGAAAACAAAACAGGGAGTTGAGAAGGGGGGCGTTTCCGTCCCCTCTTCGATTACAAGAGCATTGAGTCCGACAGACGGTGAGCCATATCATCGGCCATGGGCTGATGGAAAGTCAGATAATACATGTAGGCCGATTTTATGGCAGCGTAAGGCAGGAGTTTGCGTATTATCAAGCCAATCTCCTGTGGAGCGATGCCGTAATAGGCCGGGGCAAAAATATTCCAGTGCTGCTGCATCTGCTCCGGTGTAAGATGGAAGAGCTGGTCTGTTCTTGCCGGATCTGCAATCTGACTGATGCGCCAGCAAAGACTGACATCCCATTCGGGTGCACCGTATGCGGCCTGACCTATATCAATCCACAGGTTACGGCGACCGTCTGTTATGATATTACCTATCTGCATGTCACCATGCAGACAATAAGGAGTATCAGGAATGGAATCCAGAATAGGCAGCACCCGGTCTCTCAGGAATTCCGGCACCACACCATCCTTGTGAAAGAAATCCTGCATCCTCTTTTTCATGGATGGCAGCTTAGAGGTATCGGCCTTGACGGCATGGAGTTCACTGGCCACGCGGGCAAAGGTAAGGCTCACCTCCTCCATCCTGTCAGGCTCTTGGGATATGATACGGGCAAACGAGCGCTTGCCTTCAATCAGTTCATACTCGGCACCTACCCTCTCGCCATCTGTTATCAGCCTGTAGGGACGGGGCGTAGGCACGCCAAGTTCATACATGGCCAGGGCGGCCCCATACTCCTCCACAGCTACATCGGCCTCAAATCCGGGGTTATATAACTTGGCAAGGCGCTTATCGGTCTTGTGCGTATATGCAACGCCCTGACCGCCCTCACCGGTCTTAACATACTCTTCAAGATTAATCTTTTGGTAGTCCATAACTAATAATATCATAAAAGTGACGCAAAGGGCGCTCGGCCCGAAGGGACGCTTTTACCAAGCGAAGCGACTGAAAGAAATACCCTAATGCATCACTTTACATTACATCAAATAACGTTTTCTCAAGATTTCGATATCGGCATCAGAGAGGCCCAAGGGACCTTTCAGGTAGTTTTCCATCGATCCGTACTGAGCGTCAATCATATCCAGTGTCTTGACAAAGTTCTCCGTGTTGGCACCGATGAACGCCTGGACAACACTCAGCTCATCCTCCTTACCGCCCCAAAAGCGTACGCGGCGCGACAGACGCTTTACATCCTTGGCATAAACCGCATTGGTTGCATCAAAATCGGCAATGATGGTCTCCCTGTCCACCCCAAGAGCCGCCAGTATATAGGCCGATGCCAGTCCGGTGCGGTCCTTACCCTGCGTGCAGTGAAAGAATACGGCTCCGCTGTCCGGGTTTTCAACCAGTATCCGCAGGAATCTGGCAAACCGCTTCTGACAAGGTTCAAGAGTGACCATGTTGGGATATAGGTCACGTGCCACCTTCTGCGCCTTCTTGTTGAAGGCAGCTATCATTATCAGTTTCCTGACATTGAATGACTTCTGTTTCTTTATCCCTACGGCCTCCTCATCATCCATTGCATTGCCGTTGCTGTTTATGGGAATTCGCACATACTCAGCGCCTTCAATTATCCGGTCCTCACGTCCCGAGAGTTCAAAATCCTGCCTGAAATCAATGACCTTGGTAACCGGAATCTGCTGCAGATACCTGAGGTCGGCAGCGGTGGCATCGGCCAGAGATGCGGCACGTATAAGCAATCCGGAACGTATAACACGTCCGTCTGAAGTAGTATAACCACCCAGGTCACGGGCATTTACTATACCTTTTACAGGAAGGAACTGCTGGGCTTGAGTTGATAAAGAAGCTGTCATGATTTAAACTCGTTTTGGAACGGCTTGAAATTGTTGCTTGAAGCTGAATCAATGATTGCAAATACAATCTTTCTGAAACGGCCCTGGAACTCCTCCTCGTCCAGGACCTGATGGAACAGACGCGCCATCTGGGCAGGCGGAGTGCAGAACGCCCCGCAACCCAAAGCGCCCAGTACCAGGCTGTCATGCCCTTTCAGTATGCCGATACGCAGTATGGTGCGTATCTTCTCTTTAAGCACGGGCTTGTCTCTTTCCGGAATATTGCCGTTCTCATCAAGTGAGTTGTGTCCGTGCCTGGGATTGTAATTGAGTGAAGCCACCGATATCACCGCAGCCTGGAACGGATTGTCCAGCAGAGCATAACCCTCATCACGGGTACCTCTGAAGAACGTGATACCCGGACTGTAGATACCGCCGTAGGTATTGTCCATCGGATACCTCTCGGCACGCCGTTTTACGCCCACCATATCGGCCAGGTCACCGTACCGGCCTCCCGGCAGTGAGAACTGGTACAGCGATAGTGCCAGTGTGCTGCGGCGGCAAAGGTCCTCCTCCTGTGCACTCGCGCCTGTCAGTACCCCGCCTCCGGGATGATACAGGCTGGCCATATTGAGCAAAGCCGGATTGTACAACTGCTCCACCAGATCCCGCGTAACCAGAATACAATCCTGATTAAGAACGTCAAAATGATACAATTGGGGGCTGACCCCTTTTGTATCATTTTTGAGTCCGATGGGTGCGGAGAACATCCGGGCATCATCCAGAAACTGTCCGCTGACGGGCAGAGTGACAACGCGGTCAGTCTCCGTGCGGTAGGCTCCGTCACGGAAAATGTCCAGATTGTGCATGAACACCTTGGCAAGCAACGCCCGCTTGGCATCACCTCCACGGCTAACCGATGCTTTCCACCACCCGCTGAGCCATATCTGGCTGTTCCACTGCTGCGCCCTTAACATCTCTCAGTTCTAAATTCTCAATTGGATAAAACGCGAGGCAACTTATCCCTTATCAATGCTCTCCTCGACCAGTTTGAGCAGGCCCTTTGAGTCCAGCTGGCTGCGCAGGGTCTCGTCATGGAAATCGGTCAGGAACTTAATAAGGTAATCCACAATACTGTCCGAGAACACGCCACTCGAATGTCTGCTTGTAGCTGAAATCCTTGTCCTGCGCCTGTTCAGGCGGATTACACTTGGCGGCCCATCCGCAGTAGTGCAGGTTGATGAACTGCACCGCATTCTCGCGGCAGTAACGGATTATGTCATCACACGTAGATTCACTTGCAGGTTTGCCCGGAAAGCGCACCAGCAGGTTAGGGTTCATTTCAACCTTCTTGTCCATATTATGATTTCTGATTCGGCTTGAATAGATGGCGAATATATTAAATATTATCGACATTATTAAATAAGGAAAGCGCAAAGGAGACTGATTTCCTTTGCGCTTTCCTTATTTGAATTCAATTTCCGGCGTTATCAGGTCTGACCGTCGTATACGGCGGAATCTTGGCATCCGCTTTTCGAGGAAAGCTTTGACATGTCTCTCCTTCTTATCCATGTTAATCTCACTGAAACGGATCATAAGTCCGGTCTCAATAGCGTCCGATAACTCATCATTTATGGTAGAGCCGAATATCTTCATGGTCGAAGAGGTGTTCATGTAAGAATTGATGAGCGGCGGGATATTTGTTCCGAGACGATGAACGTAATCCTTGAGATTACGATAATCAACCTTGAGACGGTCATCATTGAGCAACAGGTCAAGAAGCCTGGTATCGGTATCCGGGACCATTGCCTGATACGGACGCACCAGAATGTCATTGTCAGGGAAATGTTTTTCCAGGAAATGGAGTATCAGTTCGCGGGCAGCCTTGTCATATGACTTGTAAATGGTCATCTTGCCGAAAAGATAGTCTATGCCAGGAGTGCTCAGCACCACTCCTGTTATACCATCCCAAAGATTATCAAGCGTAAAAAGAGATTTGCTGCCGACAGCCGAGCTCTGGTACTCGGGTCTCACGAAAGAACGGCCCAACTCCATGGTGTATGGCAGATAATCCCGTATGAACCTATCTGAAAAATGATAAAGATGTGATGAGGTTACCTTAGGCTGACCATTCTCATCAAAGTCCACATCGGTCCCCAGGATATAGCGGTAACCGCCTATTATAGCCTGAGCATCCGGATCCCAGACTATCAACTGCTGATACGGCTTGTCCATAAGGTCATATTCATCCAGGTCCATCGACTTGCCGGAACAGCCTCCTGCCGCCCGATAGGTTATCTCACGCAAACGTCCTATCTCACGCAGTGTATTGGGAGCGTTATGACAATCCACCACAAAGAGCTCGTTCCCGCCCTTGTTGGTGTCCATGAGTTTACGGTCATCAGTAAGTTCGGCCTTGATAAGATCCAATCCTACAGGTTCTATTATCTTTTCCATGTTCCAATTACGGATTTATTCCAGTTTATAAACAATATCTCTAACATAATCAGCCCACTGTGCACATCCTCGGCTTTCATCAAAGAATTCAGGCGGCATCGGGTCACCAAAAACCACCCTGTAACTGCCACCTCGGGCACGGTACAGTTCATCAGGCAGATAAAACATAGGCAGGTTGAACTTTAAGTGAAGTAGCCTGCACAACCTGTCAATCCTGTAAAAATGACGTGAGTTACGGCCGAAAAAATGCACCGGCACTATCCAGCGGTTATAATCACGGCTGTATCTTATGAATGATTTGTTCCACTTGCGGTCCTGAATCTTTCCGTCAATGACACGCGAACAGGCGCCGGCCGGAAAGATCAGAAGATTGTTCCGGCCGGAGTAAACACCTTCCATCATTTCCGGAAGACTGCGGCTTTGCGCCCCCATCTTGTTTACCGGGACACACATTGGGGCAAGCCCCTTGACGCTCATCAGGAAATCATTGACCAACAGGCGGACTTCACGGTCAAATGAGGATCCGATTATACCGGTCAAGGCTACTCCGTCTACACCGCCCAGAGGATGGTTCGATACAAACGTCACTCCGGCATCAGACGGCAACTTGTCCTTCAGTTCCTCAAGACCTTCGGTATGGATGGTCACATTCATGTATTCCATGCAACGGCGGCAGAACTCTATTCCCTCATATCCCTGTCCGAGGAAACCGTTGATGTAATCAACATGTAAGAATCTGTTGGCGGCACCGACAACCCAACGCGGCACCTTATTACGTCCCGTGCGTGACTTGATTATCCTTTCCAGATCGATGGTGTAATCTTCCGTCTGCTCCATTTGCATAGTATTACCCTTGCAAATATATCAACTTTGGAATTTTCACCCAATCATATCCCGAACTACAGAAAATAGCGCTATTATAGCCTTAAATAAAAGAATGTCAGTACTGACAGATACCCACATCCCTGTCTTTTTAAGAATAATCTTCGTTTCTTTAATCAGATATCAAAAGAGAAACCTGCTATTGCCCAGAAACCAGGCTGTGGTATGCAACCGTAATCATAGTATTGCCTGCCGGTAAGATTGTTGCCTTCCAGATATATGTCATATCGGCCATTTCGCCATTGAAGCCGGGCATCAAGCAGGCCGTAAGGTTCAAAATCCTGCACCTGACCTTCCGTATCGGTAAAGGTACCTGTACGCTCCTGGTATCGGTAGTTGATACCCAGTTCCATATTGAGCGGCAGATTGAAACGCATCCCCGCCACTGCCTTATGCTTAAGGTATTCCAGTGTGGTACGGCTCTGAATGTCTGGAACATCCACCTTCTGCTGGTCTATGAAATTGTACGCCACATCTATTGATTTTAACAGACGCTGTCTCGGGAACAGGGTTTCAAGGCTCACGTTTGCTGTAATCTCGGCACCCAATGAGTTGATCTCGGTAAAATTGACAGACTCCCAATGCCGCACCTCCTCAGCCTGAGTAATATCCATTATCCAGTCTATCATATTGGAACAACGGTTGTAATAGACCGAGGCCGATGCCTGGACACCGCGATAATCGGCATACTTCAATCCCAGGTCAACAGCCTTGAGCTCCTCCGGTTTGAGATGGCTGTCGGCTTTGTAACCGCCAACGCTGTAATATAGTTCGGTCACTGAAGGCAGTCGCAGGGAGGTATTATACGTTACAAACAATTTCAGGTTATCACCCATCTTTACGCTCATGTCCACTCCGGGATAAAAGCGCAAGTCCATACCGTTCCATGAGTTGCGGACACCCACCACACCTGCACTCATTGAGAACCATTTCAGGTTGAGGTTATGTTCCAGTATGAAACTGATATTGGTGCGGTTCAATCCCTTTGTATAGTCACGGTCGGTACCTTTGATATGTTTAGGTTCGGCAAGAGGCTCTCCAAGATTACCACTCACCAGATTCTCATTCTTCAGTTCGGCACCCAATGCGGTACGGCCAAGTATCCAGTCAAACCAGCTGTTGAAACCCACACCGGCCACATCAGAGCGGTGGTAATTGAAAGGCACTGCAGACTCGCTGCCACGAATCAGTTCAAAGCGGTCCTCATTATGGTTCCACCATGCACTGGGATGAATATGAACACGTCCGATGCGGTTCTCTGCCTGCAATGCCGTATATGTCTTTACGGTATGCTCAAACTGCTCATCATACTTGGACGAGTAGAATGTGTTGCTGCCCCAATCCTTCATACTGACACCGGCATGCCAGTTAACCTTTATGTCATCATCCGCATAACTGCCCTTGTAGAAGGCTTTCTTGTAATTCATATCGGCATTTAAATTTCCTGCCTTGCTGCGGCTATAGCCGTCGCTGCGCCCGTAGTTTACCGATATCATATTATTCCACCCGCCATTGACTGCAGCCGCCCTTGCACCAGTGGCTGCATAACCCCAACTGCCGGCCTCTGCATGCGCATTGCCCGATGTCCTGGCCGCAGTCCTGGTTACAATATTGATGGCACCCATAAGAGACGATGAACCATATGCCCTGCCGGCCGGACCCTCAAGCACCTCTATATGGTCTATATCGCTCATGTCGACCGGAAAATCAAAAGAGTTATGACCAGTCTGCGGATCACATATGTTTATGCCGTCCAAAAGAATCGCCACCTGCTCAAAGTTTCCTCCGCGTATGCCAACATCCGTCTGTGCACCCATCGGTCCACGCTGACGCACGTCCACCCCAACAGCATATTTAAGGATATCATTTACGGACTGTACAGGGTATGCGCTTATCTGCTCCTGAGTCATTATCCCTATTATGCGGGAGGCCTTGGGGAGCGGAGTCCGGATCCTTGATGCAGTAACCTCTATCTCTTCGGTCTCAAATCTTATCGAGTCGGATGTCAGAACAACCAGACTCCTGCCCTCAACATCCTGATTGGCACAGACATGTACGAATAATCCGTTTGTAACTGAAAATACAAGTGTAAGAAACACCGTCAATACACCATAAAAATAACCCTTCAACATATCCTGCATATTAATCATCACTTTCAAGACACCTATCGTGTTCTGGCTGGCAAAGGTATGTTTTTTTCATCGTAAAAGACACTCATTCCCGGATTCTTTAACACAAAAAAAGCCCATTCCCGTTAGTCAGGAATGGGTTGTCTGATATAATTGATTGGTAAAGAGATTTATATTGCCAACGATACTCTCATTCTGTCCATAGGCGACCGACATGATCGTTGTCAATATAGCCGTAATAACTGAAAACACTTTTTCATAACTTCAATTAGGTTATTACACTATAGGTAATGTTACTATTGTGCCAGTTTATCAATTATATCATCCAGCATCCTGTATAGGTCCGAAACCGTTTGGGTAGAGATGCTGTCACACATTACCGCCCTGCCAACCGTAAAAGGAACGTCCGACAGGTCTGCCTGGAGCTGCTTTCCTTTTTCGGTTAGAGTCACTATTATCTGCCGGGCATCCTCCCTGCCTTTGGAACGGTTTATGACACCCTCCCTTTCCATCCGCTGCAAAAGCGGGGTGACGGTGTTGGTCTCCAGATACAGGCGCTTGGCTATGTCATTGACCGGCTGGGCGTCTTTCTCCCACAGGACCAACAGCACAAGATATTGGGGATAGGTAATACCATGCGCCGATAACAGCGGATGGTATGCCTGGGTAATCAGTCTCGATGCAGTATAGAGTCTGAAACAGAGCTGGTTTTCAAGTTTGAATTCCTCTTTCATCCAATAAAGGCCTGAATATCATTCTCCATCTGCTCCGGAGTAGTAGTGGGAGCAAAACGCTTGATCACAGAACCGTCACGATTGATCAGGAACTTGGTGAAATTCCACTTGATGTCATTATCTTTCTCCACACTCTTGCTGATGCTCTTGAACAGTTTGGCGGCTGCCTTTGCCTTAAGGCCGATATACTCTTCTGACGGAGCCATGCTCTTGAGATACTCGAATATGGGGTGAGCATCGGCTCCGTTCACATCACTCTTGGTCATCAGCTGGAAAGTAACGCCATGGTTTACACGGCAAAACTCCTCAATCTCCTCATTTGAGCCCGGCTCCTGATGTGCAAACTGATCGCACGGAAAACCTACTATGTCCAATCCCTGATCCTTATACTTCTGATAAAGAGCCTCCAGACCGTCATACTGTGGGGTGAAACCACACTTGGATGCTGTGTTGACTATCATCAGGACCTTGCCCTGATACTGACTGAAATCCACTTCCTTACCCTTTCCGGTAAGTGCTTTGAAATCATAAATATTACTCATATGTCCTATTATTTATATCGTTCACGATGCAAATTTAGGCATTATATCTTATATCGCAAGCGATATTGAAGTTTTTTTTATATTTTTGCACCGGAATAATAATACTGATACCCCAAACGGATTATTCTGATACCACATGACAAGGATAAAGTAACGGTTGGGGGAATAAGGAAATTATATAAAAGGTATATATATGTATTTTAAAGGTATCATTGTAGGAGCAGCCGTGTTCCTTATTATCGGAATCTGCCATCCCATTGTAATAAAGATGGAGTATCACTGGGGCAGGCAAAGCTGGTGGATTCTGGCTTTGGCCGGTACGATATTCGCGACATTATCATTATTCTTGTCCAATACCACACTATCCACTATATCGGGAGCCGCCTCATTCTCCTGTTACTGGGGTATACTGGAAATATTCGCACAAGAAAAAAGGGTTCTTCGCGGCTGGTTTCCTGAGAATCCTAAAAGAGCCGATTATTACGCCCGTAAAAGAAAACAATACATTGGGGACGGAATCTAAAACAGAACCGTCCCCAATGTATATGTATGATAATTAAAGTGTAAGCAGCTTATTTAAAGCCGGTTTGTGCCCAAGGAATCCACTTTTGGACCTCCTTGTCAGCCAGAGTCTCATCCACAAACTGAATGATGGTGTTGGCATCCTCCTTGCCCAGCAGGAACTTGTCAATGAATGCCTCAACCTCGGGATACTGGCTCTGCGGCAGCTGGCAGTGACCATGTTTACCCTGAACTGAGAATCCCATGCGGTCCTCTATGCCGAATTTCTTCCATACCTCGCGGGCTGCTACGCAGGATACGTAACCTGCCTCATCGGCCAACCACTCGTAATCGGTATTGCCAAGTACAAGAAGGGCACGAGGGCATACCAGGGCGCAAAGCTCATGGTGGTCATACGGAAGCTTGGATACGTTGGCATCCTTCCAGTCCCACATTGACTCCTTGAACCAGTGAGGATCGGTGTTACCCAGAGTCTCGACATGACCCAGAGTCTCAGATACACGCCATGCGGCAGCACCGCCGCCACCCGGCTCCTGAGCGATTGTCAGAGCGATGCGCTCATCAAAGGCACCGGACCAGAGAGCCATCTTGCCTGCATAGGAGCAACCTGTCACACCGATGTGTTTCATATCGATCTTGCTTGCAGTTCCTACAATCTCCAGACCGTCAATGATACGGCTTACGCCCCATGGCCACATTGCATATGCACCGTTCTCAACAAGTTCGGGATAGATCTTGTTGATGGGCTCGCTGCCACGTCTCTGCTGGTGAGCCATTACCTGACCCATGTTGAAGTTCATGGTGGCAATCTTGCGCTCAGGGAAGAAGTTACGCGGCAGGCTTATGCCGGACATACCGATCATCAGAGGGAACGGACCGTCACCCTCGGGATAGGTGATCTTTGATGTTATGGTCAGTGTCTCACCGTTACGATGTACAATAACTGTAAGAGTGTTGTCCTCAAGCTTTGCCTCGATATCCTTCTTGTCAACCATAGGTTTCTCACCTACTTCATAGTGATACAGCTCACGGATTATCTCGGCGCGACGTTTCTCCCAGTCCTTGAATTTCTTGACCTGCTTCTTGCTGTTTGAGTACTCAAACGGGTTGGGCAGTGTCTCCAGGGACTTTGCATCGTCC
>CAJOLR010000057.1 GCA_905235565.1 uncultured Bacteroidaceae bacterium | reverse complement strand
TATCCGGTCATAGGCATCGGAATGCTCCTGCCCTCCCCTAACCGTCTCCCTGCTGTCAGTCTCCGCGTTGTTCACACTATCTAAACGTAATGATATTTACAAAATTACATAAAAACAGTAATAAAGCAGGCTGTTTCACGTTTTTGAATATACAGATGGCACGATTATCAGTTATAATTCCGGTTTACAACACCCTGTCCTCCCTGGAAAGGTGCATCAGGAGTGTCCTGTCCCAGAAAGTGACAGACATGGAGGTCATTCTGGTGGATGACGGTTCTGACGACGGCAGTTCTACCCTGTGCGACGCGATGGCATCGGCATACAGTCAGGTCCATGTCATACACAGGGAGAACGGGGGCCTGAGTGCAGCCAGGAACACCGGCATAGAGGCATCTTCCGGGACATGGCTGTCATTCATAGACAGTGACGACGAGTTCTCCCCTGACACCCTGTCCGCAAATCTGGAATGGCTGGAATCAAACCCCGGCACCGACCTGATTGAGTTCCCGGTCAATGTTCACTACGGTTCCCCCTATTCCTACGTCCTGTCTTTCAAGCCCGAAACAGTTGAAGGCGGAAAAATTTTCAGGCATTGGATAGACAGCAACGGATATGACCACTGCTATGCATGTAACAAGATCTACAGGCGTGAGCTGTTTGAAAACATCAGGTTTCCACAGGGCGAATCTTTTGAGGATGCTGCAGTCTGTCCCAGGATAATAGAAAAATGCAGGTCCATAAGGTATTCAGACAAGGGTTGTTACCTGTATTACCGTAATGAGGGCGGCATAACCAGCCGTTATCATTTCCGTAATCAGGAACCCCTGTTCAGGCATCATATCAATCTGTTGAGGCATATAACCGATGAGAACCACCAGGCAGCAGCAAGGATGCGTCTATGGAACAGGTGCCTTAACCTGCTCACAGACCTTTATCGCTGTCAGGATGCCCGCAAGACCTATCTTAAAGGGAAATCCCGTGCCCTCAATAAACTCAAGCCTGGTTTTACATTCATTTTCAGATCCGGCCTGTCATCAGGACAGATACTTAAATCCGTCTCTGCCTATATGTTGGGAGTGCGGTTTGTATGCTCTCTGCTGGGGACAAAAAAATATCCTATATGATTTCGGTCATAATACCATATTACAATCCCAACCGGGACAGCGAGTCTGAAAGACTGCTCCACAGGGCGATACTGTCAGTACGCGACAACCTGGACGGACTGATTCCGTACGAGGTGATCCTGGTCAATGACGGTTCTCCCGGAGACCCGGACATGAGGCCTTTCGGCGGAATGCCCCTTTACTATACCAAACGGGCCCATGGTATGCTGGGAGCTGCCCGAAACACAGGCATTGACAACGCAAAAGGCGATATGCTGGCTTTTCTCGATGCCGATGACTACTATTTTCCCGGCACTCTGGTTCCCTGCATAAAAGCCATGGAACAGAATGGAGCCGACCTGGTTGGATTCGGATTCAGGACCACAAGGACATCCGCCCCTGCTGACTGTCCGGTTTCAGGTAAGCCTGCATTTTCAGCCCTGTGCACAGGCAATGAGTACATGAGTCAAGGAAACCTGTTCAGCGGTGCATGGCAGTTCATTATCAGCACAGAACTGATAAGGGGCCACGGACTCAGGTTCATGGAGAACAGGTATATAGAAGATGAAGAGTTTACTCCACGTTTATTGTTCTTCAGCAAAAGGATGACATATGCACGCCATCCCGTATATGCATATTACGTGCACCCCGGCACCATAATCACATCCCACTCTGCACAGAATACTGAACTCAAGTCAAGTCATACCATTGCGGCCATACAGAGCCTTCTGGAGTTCAGGCAGGAGCACAGCACGGAACAGCATGACGGACTTGACAAGAAGATAGACAGCCTTGCCATTGACCACCTGAGACGGACTTTACGCCGTAAAGACTGGCATGACGCGCTGCCTGTCCAGATCCGGGCCCTGCAGCGGATGGGGCTGTTTCCGCTTCGCGCAGACTCCCTTCCGGCCAGGTCAAGGCTGTTTGCCGCCTTGTCCGGCAACAGGACAGGACAATACCTGCTTCACTTAATAGAATTGTTCTACAAATGAAAATACTGCTTCTTGGTGAATACAGCAACGTGCACAACACGCTTGCCAAGGGACTCAGGGAACTGGGTCATCAGGTTACCGTGGCCAGCGACGGTGACGGCTGGAAAGATTATCCGCGTGACATTGACCTTAAGCGTGATCCATCCGGACGCCTGTCTTTCCTGTGGAGACTGGCAAAGGCCCTGCCAGGAATGCGGGGTTATGATATCGTGCAGCTCATCAACCCCATGTTCCTCGAGCTTAAGGCAGAGCGTATCCTACCCATATACCGTTACCTGCGCCGTCATAACCGGAAGATGGTGATGGGATCCTTCGGTATGGATTATTACTGGGTCAGCGTCAACACCTGGCAGAGGCCCCTCAGATACAGCGACTTCAATTTCGGAGACCAACCGCGTACAGACATCGAGGCTGAGCGTTACCGGAAGGAATGGACAGGAACCCCCAAACAGAAACTTTCCGAGACTATCGCCCATGACTGTGACGGCATCCCCGCATGCCTCTATGAGTATTGGGCAACATACAACCAAGTCAGCCAGCTGCGCCACAAGATGCGTTTCATACCACTGCCCATCATCATGCCAAGCATTTACCACACATCCTTCTACGGAGGTCCGCTCAAGCTGTTTGTGGGTATAAGCCGAGACCGTTCCGCCTACAAGGGCACAGACATAATGCTGCGTGCCGCACAGGCTCTCAAGGAAAAGTATCCTGACCGTCTGGAACTAAGGATAGCCAATGGGGTTCCTTTTGACGAATACCAGAGAATGATGGACGGCAGCGATGCCATACTGGACCAGCTATACAGCTATACGCCTTCGATGAATTCTCTGCTTGCCATGTCAAAGGGCATCATCGACATTGGTGGCGGGGAACCCGAAAACTACAGCATACTGGGCGAGGAGGAACTTCGGCCCATCATCAATGTCCAGCCCGATGAGCAGAGCGTGTACAATCAGCTGGAACAGCTTATCCTTAATCCGGAACGTATCTCTGAACTTAAACGGCAGTCAGTGGAGTATATAAGACGCCACCATGACTATATCAAGGTGGCCAGACAATACGAGCAGTTCTATTCCGGTCTATAATACTTTTACCGGAGCGCGCTTCTTTTTCAGTTTCCACCTTACGTCCGATATGAACCGGCGGAAATAATTGCCGTAGTCATACAGGAATTTGAATGAAGGCAGGGACAATATCAGAAGCACTGCCGCAATCTTCCAGTTGAACAGCAGGAAATAGACAAGAGTCCAGATTATCAGTGCGGGAATGGCAAGGCCCAGACGTATTCCGTATCTTGCCGTATTATAGAATGCGTCATCCTTTACGCCTCTCAGGATAAACAGTACCGGAATCCACTTTATGGAGCCTACAATACCGCAAAACAGGTAATACGGTATTCCCAACAGCGCCACCAGAGTCTTCAGGAACAGTTTGAGGCAACCCGGCTCATTGGCAATTGAATAAACCGAAATCCCGTTCTGGATTCTCCAAAGGCGCAGGGTGTCCACTTTCTTGAACAGTTCATGCGCATTGTCGGGATCATTTTCCCTTAAAGCCAGAGCCTCCGCAACTGCATACTTGTCGACAGCCTGGATACGGAGCAACCCCTTCAGCTTTCCGGATTGTCCGGATTCAATCTCCGATATTGATTTCCTGAAATACTCAGGATTGTCCGCCTTAAGCTTGGTATACTCCCATATGGCGTCATAATCATCGTCATCAGGGATGTACACTATCTGCTCGGCCAGCTTCCCGGAGAGCAGTTCGCGCAATTTCAGCAGTCTGACCGGTTCAGGGTCATCTGCATGTCCTGCCATGAACTCTGTAACGTTGACAGGCTCTCCAAAACGTATCAGGACAGTTGAGCGGAATCTGAAATAATCACCGTATTCTATGCCTATCGGCTGTATATAAACCGGCTTGCTTTCCGGTGACCGGGCTATTGCGGATTCTGCTATATGGAAAACGCCCTTGCTCAACTTGAGCAGGGAGTGCTTGGGCCTGTGTGTGGCTTCGGGATAGATCACACAAGGAACCCCGTCCAGCACCACTCCGGTAGCCTGCGCTATTGACTCGTCATTATGCTTGACGGCACTTATTCCGTCACGTATGCGATAGATGGGCATGACCCTGAGAAATGACAAAGCCTTTCTGGCCCAATTCTTCTTGAATATGTCAGCCCTGGCCACGAACACTTTTCGCTGGACCGATGATGACAGCAGGACCATGGGGTCCATAAGAGCATTGGTATGATTGGAGCTCCATATCACGCTTCCGTCGGTCGGGATGTTTTCAAAGCCTTCTATCTGGTATTTTCTGTATGAGCTTTTTACCGACCAGTCAACAAAAACCTTTAGAAATGTATATAATGAATCACTATCCTGAATGTGCTGTCTCATTTTTTATGCAAGAATTTTGAAAGCCCTGTAGTATCGAATGCCGAAAAACGGAACGCCGTACTCAGCAGAAGACCTGACAGGATATGCCATACGCCCCACCATGCGGTCACGAACACCATTCCGCCCTTGGCTATCTCTGGTGGGAATATTCCGGTGTTGAAGAGCAGCAGAAGCCCCAATCCGGAATTCTGGATACCGGTTTCAAGCGTTACGGCACGACGGTCCTTCACAGGTGTCTTTCCTATTGTAGCAGCCGAATAGCCTATACTGAAACCTATCAGATTATGGATAAAAACGATTATGAATATAAAACCTATATACTCCTTGAACAGGATAAAGTTCTGTGACATCATCATTATGGCCACGCACAGGAATACAGTTATGGAGAGGTAACGCATTATCACCTTGAGACGTGCAGATGCATTGGGAGCGAACTTTACGGTGAGCAGCCCCAAAAGCACCGGAATGCCGATGATGAATATTACGGTCTGCGCTATCTGAAGCGGCGGAACCTGAAGTGTACGCAGCACATCGCCTGCCGACGAATCCATATACTTGGTATAGAATCCACCCCAAATGGCATAGTTTATGGGAGTGAATATCGGTGCGCCGAGTGTGGTAATGGTGCTCATCAGTACAGACAGCTCGGCATTACCCTTGGCATATGATGTCATGAAATTGGATACCGCGCCGCCCGGGCATGAGGCTACCAGGATAAGACCCATAGCCACCATCGGAGGAACAAATCCATGGAACAGCACGCACAGCAGGAAAGTTACGAGCGGAAGCACCAGCCACTGGCAGGCCAGTCCGATGAACATGGCACGGGGGCGGTTGAACACGCCGCGGAAAAACTGAGGCCTAAGTCCCAACGCCACTCCGTACATTACTACGGCCATAAAGACCATCAACAGCCAGTTGCCTGTCCTATTGAAGTTTATGGATAGTGTATCTAATTGTTGCAGACTCTCGTACATTCTCAGTTTAAGTCTAATCCTGAACAAAAACTCCTGCAAACTTAACAATTATCGGACAAACAACCAAAATCACACGGATTGATTGTACTTTTGTGTAATAATTATTTTATCACTCACCACAATGAGAGTCCTCCTCATAGTTGTAGGCAAGACAGACCGGCAATGGCTTGCTGACGGAATCGGCCAATACGTAGACCGTCTCACCCATTTCTGTCAGTTTGAGATGCAGGTCATACCGGATATACGTAACACCCGCAGCATGGAGCCGCAGGTTCAGAAGTCACGTGAAGGAGAGCAGATAATTAAACTGCTTCAACCCTCAGATGATGTATATCTGCTTGATGACAAAGGCCGTGAAATGACATCGCCAGACATGGCAGACTGGCTCCAGAAACGCCTGTCGCAATCAACCAAACGGCTTGTATTCATAATAGGAGGCCCTTATGGCTTTTCGCCCGATGTCTATGACCGCGTACCCGGACGTCTGTCACTCTCCAGAATGACATTCTCTCACCAGATGGTACGGCTCATATTCGTAGAACAGCTCTACCGCTCATTCGCCATCCTCAACAACCTTCCCTACCATCACGAATGAGTTGACAGCCTGGATTACCCGGGCTGCCTCAGTCTCCTGAATCACCGGGCTGACGGGCAGGCTCAGTTCCTGTGCATGGATTCTCTCCGTTACGGGCAGGCTCATGCCGTTCCAATCACTGTAGCACTGTTGTTTATGGGGAGGGATGGGATAATGGATCAGTGTCTGGATTCCGTTCTTGAGCAGATGTTTACGGAGTTCATCCCTGTACGGGCACAGGACCGGGAAGATATGCCATACGTTAGACTGGTCATGCAATCGCTCGGGCATACTGACCAAGGGATTGCTGATGCCGTCCATATACATGACGGCAATACGCCTGCGCAGGTCATTGTCCTCATCCAGATGACGCAGTTTTACTCTCAGTACCGCAGCCTGGAGTTCATCCATTCTGCTGTTACGCCCCTGATACCTGAACACGTACTTCTCGCTCGAACCGTAATTGGCGATAGCCCTGACGGTCTCCGCCAGAATACCGTCATCGGTCGTAACAGCGCCGGCATCACCCAGTGCACCAAGATTCTTTCCCGGATAGAAACTATGGCCTGCGGCATCACCAAGCGAACCTGTCCGCCTGCCGTTCAGGGTCATGCAACCCTGAGCCTGGGCATTATCCTCGATCAGTTTCAGTCCATGCTTGCGGCATATATCTGCCATACGCCCGGACCATGACAGCCTGCCGTACAGATGTACTGTCATCAGCGCCTTGGTCCTATCCGTAATCAGAGCCTCTATCTGATTCTCATCAATCTCAAGAGTCTCCCGGCGCGGCTCCACCAGCACAGCTTTCAGTCCATTGCCGGTTATAGCCAGTATCGAGGCTATGTATGTATTAGCCGGGACCAGCACCTCGTCTCCCGGCTCCATTACGCCCATCTCAATGTATGCCCTGAATATCAGCCAGAGCGCATCCAGACCGTTGGCGCAGGCCACGCAGTTATGCGTTCCTATATAATCGGCATACTCTCGCTCAAATGCCTTCACCTCATCACCCAGCAGGTACCAGCCGCTGTCAGCAACTCCAGTCAGCGCTTTGTGTATCTCATCGGAATACCTCTCCGTAACTTTCTTGAGGGGCAGGAATTCTATCATAGGTCAAAAAAGCATTTCATATGTGTCATAAACCACAGACCTGGCTCCGAAACCCTCTTTCTGGAAAATCAGCCCCTCATTCAGATAGCTGCCTCCGTTCTCGGTAGATATCCCGAAGTCAAAGTATATCCTGTCTGCATACTCGGTGGTGATGAGGTAATGCAGCAGCATGTCAAGGGCACCGTTGTTCTTTCCGAATTCCGATGACGCCAGATACTGCGTATGGACAATACTGCCCATATCGTATATAAGGGCACCGGCCACAACCTCAGTGCCGTTGCGCACCACATGCAGTCTTATCTTATCCGGAAAACGGCTGTGCAGAAGTTGAAGTTCGGCCACAGTGTGCACAGGTTTCTTGCGGTGTTTTACCTCCAGGATGCCGGCCAGGATATTCCAGAACGCCTCCAGGTCAGACTCCATATTGCCCACATCTATAGTCAGTCCTGCTTTCAGAGCCTTTACACGACCGGATTTGCGCGACTGGCGCATAGGCATCTTCTTAGTAAGGTCTATGACCGATGACACTCCCCTCTCCTTGAGTTTGCCGCCGCTACGGAACAGGGCATACAGGTCCTCCTCTGCCGGAAGGGAGCAATATATATAAGGAACCGGTTTGTACAACCATCTGTGAGCGCCCAGCTGGCGTTTCATCCAGTCAATCGCGCAACTGAACACCTCCAGTGCATCGACCGCTATCATCTCCTTCGGAACAATCAGACCTCCATACGTAAGGCCGCCGTGTGACTGCACCGTACCCTCATCCTCACGCCAGTTGGCGGGCAGCATTGCCAGCAGCTTGCCGTGCTTGTAGAACATGAGTGAGCAGTCCGTAAAACGGTCGCTGTGATAATCCATATAACCGCGGTCAAACAGGAACGTCCCGTTCTTGGATGCCTTGACAAAAGCGTTCCATTCATCCTTGCGAGAGGCATCATACCTTACTACAGACAACTGTTCGGTCAGGTACTCGCTGTAGTCATTTATGTAGCCCGATGCGTTATACGGGTGCGATGCAAACACCACGCAAACCGTTCCCGGCTCAAAATCCCGCAGGTCACACCATACACCCGGCGGAATCAGGATACCCCTTCTGGGAGAATCCATGCGTACCGTTATCCGGTTGGTGCCGTCATCCACCATCATGTTGAAGCCACCGCTCACGGGTACCACCACCTCGGCCGATTCGCTGTGCGAGTGTCCGCCGCGGGTCTTACCGTCAGGAACGCCGTATATCCAGAATACCCGTTCTATCTGAAAAGGTATATGGTGGGCGCCCTCCGCAAAAGCCAGTGCACCACGGTCGTCAGTCTGCTCGGGGAACTCTATTATCTTGCATCCGCGCGGCAGTTGCTCCTTTTCTGATTCTTTCATATTGTAAAGATAACGTAAAAACTGTACGGATGTTGTTTTTTAAAAAATATTCGCCATAAAACTTGCAGGACTCAAAACTGCACATTACCTTTGTGCCCGCTTAAGGATTCCGAACTACGGTTCCCAGGGAAGTTTGGGTGAGTGGCTGAAACCAGCAGTTTGCTAAACTGCCGTACGGGTAACCGTACCGGGGGTTCGAATCCCCCAGCTTCCGCCTCCTTGAAGCAGACATGACATAACCGAATGGCGCTTTCATCTAACGGTTAGGATACAAGATTCTCAATCTTGGCATACGGGTTCGATTCCCGTAGGCGCTACCAAAACAAGAGGTCTCGATGACCTCTTTTTTTTATAGCGCCTGAGGCGGTTATTTTAGTTTCTTTAAATATTGGCTCAGTCGATATTTACTATTTGCGGATGGCAAAAACGTAGATAAGCAGGACTATGTTCATCATCAGCGAGTAGAGGATGGCGGGGATAGCCATCTCGGCACTTCCGAAGATAAAGGGGCTGGTTGCGATTGCAATGGCCTGGGCGGCGTTCTGCATGCCTACCTCAATTACTACGGTACGGCGTTGCTGCGCGTTGTTTTTGACCAGTCGGGACAGCATTGACGAGCAGAAAATCGCCACCAGAACCAGTGCGGTGACGCATACGGTGATTATTCCCAGATTATCCAGGATGGTCCTGTGGTTCTGGATATAGAACACGGTAATAAGCACCATCAGCAGCGGGAATGCCAGTTTAGACAGCACCTTATCAATTCCGGCCGATGCCTTTGGCCAGATGTAGTGGATTGCTATTCCTGCCAGTACGGGCAGCAGCATAAGCAGCAGGTTCTGCTTGATGAGATTGCCCACAGGGAGAGTAATGCCCACATTCTCTCCTATCATCTGTGTGGCCCAGCTCATTATCACTGGAATAGTGAACAGAGTAATGATGCTGCTGAGAGCGGTCAGTGTAACGGAGAGTGCCACATCGCCGTTAGCCAGTTTGGAGAATACGTTTGACGAACTGCCTCCCGGACAGCACGCTATCAGGATGAGTCCGATAAAGAAGACGGGAGTAAGGTTGAAAGCCCACGCCAGTCCCAGCGCAATAAGAGGAAGCAGTATAAGTTGCCCGAAAAGAGCCACCGCTATCGGCCACGGATGCTTGAAAACCTTTCCGAAATCTTCAAGGCGGAGCGTCAGCCCCAGATCAAACATCAGCAGCGTGAGTATAGGCAGTACAATCCAGATAGTGTTCATTTGAATAACTTTGTTATTTCGGGCTGCAAAGGTATTCAAAAAAAACTATCTGAGAGTCCTTAAATCCTTGATGAAAGGTAAGTATTTTACAATAAGCGCAGGCAGCAGGCCAGAAAAAAGAGGGTGACTAAAAAGTAGTCACCCTCCTTATGATATTTATTTGAAATCCACCTGTGCCCAGGGGATCCACTTTTGGACTTCCTTGTCCTTAAGGGTCTCGTCAACATGCATTATTATGGTGTTGGCATCCTCCTTGCCCAGCAGGAACCTGTCAATGAATGCCTCTACCTCTGGATACTGGCTCTGAGGAAGCTGGCAGTGACCGTGCTTGCCCTGGATCGAGAATCCCATACGGTCCTCGATTCCGAATTTCTTCCAGACCTCACGTGCGGCTACGCATGAAACGTATCCTGCCTCATCGGCCAGCCACTCATAATCGGTGTTACCCAATACCAGGAGGGCACGAGGGCATACCAGGGCACAGAGCTCATGGTGGTCATACGGAAGCTTGGATACGTTATCCTCCTTCCAGTCCCACATTGAAATCTTGAACCAATGGTTGTCTGTATTGCCCAGGTTCTCAACATTACCCAGAGTCTGTGAAACACGCCATGCGGCAGCACCGCCGCCGCCCGGTTCCTGAGCGATTGTCAGAGCGATGCGCTCATCGAGTGCACCGGACCAGAGAGCCATCTTACCGGCATATGAGCAACCGGTAATGCCTATGTGCTTCATATCGATCCTGCTGGCAGCACCTACAATCTCCAATCCGTCAATGAGGCGGCTTACACCCCATGTCCACTCAGCATAAGCACCGTTGTCAACCAGTTCAGGATAGAGCTTGTCAAAAGCATATGTGCCACGGCCGTCCTTTCTCTCACCGCCGCCGAATCCGCCCATCTGCGAATAGCTGTTTACCTGGCGCTCACTGAAGTTCAGTGTGGCAATCTTGCGGTCTGTAAAGAACTGACGGGGCAGGCTGTTGTTTGATGCACCTATCATCAGGGGGAACGGGCCGTCACCCTCGGGATAGTTGATTCTGGCCGATATAGTCAGAGACTCGCCGTTACGCTTTACAGTGACAGTCAGGGTGTTGTTCTCGAGTGTAGCCTCAATATCCTCCTTTCCTATCATAGGTTTCTCACCTATCTCATAGTGATACAGCTCACGGATTATCTCAGCGCGACGTTTCTCCCAGTCCTTGAATTTCTTGACCTGCTTCTTGCTGTTTGAGTACTCAAACGGGTTGGGCAGTGTCTCCAGGGACTTTGCATCGTCC
>CAJOLR010000056.1 GCA_905235565.1 uncultured Bacteroidaceae bacterium | reverse complement strand
GTTTATTTACAGTATGAGCAGTTCAAAGAATCAAACAAAATGGGATAATAACAAACTATTGTCAAACTAAATAAATTGTCTATGAGAAAAATTCTCTTACTGATGACTGCTATTCTCTGTGCGGGCGTTGCCTTTGCTCAGGATGTGCAAGTTACAGGTATTGCTACAGCCGCTGATGACGGGAGTCCCATGCCGGCTGTTTCAGTATCACTACAGGGAACAGGTAGAGGTACTACTACAGATCTGGATGGTGCCTATACCATTTCTGTCCCGTCAAATGGTACACTGGTGTTCAAGTTCATGGGTTACGAAGATGCAGTGGTGCCAGTTAACGGCAGAAAAGTTATTAACGTGACTCTGAATCCGGGGTCAATTATGTTTGATGATGTAGTGATCACCGCTATGGGTATCAAGCGTTCAGAGAAAGCTCTGGGTTACGCTGCTACCTCAATCAAAGGTGACGCTATCTCCGAAAAGCGTACTGCCGACATCATGTCAAGCCTGGCAGGTAAGGTTGCTGGTGTTCAGATTGCTGCTACATCATCTGACCCGGGTGCTTCTCAGTCTGTCATCATCCGTGGTGTCAGCTCTCTCAGCGGAAGCAACCAGCCTCTCTATGTGATTGACGGTGTTCCTATGAACAACACAGCCCATTATTCATCAGACGGTCTTAACGCAGGTTATGACTTCGGTAACGGTGCAAATGCCGTTAACCCCGATGATGTGGAGAATATGACCATCCTTAAGGGTGCAGCTGCTACCGCTCTTTACGGTTCACGTGCTGCTAACGGTGTTGTTATGATTACAACCAAATCCGGTAAGAAAGGAAACGGAATAGGTATTGAGTATAACGGTGGTATCCAGTGGAGCACAGTTCTGCGTCTGCCGCAGATGCAGAATGATTTCGGTATGGGTTGGTACGGTGACAAGACCGACGATGAGAACGGTTCTTGGGGCCCCCGCTTTGATGGAACAACCACCATTTACGGTGCCATCTACAACAACTCACAGAAGATAAAGCCCTACGTAGCAATGGAAGACAATATCAAGGATTTCTTTGATGTAGGTGTACGTTACAACAACAGCCTCTCTTTCAACGGTGCTACAGATAAGAGTGAGTACTTTGTATCATTCTCACAGATCAGTGATGATGGTATGATTCCTACCAAGGCAGACTCTTATGACAAGTACACATTCTCTCTGCGCGGTAGCCACAAGGTTAACAAACTGAAATTCTCAACCGCATTGAACTATGCCAACCAGAAGAACAGCTTTGCTTCAACCGGTCAAGGCGAGAGTTCAATGTACAACGCTATCATGCAGACTCCGCGTGATATCAGCATCATCGGCCTTAAGGACCTTAACGATCCCTTCAACACTCCGGGTTACTACTATACTCCTTACGGTATCACCAACCCCTACTGGGTTCTTGAGAATTATGAGAACAAGTATGCTGCAGAGCGTCTGTATGGAAAGTTCCAGTTTGACTGGGATATCCTTAAGGATCTTAAGTTTACATACCGTCTGGGTCTTGACACAGAGGTAGGCCAGTATGATTTTGGTGCTCCTAACCTGGTTGCACTGTTCGGTACAGGTACATATAACGGTGATAACGGTGCTTCTACATTCGATGGAAACGAGGGCTCATATTCAGAGAGCATAACCCGTCGTATGGAGATGAACCACGATTTGATGTTGAATTATACCAAGAAGTTCGGTGAAATAGGACTTAACGTTCTTGCCGGTTTCAACGGCAACCAGCGTAAGTCAAACTCATTTGGTGCCGGTATAACCAAACTTACCATCCCCACATGGTATGACTTGAGCAACACCACATCATCACCTTCTGTTGACCAGAACAGGTCAATGCGTCGTCTGATGCGTGCTTACGGCCAGGTTGAAGCTGCTTACAAGGAGGTTCTGTTCCTGACAGTAAGTGCCAGTAACGACTGGTCATCAACACTTCCCAAGGAGAACCGCAGTTTCTTCTATCCTGGTGTAACCGCCAGCTTTGTTTTCAGCGAGCTGATGCCCGAGGCTGAGGATTGGCTGAGTCTTGGTAAGGTTCGCGCCAGCTGGGGTAAGACAGGTAACGATGCATCACCTTATATGGTTAACGCTACTTATGCTCAGGCTGGTGGTTCAGGTTACTGGGGCGCATTCAACTTCCCCTATACTGCAGCCGGTTACAACGCTTATACACTTGGCAATGTGCTGGGTAGCACCACACTGAGCCCTGAGATGACAACCGAGTATGAGTTCGGTCTTAACATGGCCTTTCTTGAGAACCGTTTCTCATTTGATGTAGCTTACTACAACCGTAATACTGATAAGCAGATTTATTCACTGGATATGGATTACTCAACCGGTTTCTCTGCCCAGAACACTAACCTAGGTAAGGTTTCAAACAAGGGTATCGAGGCTATGGTTTCAGTAACTCCTATCCGTACAAAGGACTTTGAGTGGATATTGAGTGCAAACTTCACCAAGAACTGGAGTAAGGTTGAGAGCCTGCCCGAGGATCTGGGTGGTGAGGCTTTCATAAACGGATTCAACGGCGGTACAGGAATGTACGCTATAGTAGGTGAGCCTGTAGGTACTTTCAAGGCCGAGGTTCCCAAGAGAAGCCCCGACGGCAAGATTGTAGTCAACGCAAGCACCGGTCTGCCTGTTGCAGATGATGAGATGAAGATTGTAGGTAACATGAACTATGATTACCAGATGGGTATCTCAACAACCCTTAAGTATAAGGGCCTGTCACTCTCTGCCGATATGGATATCCGTCAGGGTGGTCTGATGTTCTCACGTACCAAGGATATCGAGTACTTTACCGGTAACGCCATGCAGACTGCTTACAATGACCGTAACGACTTCATCATCCCCAACTCTGTAAATGAGATGACCGATGCTGAGGGTAAAGTATATTATGTTGAGAACGAGACTGGCATTGGTTTGAGCAGTTTCAACTACAAGATATATGATTACTGGAATGCCGGTGGTGATATGATGGGCAGTTCATTCCTGATTGACAAGTCATACGTCAAGCTGCGTTCAGTAGTACTCAGCTATGAGTTACCTAAGGCTTGGTTCAAGGACTTCTTTGTAAAGGATGTTGTCCTGTCTGCTTACGGAAGCAACCTGTTTGTATGGACTCCTGCTTCCAATACATTTGTTGATCCTGAGTTGACCTCATTCGGTAATGATCTGGAGGGTAACTTCGGTGAGTACTCTGCTAACCCGAGCTCACGTCACTTTGGTTTCAACCTCAAGTTCAACTTTTAATTAGGGTATGACTATGAAAAAATATCTTCTGACATTAAGTGCAGTGGCAATAGCCCTCACTTCCTGCGATCTGGATATTAACGATAACCCGAACACTCCGGATAACGATGCAATTACTGCCGATCTGGTGTTCCCGTCGGTCCAGAATGCCATTATGGCAACCTCTTGCGATATCATGTTCAACTATGCAGGTTTCTTTGCACAGTATTTTGAGCAGATGCCCGAGGCCAACCAGTTCAATAAGATTGCTGACTACTCAATAACTGAGTCTGACCAGACAATTGACCGTGCTTACTTGCAGCTTTATGCCCGCGCTCTTGAGGATATAGATGTAGTTCTTGGTAAGGTGAGCAACAAAGCTGATATCCTTGCAGCTACCGCTATGCGTGCATTCGCTTTCCAGCTGATGGTCGATAACACCAGCGATGCTCCTTATACAGAGGCTCTTAAGGGTAGTGCAGTTCCTCAGCCCAGATGGGATGACGGTAAGACCGTATATCTGGGTGTCATTGATGAACTGACCAGGGCCCTTGCCGATTATCAGGCAAATCCGGACGCAATGACCATGACTGACCTTATGTTCGATAAGAACACCGCTCAGTGGGAAGGTTATGCAAATGCCCTGCTGCTCCGTATGTACTTCCGTATGTACGATGCCGGTTTGGCAGAATACAAGGACAAGATTGTTGCCCTGGTTAATGACAACAAGTTCTTCAAGGGCGATGTTACCATTGACATCTTCTCTGACCAGACAGACAACCGCAGTCCGTTCTATGCAAGCTACTATGCTCTTGGTACCACCAATCATTGCGCATCGTACCCCATCATTTCTTACATGACATCTACCAACGATCCCCGTATAGCATACTGCTTTAACAAGAGCGTTAAGGATGATGATTATGTTGGTCAGATGCCCGGAGCAAAGGCTCTGTCCAAGACATGGAACGGTGGTGAATGGAAAAACAATAATGTAAGTGTAGTCAACTATGCTTTGTTTGACGGCTCAGGTGTGGAGCGTCCTGCATATCTCTATACACAGGCTAACCTCCAGTTCCTGATTGCCGAGGCAAACGTACGTTTCATCAATGATGATGCTGCTGCCCAGGCTGCTTATGAGGCTGCCATTGAGGCGGATTTTGATGCCAAGGGCATAGCCGGTTATGATGCATTCATTGCCGGAGCTAAGGTTGCATGGGCTAGTGCAACAGATAAGCTTAAGCTTATTTACATGCAGAAGTGGGCCGCTCTCTGCTACATGGACAACATGGAGGCTTGGAGTGAGATCCGTCGTACTGATGTTCCTGCTCTCTCAACCCAGAAGGCAAGCGCCATCTTTGCTGATGCTACTATTTACACTCCCGGTGAACTTATCGAACCCGCAGAGAACGGAATTGAGGCCGGTGGTCTTATGAAACGTATGTTCTATCCCAAAAGGGCTCGTGACCTTAACCAGAACACCCCGTCACCCAAGAAGGGCAGTGATCCTGTTTGGTGGGATATTCATTGATTTGTCATAACATTTAAAAGAGACAAGTATGAAAAAGATTCTATTTAACATATTGATATGCTCAGGTCTGTTGGCACTTGCTTCATGCGAGAAGAAAGTCACCACAGAAGATCCTTCAACTATCACGCATTACGTGGTGTTTGAGTTGAACGGCGACGAGACAATGCTTGTTCCGCTGAATTCCACATTTACAGACCCCGGTGTAGTTGCTACCGAAAACGGAACTGACGTAAATGACCATGTCATTGTTACTATTACTGATCCCGCAGGAGATGCGGTAACCAGTATTCCTACCGATGCTCCGGGCCTTTACACAGTTGAGTATATGGCTTCAAATGCCGACGGTTTCTCTGCCTCCACTTCACGTACAGTGATTGTCTATGATCCTTCAGTTACAGCATCAATTGCCGGTACATACTCAACAGATATAGATCAGTCCATCTACAACTCAAATTCGTTCTCGGCATGGATTGCTGCCAAGAGTTATCCCGGCAACTCAGCTACTGTAACATTTACAGAGATTGCTCCCGGATTCTTTAGCTGCAACGACCTGTTGGCCGGTTGGTATGGTCAGATCCGTGGATATGGCGCCAAGTACTACATGACAGGTATTGTGGCTCTTAATTCGGATAATACACTGACTCTTATTTCAAGTTACATAGCAGGTTGGGGCGACAGTCTTGATTATATCAAGAATGCTGTTTATGATCCTGATAACGGAACCATTACTTACGATTCCAGCTATGCCGGTCAGATTTTTATCTCACCTGTTCTTGTTAAACAATAATAAAGGAATACAGATATGAAAAAGTATATTTCATTATTTTCATTTGTCGCAGCACTCTTTGTAGCAAGCTGCAGTCCTTATACCGATGAGGAGCCGGGTGGTGTTGCCGTTCAGGACCTTTGCGGAACATGGACAGTGACTATCGAGGCTTCAGTTGGAGAATACTTAGGCACTAAGGATCTTGGTGCTATGGGTAAGGCTGAGCTTGACGCTGTTAATGATTGGGTTGACCTTTACGGTATAGGTAAGACCATTCTCAGGACTTACAATACCGCAGCCAATGATAAGGATTCACTTTGGTTCGATGACGGGACTTTCTGGTACGAGAAGTTCAAGATTTCCTGCAATTACAGCAATCTTACTTTCCAGGCCGATTCAATCGAATCTGTCACCGGTTCAGGCTGTAAAGCTACAATGCGTTACGGTCAGGTAATCAAGGGTGCCGCTACCACTCCTCGTGGTCAGAAGGCCGACAGTATCATTGTATACGTATTTTACAATGATGATGAAGACTTACTGACATATAAATTCTCAGGTTACCGTTACACAGGTTTCAATGATGATATGTATTGATACTGTGCATCTTTCATAAGACAGGAGCAGGGACGGACTATTCCGCCCCTGTTTTTGGCTTTTATTTTACACTATTATTGTTGATTTGTTATGAAGAAACTGCTTATGCTTTTAGGGGTCGCATTTGTGCTCTCTCCTGTTATCACAATCATTTCATGCACGGATGAGAAGGAGGAGATAGAGGAGCAGAAAGACCCCAAGGAAGAGGAGAGGGAACAGAAGATGGCCGCTAACCGTTATTATATGAAGAAGTACTTTGAGGAATACTTTCCCTATTACTTCTGGTATGATGATGTCTTGGAAAGGGTAAGTGGATATAAATATGAAAGCTATGCCACTATCCAGGAATATTTCTATGCCACCCTTTTCAAGGAGGACCGCTGGAGCTGGATGATGACTGCCGATGAGTATCTCTCCAGTGAGGCTGGAGAGCAGACAGGTACATACGGAGTATCACTCGGCCAGGCAATTGAGTATTACAATGACTACGATATAAGGATCCGTTACATCTATCCCGGCTCGCCGTTTGAGCAATTCGGAGTCAAGCGCGGATGGACACTGACGCATCTGGACTCTGTCCCGGTTATGAATCTGGTGGCATCTCGCAGATTCAACAAGGCTCTCTATAAGGATAATCAACTCTTTACATTCAAGGACCTTGATGGGGAGTCACACACTTTCACCTCCTCGCCGCTTCCGTCTCTATTGGTCCGCTCCAGCCTGAAGGCTGAGGTGATTGAGCCTCAGGACTATCCCGGCCTCACAGAGCCTGTGGGATATTTCCTCTACATGTCCTTCAAGGCAGGTTTCCTTGATGATATTGACAGCGCTTTTGCCATATTCAAGGAAGCTGGAGTTAAGAAGGTTATACTTGACTTGAGGTACAACGGTGGAGGAGACTCCAGAGCCGAGAAACTGCTCATAAGCTATCTTGCGCCCGATTCGGCCGATAATAAGGTCTACAAGAGAATGATCCATAACAGGGAATTGTCAGTGTACAACAGCACCGATACCATCCATCGCCGGCCCAACTCTCTTGACCTTGACGAACTGTATGTGATAGGTGGCGATGGAACCGCATCGGCCAGCGAGGTTACCATAAACGGTCTCAAACCTTATCTTGATGTGCACCTGGTAGGCGATACCACATATGGTAAGCCCAACGGAATGTATGTGCTCTTTTATCCCGGCGAGGATGCCGATTATGAAAGGTACGACAGGGGCGATTTCAGCAAGCTCAGACTGGTATATCTGCCTATTGCATTCTTCAGCAAGAACAGCCTGGAGGAGTCAATCCCGTATAAAGGCTTTATCCCTGACAATTACAGGCCGGATGACCTCCGTCATGACTTTGGTGTTGAAGAAGACAACATAAAGGCTTGTCTGGAAAGGATAGTGAACGGACAGTATCCCGCTCTTCCTGACAAATATTTTGTCCAGACCCGTGCCGGGCAAGTACAGGAGAATTATCTCCTTCCGGATGAGACACTTTCCAATCCTTTATACGGAAAGACGCTTAAGCCTCTCCCCAAGGAGTTGAGGAAATAAACAAAAGAAGACCGGATTGAATGTCCGGTCTTCTTTTTATACCTTATTATAAAGTATTACTTCTTGTTTCCGCAGTACTCGTCAGATACTGTCAGTTTCTTGCGGCCCTTGGCTCTGCGTGAAGCAAGTACTCTGCGGCCGTTAGCTGATGCCATTCTCTCACGGAAACCGTGCTTGTTCTTTCTCTTCCTGTTGGAAGGCTGAAATGTTCTTTTCATCGTTATATATTTTTATTGTTTTCCTATCTGTTTCGGGAATCGGAGGGCAAAGGTAGTTCCTTTTTTCATAATATGCAAATTGCTTCTCTTTTTTTGTCTAAAGTTTTGTCTATTTGCCTCATTACACTACTTTTGCAAAACCAATAGAATTCATTATTAATAAACAGAACAAATAGACTTTTATGATTCTTTGTCAAGACATCAAGATCGGCACCTGCATCAATCTGGAGGGCCAACTCTATTTCTGCATTGATTTCCTGCATGTAAAACCCGGTAAGGGCAATACGTTTGTACGTACCAAGCTTAAGAACGTGGTTAATGGCCGCGTGCTGGAGCGTACTTTCCAGATCGGCTTTAAGCTTGAGGATGTCCGTGTGGAGCGTCGTCCCTATCAGTATCTCTATCAGGATGATATGGGCTATATCTTTATGAATCAGGAGAACTTTGAGCAGGTTACAATCATCAAGGACCTCATCAACGGTGTTGATTACCTTAAGGAGGGTGAGGTTGTTGACGTGGTTACAAATGCCAATACCGGTGAGATACTGTTTGCCGACCTGCCTGTTAAGGTTGTGCTGAAGGTTGTTTATACTGAACCAGGCCTTAAGGGTGATACGGCTACCAATGCCACCAAGCCCGCCAAGGTTGAGACCGGTTGCGAGGTTCGCGTTCCTCTGTTCATCAATGAGGGTGAGCTTATTGAGGTAGATACCCGCGACGGATCATACCAGGGCCGAGTCAAGGCATAATAGAATGAATGATTAAGCCAGACAAGCTGAATCTTAAACAGTGGGCCGTAGAGGATCGCCCCCGTGAAAAGATGAAGCAAAAGGGCGCAAAAGCGCTGACAAACGCTGAGTTATTGGCGATTCTGATACACACTGGAAACACTGAAGATTCGGTGGTGGCTTTAACACAAAAAGTGATGGCTTCCTGCCGCAACAGTCTTTCCGAACTTGGAAAACTTAGCGTCGGGGAGCTATGCTCTTTCAAAGGAATAGGTGAGGCCAAGGCTGTTACAATCCTGGCCGCATGTGAACTGGGCAGACGCCGCAAGGAGGAGGAGCCTGTAGGTAAGCCTGTAATCAGGACATCACGTGATGTCTACGATTATTTCTATCCTGAACTGGTCGACCTTCAGGTCGAGGAGTGTCATGTGATGTTCCTTAACCAGTCTGCCAGAGTAATTGACAGTATGCGCATAAGTCAGGGTGGTCTGTCAAGTGCGTCAGTCGATATTCGATGCATATTGCGCGAGGCTTTTTTGTGCAGGGCAACAGGCGTGACTCTTTGTCACAATCATCCTTCGGGAACAGCCTTGCCAAGCCGTCAGGATGATGAACTGACCCGATCCGTTGCCCGGGCATGCCAAACTGTTGACATACCGTTGCTGGATCATGTTATTTTTACCGAGAACGGCTACTACAGTTATGCAGATAAAGGCCGTTTGTAATAGTTATGACAGAAAAGTTTGACATAGAGGAAAAGATAGTAGAGGTACTCAAGACCGTATATGATCCTGAGATACCCGTTGATATCTATAATTTGGGGCTGATCTACAAGATTGATGTTGATGATGATGCCAATGCAGTCATTGACATGACTCTCACCGCTCCAGGTTGTTCTTTGGCTGACTTTATCGTTGAGGATGTACGTCTGCGTGTTGAAGCCTTGGAAGGTGTCAGGTCTGCAACAGTCAATCTTGTCTTTGAGCCGGAGTGGAACAAGGATATGATGAGTGAGGAGGCAAAACTGGAACTGGGATTGGAATGAAGAACGTCTATTTTATATCTGATGCGCATCTGGGATCGTGGGCTATCAGCCACCGCCGTATGCAGGAGCGCCGTCTGGTGCGGTTCCTTGATGATATCAAGGACAAGGCGCAGGCCGTTTATATGCTGGGCGATATGTTTGACTACTGGTATGAGTACAAATATGTGGTACCTAAGGGCTACACCCGTTTCCTTGGCAAGATATCAGAATTGACGGACAATGGGGTGGAGGTGCATTATTTCATAGGCAATCATGATATCTGGATGTTCGGATATCTGGAACGTGAATGCGGCGTTATTCTTCATAAAGAGCCTATGACGATAGAGATAATGGGTAAGGAGTTCTTTCTGGCTCACGGTGACGGAATGGGTGATCCCAGCCGGTCTTTCCGCTTGCTGCGTAAGATATTCAGAAACCGTTTCTGCCAGTTCCTGTTCTCCCTGCTGCCCACCCGCTGGAGTATGTGGATGGGTCAGCGCTGGGCCCGGAAGAGTATGGAGGACCATCGCCTTAACGGAGAAGACAAATACCTGGGAGAGGAGAATGAGTTTCAGGTCATCTATGCCAAGGAGTATCTCAGGACGCATCCTGACATAAACTATTTCATATTCGGCCACCGTCACATCGAGCTGGATCTTATGCTGAGCCATTCCTGCCGCCTGCTTATAATAGGTGATTGGATAACTCAGTACACATACGCTGTGTTTGACGGCAAGACCCTCACAATGCACAATTACCTTGAAGGAGGTGACAATCTTTAAAAATCCAAAAGACTCCACATTGGTACTTGTTTCCTATCACAAAGGTATATATTGAGGATTATGAATAAGCAGAGGATTATAAGACAATTGCAAGCACTTATGGTAGCGATGCTCTTGTCTATTTTCCTCATCATGTTTTCATGCGAAAGTCGGGAACATGGGAATCTGGATTCAATAGAGTCTATACTAGAGTCAGATCCAGCCAAAGCAGATTCAATTTTAAGTTCAATGGCCATCCCCTCGTGCAAGCAAGACCGTGCATGGTATGCTGTCTTGAAAACCCAGGCAGATTACAAGAATTACAAGCCTATTACATCTGACAGCCTTATTCTAACTGCAACAGAGTGCTATGGAACAATACACAAAAGCATACACGCTGCAATAGCCTGGTATACACTGGGATGTGTTTATAATGAACTTAACAATGACCTGTCTGCAATAGAAGCTTATCTAAAAGCCAAGGACTTATTTCCTGATAGATCAAACCGTTATTATGCTTTAACTGAACAAAGGCTTGGAAAAATTTATTTATCAAAAAGATTGTTTGATGAATCATTATCATCATTTTACAATTGCCGTAAGATTGCAGAAACAATAAAAGACTCTGCACTGATAGCAAATTCGGATTATCACATTTCATTGATTCAATTACAAAATAATCACTATGATGGATTAAAAGAATCTTTCAAAGAATTATTTGAAAATGAATATCTTTCAAATTACTATAAAAATGAGGCTATACTACTTTATTAATCTCGTTTTTTAAACAGTTACCTGTTTGTTGTTAGTTAATTAGGCTACCTCTTTCAGGTAGATCTTACCGGGAACCATATGGTTGATAC
>CAJOLR010000055.1 GCA_905235565.1 uncultured Bacteroidaceae bacterium | reverse complement strand
ACGTGGCGGATTCGGAGCCGCTCCCGCAGCCCCTGCTGCCGGTCCGGATTTGAGCACAGGCCGTTATCCCGACGGTTTTGACACCGATGACAACAAGCTGGATTTCCATACCGGACAGGCCATGACGATTGCCGCACCTGTACAGGCAGGACAGGATAACGTAAAGGTTACATCCGTTCAGGGCCTCTCCATAGGTCAGGTAATGTATCTTGGTTCGGGCAACACTATGGAGAAAGTAAGGATTGCCACCATCGGTACAGCCGGCGCCACAACCGTATCGTCCGATGTCCCCATGAATGAGACCAGGATTTCCGTTGCCAGTGCACAGGGATTCCAGAACGGCCAGACCATAACCATAGGCTCTGACAGTTATGTAATCAGCGCTATCCAGATGGCTCAGCGCCGTGGCGGTTGGGGCCGTCCGCAGCAGCCAGCCCAGCCCGATGTCATTACGCTTGCCACCGGACTTAAGCAGGATATCGCCGCAGGCACCTACCTGACCGGAAGCGGAATCACACTGGGTGCTCCAGTAACCAGGAACCACGGGGCAGGCGATGCATTCAGCGCATCTGTGGCCACTCCCGGCAAACCCAACATCCGATAACCGGACATGGGCAGCGATACCGGAACATTGAGAAAGACAATGGTGGTGCTTACCGCCATTGTCCTTCTTTTGTCCGTTATCCTGTGCATACACTCCATTTCCGGACACGGTCTGATAGGCTGCACACAGGGCACCAGTTGCAATCAGGTGCTGGGCAGCAAATGGTCATTCCTGTTTGGAATAATTCCGGTAAGCGCCCTGGCCATCGGGGCATACCTTACACTTCTGGCATGTTTGCTGCTAATTAATAAAGACAGTACCGGAAATCAGGAAAAGACCTTCCTGAATAAAGTGATACTGATTGTATGCGGAGCGGTAACAGGCAGTGCCGCATGGTTCATCTACCTGCAACACAGCATGATACATGCATTCTGTCCGTATTGCATGACCGCCCATGTGCTGGGAATAGTCTTATCTGTCCTTACTGTAATCTGGTGCATCTGCCAAAAGAGCGGAAGTATTATACCGGACATTTGCATAGGATTACTGCTGGCTGCGGTATTGGCGGCGGTTCAGTTCCTGACAACCCCACGGTCACTTGCCGAGCGCGGATTTACCTACGAACAGCTAAGATATCCCAATCCGGAGGAGATGCCCATTGAAGGTAATCCCGATGCCAAACATCTGGTGACCCTGCTGTTTGACTGGCAATGCTCACACTGCCGCAGACTGCATCTTCAGTTGCCGGAGGCTGTCAGCATGCTGGGTGACAGCATCGCCGTAGTCTGCTGCCCCATGTCAATGAGCAGGGAATGCAACCCGCATATTCCGCAGGGAATCGACAGGTTCCAGGGCTCATGCCAGCTTATGCGTACAGGACTTGCCGTGTGGCGTACAGACAAGAGCAGATATGCAGATTATGAACAGTGGTTTTTCGGGACCGACATCAATGAAGCCTGGCATCCGCGTACGGTGGATGAAGCCACCTCAAAGGCGCAGGAACTGATAGGTCCCGAAGCACTTGACGAAGCACTCCGGGACCGTTGGTTCGACCGTTATACCGATACGGTAAACGAGCTCTTTGGCCGCACATCCAGGGGCACGGTTGCCGCGATTCCCCGTCTCATCTACAACGGGCACATCCTCATCCCCGAATCCGACACCCCATCAGACCTGGCTGACCTGATCCTCAGCCTATGTACTTCAGAATGAGGTCAACAGCCTCCTCCGCAGTCTTGTCGGCCATTGATATCACAAGGTCATAGTTACGCGTATTGTAACGGCTCTGGCCGGTATGGCGCATCGCATAGTCCTCACACAGCTGGTCAACTTCCATGATGAATTTTTGGGCTTCCTTCTCAGAGGTGATTCCCTTCTTCTTCATGACTCTCCCTACGCGATATTGCATGGGAGACTGAATCCATATATTAATATGGTTGGGATGGTTCTTGAATGTGACAAAACTGCAGCGTCCCACTACCACGCATGATTCGGCATCGGCTATACCTTCAAGTATCTCCTGCTCGGTCCTGAATTTCTTGTCCGTATCATTCTTTTCCGGAGTAGGAATATTTGGCAAGTTGTCATATATGGAGACTGCAAAACCGCCGTCCAGCTCAACAATCTTCTTAAAATCAGGCCACCATGTACGCTTTTTTGCTTTTAGACGCTCTATTTTCTCTTCATCCAGGCCTTCCTTGTCCTCAAGTGTGCTCAGATGCGCCCTGTCATATAGAGGTATGCCCAATTTCTTAGCAAGTAGCTTTCCTACTGTCTTTCCGCCCGAACCGACCTCTCTGTTGATAGTGATTACAAACTTGTTTGATATGTTCATAACAAAGCATTTTGGTATTGTGTAAAGCAAATATAAAGGAAAAATTCACATTTATCAACACTTCGCCAAAAAAAGTGACGCAAAGGGTCCGTTTAATAATGCGTCATAAAAAATGTAAAATATCCGAATGACGCATTAAGTAACGATACTAATGCGTACCTTTGCGCCCAGAATGAAAGGGGGTGCCCCGATAAGGGGCTGAGATTATACCCTTAGAACCTGATCCGGACAGTGCCGGCGGAGGGATTGGATTTCTGATTGTTGGTATACCCTTTTCATTTGGATTATTAATTAAATCTATATGAAGAAGGTATTTTTTTTGTCCTTAACCCTAATGACAGGCCTCACAGCAAAGGCCGGTAATGAAACGTTTGACACCGATTCAGTGCGTATCAAACAACTTAACGAAGTAATAATAGACGGTGTGCGCGCCCATGAAAACGAACCGTTTGCCACAACCGGAATCGATCGTCAGGAACTTGACGACTATTCCAAGAGCGGACGCGAGCTCCCCTTCCTGTTCTCACGCACTCCCGGTGTGACGGCATGGAGCGAGAACGGAACCGGTATCGGAACCACCTACATGCGCATTCGTGGTGCGGCCGATTCACGCATCAACGTGACCCTGGACGGTGTAGCCCTGAACTCGCCCGAGGACCAGTGCGTTTTCTGGGCCAACATGAACAGTTACTCATCCCTGCTGGGAAGCGCACAGATACAGCGCGGACTGGGCACATCAACCGTAGGTGACGGCGCATTCGGAGGCTCTGTAGCACTCACCAGCAAGCTTCCCAACCCCGAAAAGAGCGCCGAACTCACCGCATCATACGGATCGTTCAACACCCTGCGTCTTGGAGGTGCATTCTCAACCGGAACCATCCTTAACAGCCTCATCATAGACGGTGCGTTCAACATGACGCAGACCGACGGATTCATGCACGGAACAAAAGGCAAGGCCGGCAGTTACTACGGAGGACTGCTCTGGACACCATCCGGCAACATCATGATCCGCTACCGCAACATAGGCAACTTTGAGAACACCGGCCAGGCATGGAACGGTGCCACAGCCGGAAATGATGACTCCAGCCTGATGGACGGAATGTATCTGGGCAACACTGGAATAAAGGAGTACAAGGATATGTATAACGCCGGTCTGGGCCAGTTCAACAGCCTGTATGAGTATCTGGATTACGATGATGACAACTGGTGTTTTGTGCAGGATGCCGACGGCAATTACGTAACCCATCGTTATCAGATGAAAGACGGCTCTTACTGGGACCGCACCACCGACAACTTCTGGCAGGATCACAACATACTCTCCCTGGCCTGGAACGTGAACGACGCCTTCTCTACTTCACTCACAGCCCACTACACCTACGGTTACGGCTATTATGAGGAGTTCCGTTACAAGAACAAGGTAAGCAAGTACGGTCTGTCCAACGGTCTCAATGACGACGGCGATCCCGTATGGTCCGATGGCACCAACAGCGTAAAGAAGACCGATTTTGTCCGCAAGAAAGGCCTGGAGCAGCACACCTACGGCGTAATATGGAACAATGTTTACACAATGGACCGTCTGGACCTGCGCAGCGGCGTATCACTCCAGCAGTTCCGGGGCAACCATTTCGGCTACCTGCCCTATGTCAAGGACGATGCATTATCTGACTACATAGTAGCCAACGGCCTGGACAAATACTATGATTCAGATGCCACCAAGAATGACCTGAGCGCCTATATCAAGGCCGGATTCGACATCACCGGGAGCCTTCACGCCTTTGCCGATGCCCAGTACCGTCACGTGGGTTACACTACCGACGGCTACAACGACCGTTATTATGTCAATGCCGACGGCACCACCTCAAAGCACAACCTTGACATTGATAAAAAATACAACTTCATCAATGCCAAAGCCGGTCTCACCTGGACCAAAGGCGGCCACCGCGTACATGCACTTGCTGCCACTGCAGGCCGTGAGCCCGAGCGCAACAACTTTACCGACAACGGTACCTACCCCGCTCCCAATCCCGAGTACTTGATGGACTACGAGGCCGGTTACAGCTATTCAGGCAGCATCTGGAATGCCGGATTCAACCTCTACTACATGGACTACAAGGACCAGTTCGTACAGACCGGAGCAGTGAGCGACATAGGCGAGGCGCTTACCACCAACATCAAGAGCTCATACCGCACCGGTATAGAGCTGACCGCCGCCGTACAGCCGCTCAAATGGCTGTCACTGGAAGGTAACGCAGCCCTGAGTGAGAACTGCCTGAATGACTTTGACGAGGTAATTGAGGACTGGCGTGACAAGTACGCTGCCGATGACCCCAAAATGGATCAGTACAAGCAGGACTACCACATTGACGGCAACGGCGACAAGCTGCGCACCATACCTCACAGGGGAAAGACCGCGCTGGCATTCTCACCCAGCGTTATCCTGAACGGATTCATCAATCTCCATTTTGGAGATTTCAAGGCCACCTGGCATACCGGCTATGTAAGCCGTCAGTATCTGGACAACAGCCAGAACGCAGACCGCTCACTGCCCGCCTACTCTCTCTCGGATCTCTCATTATCATATACAGTACCAATGAAAAAAGCATTCAATAGCATCGTGATAGGTGCAGACCTTAACAATGTACTTAACGCCCGCGTTGCAACAAACGGCTGGGTTTACTCCGCAGTCGATGAGAAGGACGGTTTCACACCTGACAGCCGTTACTGTCAGATAGGCTTCATACCCACAGCACCTTTCAGCGCATTGGCACACATAACCCTGAAATTCTAAAAGACGATGTTATCCGATATCTGGTCATATATCGCCGGGCAGTTTACCGGCATGGATTTCTGGAGCACCATCCAGACAGTGGGGCTCATCCTGAGTTTCCTTTACCTGTGGCTTGAATTCCATCAGAAACCCCTGATGTGGATTATCAGCGCCATGTGCTCCATGATCTACGCCAGCGTATATTTCCACAGCAAGATATATGCCGATATGGGATTCAGCTGCTTCAATATCTGCATGTGCGTTTACGGTTTTATAAAATGGCTCCATGGTGACCGTAAACGCGCATCGCACGATATTGTCTACCGCCATTTCCGTGCAGGAGAGTTTCTGGCGGTATTAGGAGTATCGGCCCTGATATGGGGAGCCATATTCAGCATCCTGCGGTTCCTGACCGATTCGCCCGTACCTGCACTGGACGCCTTCACCACCATGCTCAACATAGTAGGAACCTGGGTACTTGCACAGAAAATCATCGAGGTCTGGGGCATCTGGTTCCTGGTCAACCTGGTATCAATCTACATCTACAGCAAGCGCGGCCTGCACCTTACCACCATCCTGCTCTACAGTTTCTACTTAGGTGCATCGGTCTACGGTTACATCAAGTGGAGAGTAAAAGGCAAATTGTTGAAAACTTTCTGACAGCCGGTAGCATTCAACCCACTCTATCCGAGTATCTTTGGTTTCCAGAATTTAAGCAAGCATCATTATGCAGCCTTATCTGGAAAATACTTTCCTGCAGTCTGCAGGACATTACAAAGGGACTGACATCTATCGCTTAGAGGGCGGCAAATTCAGCAACAGTTACTTTATTATCAGCAACCGGGGCACACGCCATCTGCTGGCGGCCCCCGAAGTCATAGGCTATGACTCCTATCTGGCCATGTGCGGTGCCACCGGCGATATGCTGGGCTGGCTCAGGCAGCAGAATGCCATCGGTGACGAGGCCGATATCATGACCATCCTGCGCGGCGGCCTTAACTACCCCCTGGAGGAGTGCTGCTACCGTAACGGCATACGCGTCAACAACATGGACTTTGTTTCCTGCGAGCGCGTTATCCGCAACAACCAGATTACCGGCCTGGACATCCGGTACACCAAACTCCGTGCCCCGCAGGACATCACCCTGATGATAGGCGATATCATTGCATCGGGCGAGACCCTGGCACGCTGCATCCGCTACATAATAGCCGAGTTCAAGCGTCTGAGCGGCAGCATCCGCCGCATGGTGTTCTTTACCATCGGAGGCACCCGCGCCATAGAGCTTTTTGAGGAGCTCACCCCCGAGTTCCGTTTCCACTGGCCCGAGTTTGAAGGCATCACCTGCATATTCTACGAGGGCATCTTCTCGGCCTATCAGGACAAGGGCGTGACCGGAATCAGCTGGCCACAGATAGATTTCTTCTGGAAGGACGGTGTAATATCCCCGGAGTTCCGCCGCTATGTCCTGTCCGATGACGACGCCCTGTTTGAGAAGTGCATCATCTACGACGGAGGCGCCCGCCGATATGAGATTCCGGACCATTTCCATGAGGTGACCGAATACTGGGAAAGCATAAAGGAGGTGGCCGACAATTTCAGTTTCAAGGATTTCCTTGACGAGAAACTGGGTTACCCCACCCCCGTAAGTTTTGACGATTGGCTCACTCTCAACCACTATCAGGAACTGGACGGCAAGCAGATGAATGAACTCTACATATTTGAGAGGGAGTTTGCCAGCCGTTCCAAGGACCTCTCCATCCGTCAGATTGCAGACCGCCGTCTGGGCGAATTCAAATCAGCACTGAAATATTACTCAAAATAAAACATATGGCTAACATCAACAACGACGCGGATTTTACATCCGGAAGAGTAACAAAAGAGGGTCGCAAGAGCAACCTGAGTATGTTTATGGTAATGCTGGGATTCACATTCTTCTCGGCAAGCATGTGGGCCGGCCAGAATCTGGCAGCAGGCCTTGACTTTGCAGGATTCATCGGCGCAATCATCCTGGGCGGCATTATTCTGGGTGCCTACACCGGAACACTTGGCTACATCGGTGCCGAGACAGGTCTCACCTTGGATATGCTGGCACACCGCAGTTTCGGCCGCAAGGGCAGCTGGCTGCCCAGCGCGATGATCAGTTTCACCCAGATGGGCTGGTTCGGCGTAGGTCTGGCCATGTTCGCCATCCCCGTTGCGCAGGAGCTGTTCGGACTTGAGGTCACACCGGACCACATGCCCCCGCTCGGTTATATCCTGGTTGTGATTGCCGGTATTCTGATGACCGCCAGCGCATATTTCGGAATCAAGAGCCTTACCATCATCAGCTACATCGCCGTTCCTCTGGTCGGTATCCTGGGTACGGTTGCCATGATCATGGCTATTCATCGCGGTGACGCCACACTCATCGAGCAGTTTGCCAAGTCAAATGACGGTTCGCTCACCATTATCGCCGGCGCCGGCCTGGTTATCGGTAGTTTCGTATCCGGCGGTACCGCTACCCCCAACTTCGCCCGTTTCAGCAAGAACGGCAAGATTGGTTTCTGGGTAACCGTGGTGGCATTCTTCCTGGGCAACTCACTGATGTTCTTCTTTGGTGCCGTATCCAGCATCTACGTAGGCGGTAACGATATCTTTGAGGTGATGCTCAACCTGGGCCTGTTCTGGTTTGCAGTGGTAGTGCTGGGATTCAACATCTGGACAACCAATGACAACGCGCTCTACTCATCCGGTCTGGGACTGTCAAATATTTTCGGCCTTTCCAAGAAGACTATGGTGCTTGTGGCCGGTATCATCGGCACAATCTCAGCCGTATGGCTCTACTGGAATTTCTGCGGCTGGCTCAATGTACTCAACTGCACCCTGCCTCCCATCGGCGCAATCCTTATTATCAGTTTCTTCATGAACCGTAAGGATTACCAGTCCGATAATGTAAAGATTGATACGGTAAACTGGGCTGCTGTCATCGGCGTTGTTCTTGGCGCAGTCGTAGCCAACCTGCTGCACTGGGGTATCGCCTCAATCAACGGTATGGTTGTAGCCGTTATCTGCTATCTCATCGGTCACGCCCTGAAGAAATAACAACAATGGGGGCCGTTTGGCACTTTTTTAGTACCTTCGCGACAAATAATCCTAAACAAAGACTGAATATGAAAAAGACATTATTACTACTGGCAGCCCTGCTGCCTCTGAGCCTCTCGGCACAGGATGAAGAGGGCTGGTCACACGATGGCCTGACGGGATTCAACCTGTCACAGACCTCTTTCACCAACTGGAGTGAAGGCGGAGAGAACACAGTTGCTGACAATGTTTATCTCAACTACTCATTCAATTACAAGAAGGGCAAGTTGTCATGGACCAATGACCTCAGTGCCAACTACGGCCAGAACTACACCGATGACAACGGATGGCGCAAAAGTCTTGACAACATCAACTTTGCATCCAAATTCGGCCATCAGATAACAGAAAAGCTTTACTATGCTGTACTTCTGGACTTCAAGTCACAGTTTGCCGATGGTTACAAGTACAGCGACGACTCAAAGGAACTGACATCAAAACTGCTCACTCCGTCTTATCTGAACCTCTCCGTAGGTCTTGACTACAAGCCAGACAGCCATATAGCAGTTTACTACTCACCTGTAGCCGGTAAGCTCACTATGGTAACCGATACGCTGTTCTCAACACGCTATGGCATAGATGCAGGCAAGTACGTCAAGCCTCAGCTGGGTTCCATATTCAAGGTAAACGCCAACTACAAGTTCTTTGAGGACAAGCTTACATTCAAGTCCGCCCTTGACCTGTTTACCGCTTATGACGACACATTCGGCATGGTTGATGTCAACTGGGACGTGCTGATAGGCTACAACCTGACCAAACTGGTCACACTTACATTCCAGTCAACCCTTAAGTATGATGATGACATCAAGACTAAGGATGATGACGGAAATATCCATGGTGCCAAGGTCCAGTTCAAGCAGATGATTGGTCTGGGTTTAAGCTATAAGTTCTAAAACATCTTACGGTCAGGACAATGTGGTTGGCATTCGCGCTTGTATCAGCCCTGTTTCTGGGTCTTTATGACGTAGCCAAGAAACAATCGCTCAATGAGAACGCCGTAATTCCCGTACTCTGGTTCAACACACTGTTCTGCTCACTCCTGATGCTGCCGTTCACGCTCCTGTCGGCCAAGACAGGTCTGCTGGACGGCAGCATCTTTTATGTTCCCACCGCCGGCTGGGAACTGCACCGCCTTCTAATGCTCAAGGCGTTCATAGTGCTGGGGTCCTGGATATTCGGCTATTTCGGCATGAAACACCTGCCCATCACTTTGTTCGGGCCGATAAACGCCACGCGCCCCATCATCGTTCTGCTGGGCGGCCTGCTGCTGTTTGGCGAGCGCCTCAACCTGTATCAGTGGATAGGTGTTATCATAGCCGTCATATCGTTCTATCTGCTCAGCGTGAGCGGCAGGAAGGAGGGCATCAACTTTGTCCATAACAAATGGGTGTTCTGCGTCATCATGGCTACCATTCTGGGAGCCGTGAGCGCCCTTTTTGACAAGTACCTGCTGGGCCGTTTCAACAACATGTTCGTTCAGGCTTGGAGCAACTTCTACCAGCTGGCCCTGATGACGGTCATCCTCTTCAGCCTCTGGTGGCCCACCCGCCACAAGACCACACCCTTCAAGTGGAAGTGGCCCATCATCTTCATAGCCGTTTTCCTGACCCTGGCCGATTACGCCTACTTTGTCTCCCTGGCCCAAAGCGCATCGATGGTATCCATAGTCTCCATGATCCGCCGCTCCAGCGTAATAGTATCCTTCCTCTGCGGAGCCCTCCTCTTCCACGAGAAAAACCTCCGGAGCAAAGTCATCGACCTCCTGCTGGTCCTCCTGGGCCTCTTCTTCCTGCTTATTGGTTCTCTGCAGTAATCCTATATCAGGTTCAGCAAATCCTGCCAGCCGAGCAAATACTGCCGCGGAAGCAACGCACTAATCTAAAAGCGCAGAATTATAACTTATTTTATAATAGCGAGTGCAGAGTTTTTACTAAATTCGCGGAGTTTAAGCGTACCGGTATCTGCAGGACGCGCCAAACAAGTAGAATACAAACATCAAAATAAAGAACATCAGTATGATTAAAGACATTTTTGAGAGAATCAAGGAGACACCGGGTCCGCTCGGACAGTATCAGGGAATAGGTGACGGTTACTTTATGTTCCCGCGCCTGGTAGGTGAGATAGGCCCCGAAATGGAGTTCAACGGCAAGCCCGTACTCAACTGGAGCCTCAACAACTACCTGGGTCTGGCCAACCATCCCGAGGTAAGGAAGGCCGATGCCGAAGCAGCCGCCAAGTTCGGTCTTGGTGCACCTATGGGCGCCCGCATGATGTCAGGTAATACTGATTATCACATCAAGTTTGAGAACGATTTCTCAGAGTTCGTTGGCAAGAAGGCAGGTCTCTGCCTCAACTTCGGCTATCAGGGCATGATATCAATCATCGATGTACTGACCAGCCGTAAGGATGTTATCGTTTATGATTCAGAGAGCCACGCCTGCATACTGGACGGTATGCGTCTGAGCCTGGCCAAGCGTTTTGCTTTCCAGCACAACAACATGGAGAGCCTGGAGAAGCAGCTTAACCACGCCTGCAAGCTGGCCGACGAGCAGGGCGGCGGCGTTCTGGTAATCACCGAGGGCGTATTCGGTATGGCCGGTGACCTGGGTCATCTTGCCGACATTGTAGAGTTCAAGAAGAAATATCCGTTCCGCATACTCATTGACGATGCACACGGCTTCGGTACAATGGGTGCACACGGCCGCGGTACTGCCGAGCATTACGGCGTAATCGATGAGATCGATGTAATATTCGACGCTTTCGCCAAGAGTATGGCATCAATCGGCGGCGTAGTAAGCACGGATCCCGAGATCATCGACCACCTGAAGTGCAACATGCGCTCACAGATCTACGCCAAGTCACTGCCTCTGCCACTGGTTATCGGTAACCAGAAGCGTCTGGACCTGATCAAGGCTCACCCCGAGTACAGAGAGCATCTCTGGGAGGTTGTAAACGCTCTGCAGGGCGGACTCAAGGCCGAGGGCTTCAACATCGGCGTAACCGAATCACCTGTAACACCCGTATTCTTTGAGGGTGGCGAGGATCTTCGCTTCCCTTCTTTCGTAACCTTCAAATGTAATCATGCGGCACCTC
>CAJOLR010000054.1 GCA_905235565.1 uncultured Bacteroidaceae bacterium | reverse complement strand
CGCATCCGCGTCCCAGTTCGCACGGGTCATGGTAAGAGACCTTGCGGTCATCGTGACGGACCTTAATACGGCCCTGCTTTATGAGCATATCTATGTACTCGGTGTGGTGAACAACAGGTATGTTCAGGTCATATTCCTTCTTGAATGACTGGTAGCAGATGGGGCAGGAGGTTACCAGCATCGTGGCTCCTGACTTAGCTATCAGGTCCGTGTTCTTGCGGCGCAAATCGGCTGCCTGGTTTGTGAATCCCTGCTGCTGGAGCGGACGGCCGCAGCATATTGTGGCCAACTTGTCCATATACCAGTACTTCTGGCCGGCAGCTGTGAATATGCGTTCCATGGACTCAGTTATACCAGGGGTCAGATGTGACATGCATCCGCCGAAATATGCTACGCGGCCGATGGCGTTGAACGGAGTCTGATTCTTTTCAAGATACAGGTAGTTGCCGGTAGTATCGATGGCTCCCTTATCCCTGGTCTGACGGCGCAGTGAGCTCAGGTCTATTCCTACAGGGCAGTCAACCGTGCATCGGTCACACATAAGGCAGTTGTCGGCAATCATCCTGAGACGGCTGCCGCGTTCCTGATTGCGGAGGCTGCGGATAAGATAGACGGATTGTATCTCGTGGTTTTCAAGCACACGGTCTATGGGACAACCCGATATGCAGACACCGCAACGAGAACAGGCATTCAGCTCAAAATATGTATAGCCTGTCTTGCCGGCCTCTTCGCGGACTCCTATCTTACGGAAATATATCAGTAGTATCTCTGTAAAGATATGCATATAGCGGGTGAACGGCATAGTAACGAAAAATACTCCCAGCATCAGTGAATAGAGCATCCATACGGATGTCTCCATGCCACGTACTATCATGGGATCAAAAAGGTTGCCCACAGCCTGGGTAAAGAATCCTCCGTTACCGTACAGACACGCTGTAATAGATTCGGCAAGAAGACGCATGGGGAATATCATCCACAGCGAGAACTTGGAGAAGCGGTCTATTATGGTATGCTTGGTGGTGCGCCGCATCCCCAATATCTTGGACCAGAATATCTTTATGAAAGCCATCGTAAGTCCAAGGAAAACATACAGCAGAAGCGCGTCCATAAGGTTTGAGTAGGCCTTGTGCTGACGGAAAGATGCCGGTGCCTTATGTACAAAGTAGCGGTAGAATATGCCTACGTAGAAGGGGCGGTGATAATGGATCCGGGCTATACCGTCTTCGGTCTCGACACGGTAACGGCGCTGGTTCAGATATTCGGGGTTCTTGTCCTCGCCCGTGCTGTAGATGTGCCAGCCGTTCTGCTGCCGGAGTTCATGTACAGCCTCGATTGACTGCTCGTGCTGCATGGTGTAGAAGGCGTCACGGCTCTCTACCGCACCCACCACGATAAGCAGGAACCAGCCCAGGGCAAAAGCCTGATGCATGATGCCTAACAGTAGGTTTTTCTTAAGGATACGTGCGTGAAGAAGGCCCTCACGGATCATCTCCCAGATTGCCGGGAATATCTTCCATGAGTACCAGTTGCTGCGTATCACCTTACGCTGCTCCGGGCTGAACTTACGGATCCAGCGTATATACTTGTAGATGATGATGGCAAACAGCAGTACCGTACCGATCAGGAACGGTATCACGAAATCATTGTATGGATATGCGTGTATCTTCATCCTGCCTTACTGTTTTGTCTCGTCAAGAATCTGACGCATATTGATAATAAGAGACCTGAGGTTTACACCACGAGGGCATACCAGAGTGCATTTTCCGCACAACATACATTTGCGCAGTTCATCGGCCAGTCCGTCATATTCACCACGTCGGAAAGAGGTGTGAATGCGACGTATGCTGAATTCGGTAAACTGGCTGGCAGAGCAGGTGGCGCTGCAGCATCCGCACTGGAAACAGCGTTTGAATGATGGCTCACGGTTCAGCAGCTGATGGTATCTTTCAAGTGATACCTTGTCCATGTTTTCCGACCGCGGAGTCTTGATGGCGAATCCGAACTTATTCATTGTGCGGGCCGTTTATGATTGTATCATGGAAATCCATTCCTCCGGTAACCTTGAATATGTTGCGGAGTTCCTCCATGGTCTCGGGTGATATCTCGCGCAATGCACCGGCGCCCTTTCCGTGGTAGTTGGCTCCGAACTTTGGCGATACAGCCTTGATGTTCTTGATGTACCACTCCCAGACGGGTCCCTGTTCGGGATGCTTCTCTGGGAAAACCACGTCGGGATGTACACAATAACCTATGTTAAGGATGTTGTTGCCTATGGCACCCATCAGGTCAACCTGCTGCCGGCCCATGTGGCTCTCCTTGTAGTAGCCCATATCCTGTGATACCTTGCGCAGTATGTTGATGACTGCTCCGGGAATGTTTCCGCGCGGGCAGCGGGGCTTGCATGACATGCATTGCCCGCAGTACCAGATGGTGTCGGAACGAAGCAGCTTTTCAATCTGCTCCTCGTCACCTCGCTGTACGGTGTCGCATATGCGGCGGGGATCATAGTCATAGAACTCGGCGGCAGGGCAGATAGCCGTGCATATGCCGCAGTTCATACAAGCCTTTAGCGAGTCCTCAAACCGGACATCGGACTTGATGATATCAATAAGATTTCCCATTGTTTACTTGTCAAACTTCTTGCGGTTCATCTTCATGGCGCGGAACAGCAGCTTTGAGAGCGGTTTCTCGCGTTTGCGGTAGAGCAGGTTGATGTACCAGCCCAGTTTCTTGGCTACGGATATCCGGTAGGTCTCGACAAACTCTATCAGAGTACCGTCATTGTCCTCTATGTATGTGAACCGGCCCGATGCGTCACCCATGCTGAACTGCTTGCCGTCGGGGCAGCTGTCAACGGTAAATGGGTAACCGTGATCGGCACACCACTTGCCCAGGGCATCCATATTTGTCACGTCAAAGCAGATCTGTATGAATCCTGGGTCTCCCCAGTAGCGGCCCTCGAAAATCTTGCGGGGCTCGCGGTCACGGCACTGGACCAACTCAATGTAGCCGGTAGGGAATATGGGCGCGAATGCTCCCTGGTTGGGATTGGGACACTTGAGCAGTGTGCGGCGGAATTCTCCGTCGCCTCCGGCCAGAGGCTTGAGGTCATCAAAATGTCCGTATTCGTTGTAAATGACCTTATTGTAACCCAGAATGTCTGAATAGACCGTGCGTGCCTTGTCCATATCGGTCACGCCGATCATGCATCCAATCATGCCGCCGAACTCCTTACCCTCATCAATCAGCAGATAATCATCCTGCACGGCCTGGAACCAGTTGCCCTCAGGGTCGGTGATATAGAATGTCCTGGAGCCATCGGGAGCGGTAACAATAGGACTGACCTTATCCCAACGCTCTGAGGCGTACTTGTGGGCGCTTTCGGTGTTGCGGCACTTGACCTTGGCGCAGAATATGCCCAGGTCTCCTACCTGTATCTGGAAACTTACCGGTTTGGGCTTGCGCTCGGAGTACTGCCATATCTCGAATCCGCCGCCGCCCTGAAGACTTACGGCTATGGCAGCATGGCGTTTGCGCGGATGTCCGCCGGTGTAGGGGAGCATACGCTCTGCCACTGTATCATCCTCAAGTACGCGGATGTCAACTCCGAACATGTTGATGAACCACTTCCATGAATCATATACTGATGTGGTACCGACGCCCACCTGCTGGATTCCGGTTATAAAGAAATCTTTTTGTTCCATAGGAAATATTTTGAAGTGCAATATTAATCATTTTAAGTGGCTCTTCCAACCCGTTTCAAAACAAATAATTACTTTTGTCGAAAACTAAATTAAAGGTATTTGGATATGAAACTTACTCCTCTGCTTCTGGGTCTTGGAACCGGTGAAATAATTCTTATAGTTTTGGTTTTTCTGCTCCTCTTCGGGGCCAAGCGTATTCCCGAACTCATGAAGAGTATGGGCAAGGGCGTAAAGAGCTTCAAGGAGGGTATGAAGGAGGTGGAAAAGGAAATCAACGCTCCTGCCGATGAGACAACCGGAAAAGAGCCGTCCAGGGAATCTGAACCCGAATCCAAGTAATTGTCCGCCCTGTCATGGCTGCTCCTGACGATAAGCCAATGACTTTCTGGGATCATCTGGATGCTCTCCGGGATGTCATATTGCGTGTCCTTGCCGTAGCGGTGGCGGGATTTATCGTCGCATTCTGTCTAAAGGAGCCGCTGTTCAGGCTGATACTGGCTCCAAGCAGTCCTGACTTCATTCTTTACAGGTGGATATCTGTCCTGGCCGGTTATATGGGGACGGACGCATCGGCCCTGCGGGATTTCAGCGTGGAACTGTTCAGCACCACTCTTACCGCCCAGTTCATGATTCATATGAAGATGGCTTTCTATGTGAGTCTGGTGGTGATAATGCCTTACACTTTGTATGCGCTGTTCGGGTTCGTGAGTCCGGGTTTGCATCAGGACGAGCGCAACAGCTCTACAAAGGTGGTGGTCTGGTCATACATACTTTTCATGACTGGAATTGTGCTGAATTACCTTGTCATCTTCCCGCTGGCATTCAGGTTTCTGGGTACATATCAGGTAAGTGAGAGCATTCCCAACGTAATAACCCTGGAATCCTATACAGACCTCCTGGTCACACTCACACTCCTTATGGGTATACTCTTTGAACTGCCGGTCCTGGCATGGTTCCTTGGCAAGTTGGGCATAATCGATGCGGACTTCATGAAGAAGTACCGCCGTCATGCAATAGTGGTTATACTCATAATTGCTGCCATAATCACTCCTACAACCGATATCTTTACGCTGACTATCGTAACCCTGCCCATCTACTTTCTATATGAGATAAGTATCGGCATAGTGAAAAAAAAAGCAGATTGAAAACTGACTTAAGACGGTATGATTAATATATATTTGTAGAAAAAAAACAATTACAATATGTACAGTAACGATAAAGGACTATATGTAGCCCATGGACCGGAGGGGCCGATATCAATATGCGGTAAGATGGCCAACCGTCACGGACTGATAGCCGGTGCAACCGGTACCGGAAAGACTGTGACACTGCAGGTGCTGGCTGAGACTTTCAGTCAGGCCGGAGTGCCGTGTTTCATGGCCGATATGAAGGGTGACCTGAGCGGTATAAGCCAGCCGGGTGCCATGAGCGGATTCATAGAGAAACGCTGCGCCGAGTTCGGGATTGAGAACCCCCGGTTTGACAAATGTCCCGTACGTTTCTTTGACGTGTTCGGCGAGCAGGGACATCCCATGCGCACCACAATCTCAAATATGGGACCGCAGCTACTTTCACGTCTGCTTGGATTGAGCGATGTCCAGGAGGGAGTGCTTAACATAGTATTCCGTGTGGCCGATGAACGCGGCCTGCTGCTCATTGACATGAAAGACCTGCGTTCCATGCTAAACTATGTAGCGCAGCACGCATCAGAGTTGACCACCACTTACGGAAACGTGAGTTCGGCAAGCATCGGTGCCATACAGCGTGCGTTGCTTACACTTGAGAATCAGGGAGGCGAGATATTCTTTGCCGAGCCGTCATTCGATATTTTTGACCTTATGCAGAACGAAGGGGGGCGCGGCGTGATGAACGTGCTGGCGGCAGACCGCCTGATGCTCAACCCCAAGCTCTACTCCACATTCCTTCTCTGGTTGCTGTCGGACCTGTATGCCCAGTTGCCTGAGGTGGGTGACCTGGATCTGCCGCGTCTGGTGTTCTTCTTTGATGAGGCTCACACCCTGTTTGAAGACACTTCAAAAGCTCTGGTCGATAAGATTGAGCAGGTGGTTCGTCTTATCCGCAGTAAGGGGGTAGGTGTGTATTTTGTAACCCAAAGCCCCACCGATATTCCGGAGAATATCCTTGGCCAGTTGGGTAACCGCGTTCAGCATGCCCTGCGTGCATATACCCCAAAGGACCAGAAGGCCGTACGTACGGCAGCGCAGACATTCCGTGCCAATCCTGCTTTCAAGACCGAGGATGCCATAATGGAACTTGGTACAGGCGAGGCACTTGTCTCTTTCCTTGATGAGAAGGGTATACCGGGAATGGTCCAGCGTGCCAAGATCCTGTTCCCGTTAAGCCAGATAGGTGCCATAAGTGAGTCGCAACGCAAACAATCCATCAACGCTTCAAGACTGTACGGAAAGTATGACCGCGTGATAGACCGCGAAAGTGCATTCGAGGTGCTGCTGGCACAGTCAGAGAAGGAGCAGGCAGAACTTGAGGCTGCTACCCAGGAGCAGGAGCGTGAACAGCGCAAGGTCAAAGAGGCCAAAGCCGAAAAACCAGCTAAGGAAAAAGAGAAGAAGAAATCCAGCGGACTGGGCTCAAAGATTTTTGCTGCAGCAGTAGGTGCTGCCATATCATCGGTAAGCCGTAGCGTGGGCACATCGGTAGCCAATAAGATAACCGGCAAGAAAACCAAGACCAAGACTGACGGCAAGAGCATCGCCAACAAGGCCATCGGCACTGCCACCTCCACGGCCACACGCACGCTTACACGCTCAATCTTAGGCAATCTCTTGAAATAAGGATATCGTCACTGTCATAAACAGACAGCAAAGCCTTTCGGATATTTCCGGAAGGCTTTGCTTTTTATCACTGAGTAGAAAATCAATCCTTGGTAACTGATTTAGGAATCTTACCATTTCAAATTACAGTCAGCCCACATTACGCTAAGTCCAAGATCTACATACCTGACACTTGCAGGAGCCTCATTTTCAAGAATAAAACGGATACTGTCAACATCCTGAACAGGGAATCTGACGGTGTTTCCGTCTTTCTGGTACACGTTAATATAGTATGATTGTGCAGTTACAGGAATAACTGCGGCAAATAGTATTAGAGTTGTCTATCTATTCACTATAGGTAATGTCGGAAAACTTTTCATCTCTTCAATATTTTGATGTTAATATTATTGGAACTGATAATGTATATGCCTTCAGGAATGTCGGCTATGCTGAATTGCAGGGACCCGTCACTGTCGGTCCTGAAAGACTGCAGGACCTTGCCGTCCGATGCAACCAGACTCACGGAAATATCGGGCAAGGCGCCTGTAAGTAATACAATATACTCATCCAGCGTGATTGAAGCTTTCTTTACATCTTCTTTTATCTGTTCTGACGCTGTCGTTTTATCGTTAAAGGTAAACTTGTCAACGGCCGATAGCGGATACCTGACTTCGGTTCCGGAAGATGTAACGACGAGCTCATTGTCTGTGAAAGTGACTACAGGTTTTTCATCAAACCCGAAACTGAGTTTCTGCCCGTCTTTCTGGTGGACAGTCAGCGTATTCTGGGCATTTACCTGCAGAATAGCGAATAATAAAGGAAAAAAGAATAAGAACCTTTTCATATCAATTGGTTGAGAATTAATCAATGTTTATGTGATGAGACAAATATATGTATTATTTTTAAATAAACAAGAATTATAGAATATATTGATAGACAGTTGGATAAAAAATGACGGTCTTAATGGACCGTCACTTTCAATTCCCGGTTATCAGTTGCCTGTTATTTCTCAATCCAGCCGATGACCTCGCCCTTGCTGACAAGTGAGCCGTGCTCCTTCTCAACTGCAACCAGATGGCAGTCGTAGGGTGCGGTAGCGTTGTCAATGAAGCTGTTGCCGTGGGCCTGGATACCAACCATCCAGTCTCCCTTTTTGTACTGCTTGCCGAAGGGCGGGTTGGTGGACTGGTCCATGTAGTCCAGATCCCAGATTACGCGGCCGCTGACAGCTGCCTCAATGGGCTCTGCGTCGGGATGCAGGATAGCACGTTTGTCGGCTGCGGTGAAGTGCTTGACGGGTGCGCCTGCTGCGCCACCGTTCTGCTTCTTCTCCATACGCTCCAGCAGGTCCTTGTTGAACTGGTCCTTGGCCTGTCCGCTCTTGTACTCGCGGTACTGTTTCTCGTGCATGGCGAACTCAAAGAGCTCCTCGTCATCCTGACCGCGGTCCCAGCCGTTCTCCTGCATCTCCTTCTCAAAGCGCGGCAGCTCGTTGGGGTAGAGAACCTGAGGATCATCGGTGTAGAACTCGAATCCTTTCTCCTTGGCAATCTCTACAATCTCGGGAGCCAGCTGACCGGGCAGCTTACCTGACTTGCCCAGAACCATACCCCACATGGCGGGATCCATACGGGTAAATGGCTTCTCGTCCATTGACTTGCTGTAGAGGTTCATCAGGGCGGCGTTCTTTACGTACTGGCTGAACGGTGTAACCAGACAGGGAGTACCCAGCATCGGCCATATGCGCTGTACCTCGTCAAAGAGTTCAACAAGCAGCTCGTCCTCTGAGAGCTCCTTCTCACCCTTTTTCTTGAGGTTGGCGTTGATGGCGGCGTGCATACCCTTGAGGTCGGCCATGAGTGATCCCATCATACCGCCGGGCAGGCCGCAACCAACCAGCAGTGAACTCATCAGAGAGTTCTTGGGGTCTATCCAGTAGCCCAGGAAATCGTCCATAAAGCTCTGAGTGAGTGAACGGGCCTCCATGTAAGCCTTCATGTTGATATCCTTGACCAGGAATCCGGCATCCTTGAGCATAGCCTGGATGGTTATTACATCGGGATGAACCTTACCCCATGAAAGCGGCTCCATGGCTACGTCCAGAACGTCACCGCCGGCCTTGGCAACCTCAAGCATCGAGGCTACTGCAAAACCGGGGCCGTTGTGGCCGTGGTACTGTATGATGATGTCGGGATGTTTCTCCTTGATGGCGCGTACAATGGTGCCCAGCATTGCGGGACGGCCTATGCCGGCCATATCCTTGAGGCAGATCTCCTGTGCGCCGCCCTCTATGAGCTGCTCGGCCAGATTGATGTAGTACTCGGCATTGTGTACCTTGGAGTATGTGATACACATGGTTGCCTGAGCGGTCATGCCAGCCTGCTTGGCCCACTTGATTGAGGGTATGATGTTGCGCGGATCGTTAAGTCCGCAGAATATACGTGTTATGTCAACACCCTGAGCGTGCTTAACCTTATACATGAGCTGACGTACATCGGCAGGAACTGGGTTCATGCGGAGTGCGTTAAGACCGCGGTCAAGCATGTGGGTCTTGATACCTGCTTCATTGAAAGGCTTTGTGAATGTACGGACTGCCTGGTTGGGGTTCTCTCCATAGAGGAGGTTGACCTGCTCCATTGCACCGCCGTTGGTTTCAACGCGGTCAAAGCAACCCATATCTATAATTACCGGAGCAATCTTGGCCAGCTGGTCCTTACGGGGTACATACTTGCCGGATGACTGCCACATGTCACGGTACACAAGGCTGAATTTGATCTCTTTTTTCATAGTTCTATGTGTTTTTGTTATTTACATTGGATTAATGGAACGGGCTATCCTGGCGCAGAGTCCGGGGAAGAAACGCTTGATGTGTACCATCAGAAGTTCCTTTCGGCCTACAAGCACCTCGCGTTTGCGGCGGTAAACAGCCTTTACGATTTTGCGGGCGGCCTGCTCCGGGGTGCAACCTCCGGCCTGACCGGCATCCATCCTGGCGTGCTGTTTTCCGTCTTTCTCCAAGGCGTAGAATGATATACGTGTCTGGACGCGACCGGGGCATACTATGGTTACGCGTATGTTATCCTTGTAATACTCGGCCTGGACGGTCTCGAAGAATCCGTACAGGGCGTGCTTGGATGAACTGTATGCGCAACGCAGCGGGAATCCGAACCTTCCGTTGATGCTGGTGGTTACCATCAGCTGGCCACCGCCGTTCTCTATCATCTTGGGCAGTATCACCTTGGTCATGATAACGGGTGCGAACCAGTTTATGTCCATGACCTTGTTGATTACACGCATCTCGGTCTCACAGGTGGTTCCGCGCTGGCTTATGCCTGCGTTGTTGTAGAACACGTCTATGTGTCCGAAAACCTGCCATGCCTGCTCGGCCAACCCTGCAACCTCATCCTTGCGGGAGAGATCAAAGGGCAGGGGCTTGGCATCGGGAGCGCCCAACTCAATGCAGTGTGCGGCTACCTTCTCCAGGAGGTCGGCCTCAAGTGCTGTGAGAATGAGCCGTGCGCCCTCGCGTGCAAACTCATAAGCGGTTGCCTCACCTATGCCCGATGACGAACCGGTTATCCAGACTACCTTATCCTTGAACTTATTCATTTGCAGTTGTCTATAGCTTCTTTAAACCAGAGAGCGCGGTTACAGCCCTCGCCGGTGTTGAGCAGAACCAGATCGCTGTTCTTGAGCTTGTTCTCCTCAAGAGCCTTGAAGAATCCTGCTATGCATACCACCGATGCAGGTCCCATATAGATGCCCTGGTTGTCCTTGACCATACGGCCGAAACGCTCTAGGCCCTCCTCCTTGACGCGCAGGAAACAGCCTCCGCTGTTCTTTACGATGGGACCCACAAGCGGGTACATTCCGGGGGTGCCGGCAGTGAGTATGGATATCCTGGTCTGCGGAACCACAGTGGGGAAGTGCTTGTTCCAGCCCTGCGGGAACCCGTTCTCTATTGCCCACTCCCAAGCCTGTACCATAGGGTCACAGGTGTCCTGCTGAACCAGCAGCATACGCGGCATCCTGTACTGGGGATAGGCATCGGCTATCTCACGCATTCCTTTCTCGAATGCTATGGGGCTGGTGCCTCCGGCTACCGCCTGCATATAGACATCGGGAATCCGGCCCAGTTGGCGCATGCACTCGAATACAAGTGTCTTCTTGGCCTCTACGCGGATGGGGTCAATGTTTCCGGCCGATATCATAACGTTCTGGTTCTTATGGAAATCGGCTGCTTCGGCCTTGGCCTGACCATAACCGCCCTCAGAAACCTGAAGGTTCTGACCGGTGGCGCGGATGGCCTGCCGGGTCTCGGGGTACATATCGTGCGGAGCGAATACGTCAAACTTGACGCCTGCCTTGGCCAGATATGTAGCGTATGCTGTTGCGGCATTACCTGTGGATGCCAGGCAATACTCCTTTACGCCATGCTTTCTGAACAGCGTGGCAGCCAGTGAAGCTGCTATATCCTTGAATGTACCGCTGCCTCCGTTCAGGTCATTGCGTGCCACAACTACTTTGCACTCTATGCCGTAGTTATCCTTGGCGTAACGGCTCAGGAACTCCCACTCTTCGATAGGGACGGCTCCCTCACCGTAACTGACCTGCTCATCGGATTCCGAAACAGGCAGGAAAGGCAGGTAGTGGTAGAGGTTGCTTACCTTCTGATTGGGCTTGCATAGTTCATCAAGCTGGCGGTAATCAGCGTCATAGACCACCTCTGCGTGGTTGCTTCCGCACTCACACAGCTGGTCCTGGCTGAACCAGGCGGCAAAATCTCCTATAACCTTGCCGCACTTCTTGCAGACAAGCTGATAACCCATTATCTCTTGATTTGAGCACGTTTGAATATGTTCATGTCCTGGATGGGACCCTCATAGTAACCGGCCTTGAGTTTCTTCTGTACATCCTTGAAGACCTCAATGGTACGCTTGACATGATCCAGAGTGTGAGATGCTGTAGGTATGATACGCAGCATGAGCTGGCCCTTCGGGATAACGGGGTATGTAACTATTGAGCAGAATATTCCGTAGTTCTCACGCAGGTCAACAAC
>CAJOLR010000053.1 GCA_905235565.1 uncultured Bacteroidaceae bacterium | reverse complement strand
CATGAATTCTGAATGTTGAATACAAAAATACGTTTTTTTCCGGACCCTTGTTTAGGGGAGGAAAAACAAAGAAAAGGTTTTCAACCGATTATTAAAAGTTATCAACAATTTTCAAAAAAGGGAGGCTTTTTCTTTTCGCTTTATGTGCTCAAAATTAATTTTGCTAACACGAAAAAACATAATTAAACAAACAGTAACTAAAATAGTTAATAATCATGGATTTAAAACAGGACGGCATTTATGATGCCAGCACCCTGGGAAGGGGTAAGATGCTCGTGTTGGGTTTCCAGCACATGTTTGCCATGTTCGGCGCTACGGTTCTCGTACCTATTCTTACAGGTCTATCAGTCTCTGCAACACTTCTGTTTGCAGGTATCGGTACCCTGATTTTCCACCTGTTCACCAAGTTCAAGGTGCCTGCATTCCTGGGCTCCTCATTCGCATTCCTGGGTGGTTACGCAGCCGTCAAGGGTTTCGGAGTTGAGCTTGGCATGACAGAGAGTGTTGCTCTTACTTACGCTTGCATCGGCGTTTTCTGCGCCGGCTTGCTCTATTTTGTTCTGGCAGCCCTCTTCAAATTCTACGGTGTACGCCGTACCATGAGGTTCTTCCCGCCTGTGGTAACAGGTCCGATTATCATCTCCATCGGTCTTATCCTTTCATCAAGCGCCATCAACAACTGCCAGGCCAACTGGTGGATCGCCCTGCTTGCCATTGCCATCATCGTGGTATGCAACATCTTCGGCAAGGGCATGATCAAGATCATTCCCATTATCCTGGGTGTTATCGGCTCGTACGTTGTGGCGGCCTGCTTCGGTCAGGTTGACTGGACAAACCTCAAGGAGGCTGCATGGTTCGGAATGCCTTTCCAGATGGAGAATACGGTGTTTGCAGTATTCAAGAACCCTGACTGGTCATTTGTATGGACTGCAATAATCGCTATCGTTCCCATTGCGTTTGCCACCATGATTGAGCATATAGGTGATGTTTGCGCCATAGCTTCTACCTGTGAGCGTAACTTCATTGCCGATCCCGGTCTTCACCGCACACTGATGGGTGACGGTGCCGCTACCGCTCTGGCAGCTCTCTTTGGCGCTCCCGCCAACACCACATACGGTGAGAATACAGGTGTGCTCAACCTTACAAGGGTATTTGATCCCAAGGTTGTACGCATTGCTGCCTGCCTGGCTATAGTATTCTCATTCTGCCCTAAGTTCGCTGCGCTTATCTATGCTATGCCTACCGCAACCGTAGGCGGTGTATCACTGGTTCTTTACGGAATGATATCGGCTGTAGGTGTACGCAACCTGGTTGAGAACAAGGTTGATTTTACCAATAACCGTAACGTGCTTATCGCCGCCCTTATCCTGGTGCTGGCCATCGGTATCAACTATGGTCCCGGCAGCATTACATTCGGAAAGGTTTCATTGTCCGGTCTGGCTGTCGCCGCTCTGGTAGGTATCATTCTGAATGCCGTTCTTCCCGGTAACGACTTCCACTTTACAAGCGATTATGCCAGCGGTAAGCGTGCCACGGCCGAAGGTCAGGAGCTGCCCGAGGAGTTCCGTAAGCCGATTCATGACGACCCCAAATACAACGGATAATTAATACTTAACTTTTATACATTTTATTACTTATCAACTAAACTCTTTTTGATATGAAAAAAATTGTAGCTTTTGCAGGATTCAGCCTGCTTGCAGTGGGTGCATTCGCACAGACCAATTTACAGGTGTTCTACGATTTCGGTGAGGATCGTAAGCACGTGACCACAACTCTTGAGATGTTCAAGGGCGATGATTGGGGAAGCACATTCTTCTTTGTTGACTATGACTATCCCGACAAGGATGCCCGCGATTTAGACTTCCGCGGTATGCAGGGCTCATATTTTGAGATTGCCCGTGCCCTGAATTTCTGGCAGGAGTCAAGTCTTGGCGCATTGAGCGCACACGTTGAGTTCAATGCCGGTGCTGGTTTCAGCAACTGGCTGTTCGGTGCCGAGTATTTCCTGCACAATGATGATTTTTCAAACACTTTCACATTTGAGCTTATGTACAAGACGTTCTCATACGACGATGCTTCAAAACTGCCTCTGCAGTTTACTTTCGTATGGGGTATGCAGAACCTCTTTGGCGTAGAGGGTCTCAAGTTCTCAGGTTTTGCCGATGTTTGGGGTGAGAAGCACTATGCATGGGCTGACCTGGATAAATGCGAGAATTCATTAACATTCATCTCGGAGCCTCAGCTTTGGTACAATGTAGGTTCTCTGTTCAACTGCCCAAACTTCAATGTTGGCTGTGAGGTTGAGCTGAGCAACAACTTTGCCGGATATAAGGGCTTCAAGTGCAATCCTTGCCTCGGTGTAAAGTGGGATTTCTGATTTTCTGAAAGGGTACATATTTAAATTCAATAATTATGTCATTCCTTAAAGTATTAGGATTTGATTCCGCCAAGCACAATGTCAAGACGGAGATTGTGGCAGGTATAACCACATTCCTGACAATGGCATATATCCTTGCAGTCAACCCGGATATTTTCGGAGCGCTGGAGGGTATGGGTATGCCTAAGGGAGCTGTGTTCACAGCCACCGCTCTTGCAGCCATAGTTGGTACTTTGGTTATGGCAGTGTATGCCAAGAAACCCTATGCACTTGCTCCGGGACTTGGTCTGAATGCATTCTTTGTCTATACTGTATGTCTCACCATGGGTTACAACTGGCAGTTTGCATTGACCGCAGTCCTTATAGAGGGTATCATATTCATTATCCTTACGGTTACCAACATCCGTGAGGCTATCATTGATGCCATCCCGACTGCCATGAAGAGCGCCGTGAGTGCCGGTATTGGTCTGTTCATAGCTTTCATCGGTATGGTCAATGCCGGTATCATCGTTGATGACGGCGGTACAATCATCAGCCTTGGTACCATTACAAGCGGTACTGCACTGCTGGCTCTGATAGGTCTGGTCATCACCTCTGTGATGATGATCCTCAAGGTGCCCGGCTCAATCCTTATAGGTATTATCGTAACCGCCATAATCGGTATCCCGTTCGGTATCACCAAGTTTGACGGTGTGGTAAGTTCAGTGCCTTCAATTGCACCAATCTTCTGCAAGTTTGAGTGGCATAACATCTTCTCTATCGATATGCTGATAGTTGTGTTCACATTCCTGTTCATTGATATGTTTGACACAATCGGAACAGTAATCGGCGTATCAAAGAAGGCCAACGCCATGAACCCTGACGGTACCATCCCCGGTGTAAAGAGGGTCCTGATGGCCGATGCAGTTGCAACCGTAGCAGGTGCCGCTTTCGGTACCAGCACAACCACCACATACGTTGAGAGCGCATCAGGTGTTGCAGCAGGCGGACGTACAGGCTTGACTTCATTTACAGTAGCCATCTGCTTTGTCATAGCACTGTTCTTTGCTCCGATATTCCTTGGTATCCCGTCAGCGGCTACAGCTCCCGCTCTGATTCTGGTAGGTGTCATGATGATGTCATCAATCAAGGATGTGGATTTCAGTGACTTCTCAGAGTGTATTCCCGCATATATCACAATGGTTGTGATGCCTCTGGCATACAGCATCTCCGATGGTATCATGCTGGGTCTTATCTCTTATGTTGTACTGAACGCCTTCAGCGGAAAGTTCAACAAGATAAGCATCATGATGTGGATTCTTGCAATCCTGTTCATTCTGCGCTACTGTTTCCTGTAGTTGGCAGTCGGACAACATCAAAAAGACCGGGCGGTTCCATAACGGAGCCGCCCGGATTCGTTATACAGGCCGGCGATCTGTCATTCGTTTATTTTAAGAACAGCTCCGGTTGTGGTGTCAAACGTGATTCTGGTATCAGCGTTCCTGCCCATAATGGTGGTCGAAATAACCTCTACGTTGCCGAACTGTGCTACCTGTATTTCCTGCTCCATAAAACTTATCCGGTTGTTATAGACCTTGATTGTTGCTCGTCCTGGGATGCGGTAAAACAGGAACTGTGCATTGCTCTTTGGTTTTCTGGCCGAATTGCCATCCACGGAGTCCGATGAGTAGTTACCCATTAGATTATTGTCAGTAATGTCTATCCAAACAGGTTCACCTGCAAGATTATCAACAGGCAGGACTCCCAACTTACTTGAGAAACGGAACAGAATCTGTTTGGCTATGGGAGCGTCAGGGGTTACATCTATGGTGAATGTCTGTTCCTGGGTCTCTGAGGTGCCGCTGAACATGGTAATCAGAGCGGCTTCCTGTTCGTTCAGAGACTCAAGCATGTACTTAAGCGATTCACCGTCGGTAGGTATGAAGTCAGCCTGTCCGCGGGTTATGTTGTTTCGGCTTTCCCGTATGTTATAAATCTCCTTTGCTACCAGTTCAGCCATCTTGGCGCTTGAACCGGCCATCAGTATCTCTTCGGTCATATAGTCATGTGGATTGACCTGCTTTGTGACGGTAGGGGCCGAAGTCCGTGGTGTTGAACCGGCCATTTCCTTTGACGGCCTGCGAGTGTTTACGGCAGATATGATACCCTGGTCAGTAAGTTCAATGTACGGTCTGTTGCCTTTTTGAGGAAAAGACAGGGTATAGAGCTTGTCCTTGTCCGGCACTCCTGATGCAGAGACTTCGACTGACGTAATCTCCCATAACTCTTCGGCCTTGTCCCTGATATTGCCCATCCTGAGATAACGTTCGGCATAGCGAGAGAATTCACCAGGCTTGAATGAGTTTTTTCGCGTTGTGACAGTGATTGTCAACTTGGTCTTGGGGAGCCAGTATGAAACGGCATCCTGTGTGATGCCTGGAGAGTAGGGAGACGAAGTCCCCTGTGCTGACATGGGCATGAATCCGATGGCGAAGCCCATGAGAAGAGCAGACTTGACGATATTCATTTTCATAGTTGTTCCATATTAAGCCATGCCTTAGGCAGGCAGTTGATTATATCGGCCGATGTCATTGCAGTCCGGCTCAGCGTCCGGGCGGCTTCATCGCCAGCAAATCCGTGAATAAATACTGCAACAACGGCAGCGTGCAATGCGCTGTATCCTTGCGCCAGCAATGACAGTACTATGCCGGTCAGTACATCGCCTGATCCCGCAGTGGCCATCCCGACGTTTCCTGTGGTGTTGATCCATGCGTTGCCGTCGGGCGATACCGTAACTGTAGGCGCCCCCTTGACTACCACCGTTATCCCTGTTGAACGGGCCAGGTCTATCGCTTTGGCAGCCATCTGTGTCCAGTTATCGGACGGACCGGTGAGACGGGCCAGCTCGCCTGGGTGTGGAGTCATTACAGATCCCGAAGGTACATAATCCAGCAGGAAACCGTTCATGGATATTATGTTCAGTGCATCTGCATCAAGCACGGCGGGACACGATGCGCTCTTGAGCAGTTTGTCCAGAAGGGCGGTCTGCGAATCGCCCTTGCCCAGTCCTGGGCCGGCGCCTATGGCTGTATATCGGCTCAAGTCTGAGGATGCATACATGTCATCCGTATGAATTACCATAGCCTCTGGAACGGATACCTGGAGAATGTCATTGTTTGCAGCAGGAGTACATACTGAAAGCAGCCCTACGCCGGAACGCATGCATGCCTTGGCCGATAGTACCGCTGCACCTGCCATTCCCAGACTGCCGGCATAGAGCAGGGCATGCCCGAAACTGCCCTTGTGGGATTGTGGCGCACGCCTCTTTAACAGACTCCTTATCAAGTCTATGTCCAGGGTATGGATAGATGCTGCCGGAAGGGTGGCTTCAAGCATCCGCCTGGTCTCATCTATGTAGGCTTGGTCTGTCATTTGGCAATTGTACTTGGCAAATGTACGTTTATTTTGTTAAAAAAGGACCATTCTGCCGATAGTCGCTCATAAAAATGAATGTAATATCCATTTTACCGCACTTTTTTAAGTAATTTTGCATAATTAATATACGGTATATGGAAACCATTCAGGTAAAGGACAAATTATTCACTCCGTTCCTTAAGGAAGAGGAGATTCAGAAAGAGATTAAGAGGGTGGCATCAGAGATAAACCGTGATTATTCGGACAAGGAGCCTCTGTTCCTGTGTATCCTGAACGGTTCTTTCATGTTCGCAGCCGATCTGCTCAAGAATGTGACGGTTCCATGCAATGTTTCTTTTGTCAAACTTGCCTCGTATGAAGGAATGGATACGACTGGAAAGATAAAGGAACTCGTGGGACTCAATGATTCCGTCGAGGGTCGTCATGTGATTGTTGTTGAGGATATTGTCGATACGGGATATACCATGCACAGCATTTTGAATTCCCTGTCCGAAAAGAACGCCGCTTCCGTGGCAGTCTGCACCTTGCTCTGCAAACCTGAAAAACTGAAGGTTGACATCAATCTTAAATATCTGGCCATGAATATTCCAAACGGTTTCATCGTGGGATATGGCCTGGATTATGACGGTTTCGGCAGGAATTCACGTGATATTTACAAGATTGTCAAGTAATAATTGAATCAGCAATGGACAACATAGTTATTTTTGGAGCCCCCGGTTCCGGTAAGGGGACTTACAGTGCTGCCCTGGTGGATAGGTTCGGTTATGACCATATTTCAACCGGCGATGTGCTCCGCGCGGAGATAAAGGCTGGTACAGAGCTGGGTAAGATAGCCGATGGTTATATTAAAAAAGGACAACTGATTCCAGATGACCTTATAATAGATATGCTGGCCAGCGTCTATGACACCATGCGTGATGGCCCAGGCGTAATATTTGACGGATTCCCTCGTACTATAGTTCAGGCAAAAGCCCTAAAGGAGATGCTGCATAAGCGTGGCGAGAAGATATCCGTAACCCTGAACCTTATCGTTAGTGAGGACGTGCTGATGGAACGTCTGCTTAAACGTGCCGAGATTGAGGGACGAGCCGATGACAATGAGACGACTATAAAGAAACGTTTCAATGTCTATTACACACAGACTCATCCCCTTATAGAGTGGTTCAAGAAGGAAGGGGTCCTTTCTGAATTCACCTTCAAGGGTGACAAGGACCTGATGATAAAGGAAATCATAGAAAAGGTGGAGTCAATCTGATCCCACCTTTAAGTTTGTTTATATGGCAGAGAGTAATTTTGTAGATTACGTAAAGATTTTTTGCCGTTCTGGCAAAGGTGGCCGTGGATCAGCCCATCTGCGCCATGACAAATACATACCCAACGGCGGACCCGACGGTGGTGACGGCGGTAAGGGCGGCAGTGTCATACTGAAAGGAAACCGCAACTACTGGACATTGCTCCACCTTAGGTATGAGCGCCATGCGTTTGCAGAGAACGGCGGAAACGGAGGCAGCAACAAATGCTTTGGCAAGGATGGTAAGGATGTAGTCATTGAAGTGCCATGCGGCACTGTGGCATATGATGCCGAGACTGGCGGTTATCTCTGCGATATTACTGATGACAGACAGGAGGTCGTCTTGCTCAAGGGTGGTCGTGGCGGTCTGGGCAACTGGCATTTCCGTACTCCTACACGTCAGGCCCCCAGGTTTGCACAACCGGGTGAACCAGCCCGGGAGATGATGGTTGTCCTGGAGCTGAAACTGCTTGCCGATGTAGGTCTGGTAGGATTCCCCAATGCCGGAAAATCCACCCTGCTGTCTGCCATATCGGCTGCCAAGCCCAAGATAGCAAATTATCCGTTCACAACTCTCGAGCCGAATCTGGGCATAGTTTCCTATCGTGAAGGTAAGTCCTTTGTCATGGCCGACATCCCAGGTATCATTGAAGGTGCCAGTGAGGGTAAGGGTCTCGGACTCCGTTTCCTGCGCCACATAGAGCGTAACTCATTGCTGCTCTTCATGGTCCCGGCTGATACTGATGACATCAAACGGGAGTATGATATCCTGCTCAATGAACTTGCGCGCTTCAATCCGGAGATGCTTGACAAGCAGCGTGTGCTGGCTGTAACCAAATGTGACCTGATAGATGACGAACTGGTTTCCATGCTGGAACCTAACCTTCCGGCAGATATTCCGCACGTATTCATATCGGGAGTGAGCGGACTGGGACTGCAGCAGCTTAAGGATGTGCTCTGGAAGGAACTCAACAGCGAGAGCAACAAGCTGGAAGCCACCTGGAAGACTGAGCATATAGTACACCGCTCAAAGGATGCCGGTGAACTTCACAATGAACTGGTTGCAGCAGGTGCAGACTTTGAATTTGATTTTGATGACCTGCCGGATGATGATCAGGACGATTTTGATGATCTTGAGGAGGTGGAAGTTGAGCTTGATTGAAATATTTTTCATTTTTTTCTATTACGTATTTAACTTTTATTTTTACGGGTTATATGATAGTAGAATGAATTTGTTTTGACAATTCACCTTTTACTAATTAATAACTTAAAACAAACAGAAAATGAAAAAGATGTTTTTGGCAGCTGCCCTGATGGCAGTAGTTTCTCTGGCCAACGCTCAGGCACCGGCCGATGCTCCTTTTGGCGTTAAGTCTGGTGTTTACACTATGTCAATGTCTTTCGGTGACAACGAGATGATCACTGAGTATTATTTTGACAACTATGGCCTCAAGACCGCTCAGGTATCTGAGGGTGGTGGCATGATGGGTATGGGCCCTCAGGGCAAGACCCGCACAATCACAGATAAGGACGGCGCTCAGATCCGTATCAACGAGGAGGAGAAGACTGCTACCAAGTTCCCCGCTGGTGGTCCGATGGGTGGTTTCGGTGGTGGCCGTGCCCAGATCAACTGGAACAAGCTGACTGATCAGGTTAAGAAGGATAACAACATTAAGGAACTCGGTAAGGAGACTATCGCCGGTAAGGAGTGCACCAAGTACTCAATGACTACCGAAGGTTTCCAGGGCCCGCAGGAGCAGACCGTATGGATTTACAAAGGCATCCAGCTCAAGAACGAGATGAGTTCAGACTTCGGTACTTTCGGCTCAACTTGCAAGAAGTTCGAGGAGAAGGACGTTCCCGCTTCAATGTTCGAGGTTCCCGCAGGTGTTAAGGTTGAGGAGTTCGACATGTCACAGTTTGGCGGATTTGGTGGTTTCTAATCGAGCCTGAAAATAAAGAAAGGTCGCCTAACGGCGGCCTTTCTTTATTTTCAGACCCGGTTGGAAACCCGGACCTTTTTTTAGTTTACTCCGTCGCTCGGCTCCGAAGGAGACGCTTGGCTTGTCCAAGAAATGGGCGGCCCTCCGGGACCGTGGTCTCACTCGTCACCTCGCTCGCTCCAATACGCTTGTTCTTGCGTATTGTTTTTTTATTTATCTTTGTGCGCTATAATACCGTTTGGGGCTGTTTGGCTTTGACAGCAGATAGAAAAGGTATGTAAGCAGGCAGTGCTCTGTCGGTCCGCACTATAAATAGATCGGCAACAATTATCTGGCAACAACAACTTTGCTCTTGCTGCTTGATCGAAGTACAGTAGATCTGCTTAATCACGGCACAAGGTGCTGTGACAAGACATCACCCGGAAGCTCTTGCTCCGAAGCTCGTCGATACGGTGGTGCAGTCAAATCGGAGATAGTTCCTTACGGCTTCGCGTAAGGGATGAGATTTTAGAAGATAAGGTTATGGCCCGGTAGCTCTATCCAAGTCATAGCTCGAAAACCCAAGTAGAGATAAGCCTGTAGAAAGCATATGGTTTCTCTGTTTGGACGAGGGTTCGACTCCCTCCAGCTCCACCCAAAACCGCCATACAACTATTTGTAGGCGGTTTTGCTTTTCTCATCCTTACTAAATCCTTACTAAATATTTCAGAGTTACTAATGAAAGACCGGGGCCCAAAATAGGGCTCCGGTCCAGTGGGTACTAAATACAAATAGCTTATGGCTGTTGTATTCCAAAGCAAAGATACTACAATTTTCAAATACGCGATTCTCGCCGTATCTTTGTACTAACCATAAAAACACAACCTACCATGAACATCATCCTAATCCCCGCCATCCCCAGCGGCTATCAGTACCGCCAGTCCCCTAACAAGAACCTCGATGAGCTCACCTATTTAAATAGGCTGACAGATGATATCATCCTCCGTCTCAGGGAATCTGTCAAAGATACACCGTTCATCACCATCACAAAGCTGGCCGGCCCAATGGATCAAATTCTCTCCAGACTCCACCAGCAAACCCAAACCACTCCGCCATCCTCCAACCAAATAATAGCCGTAGGTCTCAATTCAACTCGCATGGATGGCAACTACCACACCAACAGCGGCTGGAAAGTAATCAGCAATCCGGAGAGTAGCCAATCATCAGCACTGGCCACCACATTGGCCACCGCCGCCATACAAACCCTTGCCCCAAGAGTTGCAGCCACAGCACCTCAACCAAATGCAATAAGATACCTCAACCAAACGCCCATCCTGAACATCCCCAACATCCCTGCAGTCCTAACCCTGAACCTATACCAGGATAACCGTCAGGACGCAGCGTACCTTCTCAGCAGCACAGGCCGCCAAGCCATCATAGAACTACATGTAAAAGGAATCTTAACCTACCTGAGCAATCTCAGTCCAGCAGACTGTCCCGCCAGACATCCATCCAGTTCTCCCCATAATCCGATGCATCATAGAACCGGCTCTGCAGATAGTCAAAATAGTACTCCTCAATAGCGTCATACACCCGTTCAAAATCCTCCTTGCTGAAATGGGGATTGAACTCGCATACGAAAGAAGCATATATGTTCGTAGCCGGAACCACCTTAAGTGGATCCTGAGCTTTGACAAACTGCATTTCATCATTGGTATTAACCTTCCGTACATCCCTCATGACCGATGCAAACACCAGCTTTGCACCAATCTCACTAATGGAAAAAAGGCTGTCGGAATCATACATGGTACACATAGGCGGCTCAGTGCGACCAGTCTGGGCCTCTGCAAACTCACGCATCCGTGGAGTAATGGTAAACGTCTTGTCTAAAAACATAGCAATAAAAAAAGTAATGTGAACGCCCTCCGCGCAAGTTCCAGGCATCGCCAAACGCCCTAAAGATTACTACGAAAAAAGGCGCCCACATTACACGGGTGTCCCTTCCCTCGTTGCACAGTAATCTTTGTTTAAAATTTGGCGATTTTGAACTTGACGTGCAAAAAGCGAATTTTACTAGAAATCCAATATGTCCTCACCACCAGGCAATCCCAGTGATTACGGAGCAAAGATAAACAAAAGGAAATGATAATGTCAATACCCACCAAACTCTATTTATCAACCAAAATATATCCATTGCACATTACTCTCAAAAGTGTTACCTTTGCAATAAACCGTATATACCATGAAGAACACAAACATCCCCCGTATAGTATCGCTGGCCACCATCATAATGCTGGCCACCGCCTGCCGCACCCACAAGCAGCTTACCAGCTCCAGCACAATCAGCACGACAGTATGCAGCGCCTCGATAGACAGCGCCGCCCAACGCCTGATGTCCCAGCACCACCGTACCACCCGGATAACTGTACTTCCGATGCAAACACCTGCGTTACCCCCGATACCTACGCCCGATGCCCCCGCACCGGTTCAGGACCTCATCACCCAACTCCTGGAACAGGGCGGAGGCACCATCATCATCCAAGAGGATGAGCAGCTGCAGCAAGACCAATCAAACACTATAAACCATGTATCAGTCCAAGACACAAC
>CAJOLR010000052.1 GCA_905235565.1 uncultured Bacteroidaceae bacterium | reverse complement strand
GGTCTCCAATTGGAAACCTGTTTGCGGAAGAAGAGGGATTCGAACCCCCGGACCCGTGAAGGTCAACGGTTTTCAAGACCGCCGCATTCGACCACTCTGCCATCCTTCCTTAAAGCGGTGCAAAGGTGGATATTTTTTTTGGAAACAGCAAGCACTCTCCCACTTTTTTGATTACTTTGCAAAAAAATATACCAATATTTATAATATGGACAAGAATAAGGTTACGGAGTTCCTTAAGCATCGGGTGCTGGAAAGATTTGCCTTGGGGGCCGATGCGGCATCACAGGAGGAAGTTAATTCCAATATCCATAAGGGAATAATGATTCAGGGTACAAACCTTTGGGTCCTGATATTCGCCATTTTCATCGCATCCCTTGGTCTTAACACCAACTCAACGGCCGTTATCATCGGCGCCATGCTTATATCCCCACTCATGGGACCTATCATCGGCATGGGTTATTCAATGGGAGTATATGATTTCAACCTGCTTAAGGAATCATTGCGTAACTTCCTGTTTATGATTGTGGTAAGCCTTATCACATCGGCCGTATTCTTTACCCTTCCGCTTATCACATCCACCCAAAGCGAGTTGCTGGCACGAACACAGCCTACTACATATGACATTCTGATAGCACTCTTTGGCGGTCTGGCCGGTATGGTTGCCCAGACACGTAAGGACCGCACGGGTACTGTAATTCCTGGAGTGGCAATTGCAACCGCCCTGATGCCCCCACTCTGCACCGTCGGTTACGGTCTGGCCACGTTCCAGTTCCGCTTCATGCTCGGCGCGCTGTATCTGTTTACCATCAACTCAATTTTCATTGCATTGGCATCGTTCATAGTAACCCGTGTAATGAATTTCAAGATGATCGGCGAGCTGGAGCCCGACAAACTGAAAAGACTTAAGCGTGCAATGGTTGCGGTTATCATCATTGTAACCCTGCCCAGCGTGCTGATAGCAATAACCATCATAAAGAGGTCATCGTTTGAGAGCAATTACCGCAACTTTGTGGCCGAGGCATTCAAGTATGACAACACTTTTGTGGTAGAATCAAACTATGATTACAAACCAGGATTAAAGAAACAGTCAGTCATAGAGGTACGCCTGTTTGGAGAACCACTTGCCGAGAATGTGATCAACAACATACGCGGCCAGATGTCAAGCGTATATCATCTACCCAAGGCCGACCTCATAGTGCGTCAGTCCAACCAGGAAGACGGCGGAATAGCCATCACGGCACTCCAGAGCAACTACACCGAGATGCTCAACGAGAAGAACCGCCAGATTTCACATCTGCAGGAGCAACTCTCATCCTTACGTACGGCCGATACCCTTGCCGTAAGCAGCATGACCCGCGAGCTTGGCATATTCGTGCCAGAAATTAACGATATGTCACTGCAGCGCCATATTTCATACAATACTGACGGTGCGGCCACCGATACCGCATATATCTGCATCCTTTCTTTCCGGGATGATCAGGAGATAGGGCCCAGGATTGACCTTATCAAGGACTGGCTTACCAAGCGTACCGGTGCAACCAACATTAATATCCTTGTCAAATAAGATGATATACCCTGACAATTTTGAACATAAGACCGGTTTTGACGAGATCAGACAGATGCTCTCTGACCGCTGCATATGCCCGTTAGGAGTTCAACAGGTTGAACAGATGCAGTTCATGACCGATTTCCAGCCAATTGAGAAGGCTTTGGACCAGACTATGGAGTTTGTCAGGATACTAACCGAGGGCAAATCATTCCCAGACCAGAACTACCATGACCTGCGTGAGGCACTGGCCCGCATCAAGGTGGTAGGCACATGGCTTGATGAGGCGGAGTTGTTGGGGCTGTGGCGCTCGCTGGAGACCATAAGCGGCATTGTGGAGTTCCTTGACAAGGAGGATAACCAGGGACTCTACCCCAACCTGACCGAACTTGCCCAGAGCGTAGCTGTATTCCCCACCATCACACAGGGAATAGCCAGGATCCTGACCAAATTCGGTAAGCTCAAGGACAACGCCAGCCCGGAGCTTTACCGCATCCGCATGGACCTTACCAACACATCATTCAGCATATCACGCATCCTGAACAGCATTCTCAAACAGGCCCAATCCGACGGTCTTGTAGACAAGGATGCCGCTCCCACCATGCGTGACGGACGGTTGGTACTGCCCGTAGCACCTGGACTCAAGCGCAAGATACGCGGTATAGTACACGATGAGTCCGCATCGGGCAAGACCGTATTCATAGAACCCGAGGAGGTTGTTGAGGCCAATAACCGCATCCGTGAACTTGAAGCCGATGAGAAACGTGAGGTAACCCGCATCCTGATAGCTTTCACAGACAACATACGCCCTGAAATCCCATCTATACTTCAGTCATACGGATTCATGGCAAAAATAGACTTCATACGGGCCAAAGCACGTCTTTCGATTGATTTTGACGCATGTAAGCCTATTCTGGAACGCAAGACAGTGGTTGATTGGGTACAGGCCATACATCCGCTGCTCAAATTCTCGCTTGCCAGGCATGACAAGACGGTTGTACCTCTTGACATTGACCTGGACTCAAAGAACAGCATACTATTGATATCGGGACCGAATGCCGGCGGCAAGTCCGTCTGCCTTAAGACAGTCGGACTGCTGCAGTATATGCTTCAGTGCGGAATCCCCGTGCCCATGCGTCCCAACAGCCACGCCGGCATATTCAAGAGCATATTCATAGATATAGGCGATGAGCAGAGCATTGACGATGACCTGAGTACCTACTCCAGCCATCTGCTCAACATGAAGAACATGATAAAGAATGCCGATAACCGCAGCCTGATACTGATTGACGAGTTCGGAAGCGGTACGGAGCCCAACATAGGCGGTGCCATTGCCGAGTCGGTGCTGATGCGTTTTAACCGCAACCGCGTGTTCGGCATCATAACCACACACTATCAGAACCTTAAGCACTATGCCGACGACAACGAGGGCATCCGCAACGGAGCCATGCTCTATGACCGCCATCTGATGCAGCCGCTTTACATACTCCAGATAGGCAATCCCGGCAGTTCATTTGCCGTCGAGATAGCACGCAAGATAGGTCTGCCCGAGGATGTCATCGAGGATGCCACACAGATTGTAGGCCGCGATTATGTCAATGCCGACAAGTACCTGCAGGACATAGTCCGTGACAAGCGTTACTGGGAGAACAAGCGCCAGAACGTGCACCAGTTGGAAAAACAGCTTGACCAGCAGATTGAGCAGCACCGTCAGGAGCTGGAATCGCTGCAAAAGGAGCGCAAATCAATCATCCGTGAAGCCAAGGAAAAGGCTGACCAGCTTATCCAGGACTCCAACGCCATGATTGAGAACACCATACGCACAATACGTGAGGCCCAGGCCGATAAGGAACTGACCCGTCTGGCACGTCAGGAACTCACCGAGTTCAAGGAGACAATCGATGACCGTCAGGCCAATTCCGAGGACGAACTGCGCATCCAGCGCAAGATGGAGCGCATCCGCCAGAGCCAGGAGCGCCGCGTGCAGCGCAAGCGTGACAAGCTAAAGGAACGTCACGCCCAGCCTGCCTCTCCTGCCCCCTCTGAGCCTCTCAACATACCTGTAACATCCGGCAAGCGTTTATTCAAGGTGGGTGACACCGTCCGCCTGGCCGGTCAGACACAGGTTGGCGAGGTTATATCGGTCAATAAGAGCGATGTTACCGTTGCATTCGGCCTTATCAAGACATCGGTCAAGGCAACCCGTCTGGAGCCGGCAGAGCCCGTAAAGGCTCAGGAGGTACGCACAGCCACATACGTGAGCAAGCAGACCCACGACGACATCTACAACCGCAAGCTGGCTTTCAAGCCCGATATCGATGTGCGTGGCATGCGTGGCGACGAGGCTATCCAGACCGTAATGCACTTTATTGACGATGCCACACTGATTGGTATGAGCCGCGTCCGCATACTGCACGGCACGGGCAACGGCATACTGCGTAACCTTATCCGTCAGTACCTCCACACTGTTCCTGCCGTCAAGGACTACCACGACGAGCACATCCAGTTCGGCGGTCACGGCATCACAGTAGTAGACCTAGGGTAAAATGATACAAAAGGGGACAGACCCCTTTTGTATCATTTTGTACTATATAGATTAATTAACACTGGAAAAAAGGGTTATTGACGTAAAAACAATGCTATACTCGCTATTCCTCCCGTTAAGAGCTTCGCTCTTGACCTCCTCCTCGTTCGGTAGAGTAAGCGAGCTTTCTCTACTCTCTCTTCGTTCGTCGGTTCACAAGCCCACGGGCGGCCATGGTTTTTCCTGCCAATAACCCTTTTTTCCTCGGCTCACTTAGCCGGATTTATCATATGATTGAAGGATGAAAAAGATTGGACCACATGTATCAGCTTCGGGGGGCGTTTTCAATGCTCCTATAAATGCTATGGCAGTTGGGGCTTCGGCCTTTGCCTTGTTTACAAAGAACCAGCGGCAGTGGTTCGGCACGCCTCTGCAACCATCTGAAATTGAGAGGTTTAAGGCCGAGGTTTTAAAATCTAGAATTGAGGCCCGATACATACTTCCGCATGACAGTTACCTGATAAATCTGGGCAGTCCCGATCCTGAGGGTTTGGAAAAGTCACGCGCATCGTTCCTGGACGAGATGCTTCGCTGTGAGCAGTTGGGACTGACCATGCTCAACTTCCACCCCGGCAGCCATCTTAAGCAGATTACTCCCGAGGAATGTCTGGACCGCATAGCCGAGAGCATCAACCTTACTCTCCAAAAGACCAGCAGCGTAACCGCAGTAATCGAAAACACCGCCGGACAGGGCTCCAATATGGGGTTCGCATTCTGGCAGATCAGACGCATTATAGACGGTGTAGCCGATAAGTCCCGCGTAGGAGTCTGCATCGACACCTGCCATACCTACACCGCAGGCTACGATCTCAAGAACGCCTACGAGAGCGTCTGGGAGGAGTTCGACAATGAAATCGGCATGGAATACCTGCGCGCCATCCACCTGAACGACAGCAAGAAGGAACTGGGATCCCGCGTGGACCGCCACGACTCCATCGGCCAAGGCTTCTTAGGGATGGACTTCTTCAAAAAAATCATGAAGGACCAGAACCTCAACCACATCCCTTTCATCCTGGAAACCCCCGATGAATCCCTCTGGCCTGCCGAAATAGAGTTACTACACTCCCTGGAGTGATAGAATCGGGCAGATAAAAATTTTGGGTATATAGTATCTTTCCCATTTGCAGAAGCAGAACTATCAGTTTGGGGACCATCGTGGAGAGGCGTGAGCTGAGAGCCCACGGAAGATCCCGTTAAAAATGGCGCTTCGTTTAACGACCGTCAGACACCTTTAGGTGGTTAAAAGGAGGCGATCGCCGTTTAGGGTCCGTAAGTGAGGCCTTTTGCGTAGCAAAATAAAATAAGGCTGGGCTACGCGCAGCGTAGCCTCGGAGCGTTGTGTCTCCAAACTGATAGTTCTGCGTAGTTCAGGAGATTATATACACAAAATTTTATTTGCCCGATTCGTCTGCCTCCAATTGTCTGATGTACTCGGTTGGACTGACGCCATAGTACTGCTTGAAGGTGGTCGAGAAGTGGGTCTGGGATGCAAATCCTACGCTGTACGCTATTTGCGATACGTTTACGCGCTTCTCCTTGAGCAGCTTCATAGCCTGCTGCATACGGATGTTCTGCATAAAACGGGCGGCTGAGAAGCCGGTCAATTCCTTGAGCTTGCGGTGCAGTTGAGTACGGCTCATACCCACCTCATCGACCATCTGGGTGATGTTAAAGTCACTGTTTGAAATGTTGGCGTTGACTATCTCCATAACACGCTTCATAAAGAGCTCGTCACTGGATTCAAACTGAACCTGTGCCACCTGCTCAGCCTGCTCCTGCTGCCCTGAATACTTACCCTTCACAATCAGCCTGTTATTGATAAGATTCACCATGATAGACTTCAACTCACTCATATAGAATGGTTTGGGCAGATAGCTGTCGGCTCCGGTATCAATACCTGTCATTCGGTCCTGAAGCTTGTTCTTGCCAGACAGCATGATAACCGGAATATGACTGACCAGAGAGTTTCCTTTGAGCGCCTTGACCAGCTGTATGCCATCCATCTCCGGCATAACTACATCCGTAATTATCAGGTCTGGAGACTGCGAAACAGCAAGCTTCAGTCCCTCCTTGCCGTTTCGGGCAGTAATGACCTTGTAACTGTTCTTGAGAGTCTCAAACAGGTAGTCCAGCATAGAGTCATCATCATCCACGACAAGGACCTTGATCGAGCCCTTGGTCTGCTTCCCCGTGTCGGGCTCGTCCATATTCATGCTCACCCTGTTGCGCTCCAGCTGCTCACGCTCCACCATACCGGCATCAACCAGATCCTCCGGAGCAATGTGACTGTTGCCGAGAGGCAGACGGAATGAGAACACGCTTCCGCTCTGACCGTCCCGACGCCCGGCCGCCTTTATCGTGCCATGGTGCATTTTAATAAGCATCTGACTGTAATTCAAGCCGATACCCATACCCATCGTGACCGATGTAAGCTCATTGTCCGCCCTGTAGAAACGTTGGAATATCTTGTTGACATCATCCTTGTCCAGTCCGATACCGGTATCAGATACCGTCACCTCCACATAATTGCGCAGAGGCCCCTTCTCGTGGTCATCAGTCCCCACTTCAACGCCAATCTCAATAGTACCATCATCGGGAGTGTACTTGAAAGCGTTTGAGAGCAGGTTCATGAGCACCTTGTCGATACTGTCCCGGTCTATCCATACAGTCTGTTCGGCCATCGTGTGGTTGAACCTGAAATTGATTCCGCGTCTTTCGGCAGTCTGGGTGTATAGCTCAAACGGTCCCATCAGGAAGTTAATCAGGTCAGTCTCGGCAAAATGAAGCTGCATCTGTCCCTCGTCATACTTACGCATATCCAGCAGCTGGTTTATAAGGGACAGTATCCTGGTTGAGCTCTTGTGCATCTGTCGCAGGTTAGCCTGCATCTCGGCAGGCGTCTTGTCATCATTGATCATATCCTCCAAAGGAGATATCACCATCGTCATAGGCGCACATATCTCATGCGCCACGTTGATGAATGACTGAAACTTGGCTTCATCCATCTCCCTTATGCGCGCTTTCTTCCTGATCCTGAGTGACACCAGCAGCAAAACCATTGCCAACAGGACATAAATGATCACTGCGATTGATGATGCATACCAGGGAGCCTCGATCTTGATTTTGTATGCTCTGGGGATCGATACCATATCATTCAGCCTGGCACGCACATAAAGCGTATATCGGCCGAATCCGAGTTTTGAGAATGAGAATCGGTTCATCCCGGCGGGGTTACTCACCCATTCGCTTCCGTTGGTACTCATGGAATACTCATATATGATGCTCATCTCATCGCCATAGTTCAGGGTGCTGAACTCCAGCGTAAAGGAGTTGTCCCTATATGCCAGACGGAACTGGTCTGTGATGCTTACCGGCAGTTCCGATATGCGTTTGCCACCGGACATGGTCTCGGACGTGATACGCTCGCCGTTAAGGTAGAACCCGGTCATCACCACCTGATTGACAGTCGATTCGGTCGTGATCAGATCCGGACAGAATGCGGTTATTCCTATGTTGCTGCCAAAATATGCCCTGTTATCCACCGATGAGAATGCCGATACCCTATTGAACGCCTTCTCCTCGGTAAAGAACCGGCTTACCTCAAAACCGTCGGGATTGATCCTGTTCAGTCCGGCCGATGTGGAAGCCCATATCAGCCCCTCATTATCCTTGACCATTCCGCGTATATCCTCACCCAGCAGGCCGCTGGATGCGTTTATCATATGAGTCTCGCCGCTTACGGTGTTATAAGCCACAATACCTTTTGTAGTTCCCAGCCAGATAACTCCCTCTGTCACCTCAAGGAAACTTGTACATCCGGCCGTACCTATGGCCACAGACAGCTTGTTGTTGTCTATGAATGCGCCCCCATCAATGTCAAAGCAGTCGGCACCGTTGTCATGCCCAATCCAAAGCCTGTTCCAGCTGTCAATCATCATCTGGTTTATGTCGTCGTTGGTGAGAGACTGCCCCAGCCTGCTGTCCTTGGCAAAGGTGGTGTACAATTCGGTCTTCATGTCATCGGGATCAAACCTGCTGAACCCGTTGTTTGTCTCCGAATAGTAAATCCGGCCCTGTTTGTCCTCGGCTATGGATGTTATGTTCAGGTTCTCATCCCTGATTACTGTGGTAAGCCTTCCGGTCTTTTCATTCAGCAGAGCCAGTCCGCCGCTCGGGAATCCGGCCCATATCCTGCCACGGCTGTCCCTGAACAGACAACTTATATAAGGTGAATCCCTGCCGTCCTTAATCACGTTGCCGTCACTTGACAGGCATGTCAGTCCGTTGTTGTTGTAGCCAATCCATAGACGTCCCTGGGTGTCGGTCACCAAAGCCGTCACCGTGCCAGATACTTCCTCCTGATAATCAGACAGTTTCCAATAGTCAAACTCATTGTTTCCATTGGTTACGAGTATCATCTCCGACAGGAAACAGCCAATCCATCTGTTGCCGGCCCTATCCATATACATGGCGCTCACGTCCAGTTTCTCAAGACTGTGGTCCGATGGTTTCAGTTCCATCTGCTTGAGCTTGTTGTCCTTTGTCAATGCCAGCATTCCCTTGCCGCGTAATGATATTTTCAGACCGTCCCTGTCCATGAAAGAGTGCGTTATCTCCCACACGCCATCGTTCGGAGTCAGGCGTGACAATGTTCGCCTGGAACCGTTCCACATGAACAGGTGGTTGTTTGTGGTTATGTACACGTTGCCGTTGGCATCCTTGTTTATGCCTGTGATGTTCCGGCGAATAAGATCATCCCTGAAGGGTGTTACCTTATCCAGTTTGGGATCATACATCAGCACTCCAGACGGCGTACCTACCCAGATCGTCCCCTCCTCATCCTCCATCAGTGTCCTGAACCTGCCCCTAACCTCGGGATAAGTATTCAGGCTAACCACGCTGTTTACCTGGTCGGGGTCATTGGGATCTATCCAATAGACACCGTTACCCGGGGCGGCAACCCATATCTTTCCGTCACTCAACTGACAGATCTGCTGGATATAAGGAGACCTGCTACCCGGAAAATCCACCGTATTGAACTTCTTTTCATATGGTCTGAGATATTGTACCCCGCGGTTAGTGCCAATCCACAGTGTTCCGTCCTTATCGGCGTAAAGACATCTTACATAGTTGCTTAAAAGAGACAGTGAGTCATTGTCATCATGATAGAACTGATAGAAATTGTAACCGTCATAACGGTTCAGGCCATTCTCTGTTCCAATCCATATAAAACCGGACATATCCTCACATATGGCGTGAAAACGGTTGTCCGAGACCTGTCCTATTGGGAAACGGTATATTCTCTGTGCACCGGCTGTGAATGTCACAAGCAACAAGACTGTCAGTATTGATAATAATTTGCGCATATTCGGGATGATTCGGTTCTCGATATGCAAATATACTCCAATATTTACATTTGTTCCATATCCGGGCAGCACCAATGGAACAATTCTTAATATCTGGAACAGATGGAACGTTTTCAATAAGCCAAACGGACAGAGGGAGTTTACTCACTCTGTCGTGGCGGGAAAAGGTGGGATGAAATCCAACATATTCCTACCTTATTTTTTTTAACGTTCGGGCAATTAAGGTATAGTATTTACGGTTTTGGATTTGCCGGATAGTTTTTTTCATGTAACTTTGGGTAGGAATATCCCGGAACAAACAATTTCAAAACCATACAACTATGAAGATTAAAAGTGCATTACTTGCAGCAGTCCTGTCATTTCTGACAATCAGTACGGCAAGCGCCGGCAAACATTGGGTAGCAACCTGGGCAACCGCCGAGCAGGTGGTCGAACCTCACAACTGCCCTCCTGCCCCCGGTCTTGAGAACAACTCCATCCGTCAGATAGTACAGACATCCATCAGCGGAAAGGAGGTCAGAGTAAAGTTCTCAAATGAGTTCAGCAGGGGTCCCATCACCATCAATGCAGCCGAGATAGCCCTTGCAGCCACAGCAGGCAGCAGCAGTGACATCATCTCCGGTACCGAGGTCAGCCTTACATTCAACGGCAAGAAATCAATAACCGTCCAACCCGGAAAACTGGTCACATCCGATCCTGTCAAGTTCCCCATGGGCACACGTGAGAACGTTGCCATAACAATGCATATGGGCGAGGCTTCATCAACCAGCGTAACCGGACATCCCGGCTCACGTACAGACTCGTATCTCATTGAGGGTCAGGGTTCGGACTTCAGCAATGCAGTCAAGACAGCTCACTGGTACATAATCAACGCCATAGAGATAAAGGCCGAAAAGAAAGCCCGTGCCGTAGTAGTCTTAGGCAACTCCATTACCGATGGACGCGGATCAACAACCAATGAGCAGAACCGCTGGACCGATAACCTGTCCCGCCGTCTGCTGGCCAACAAGAAAACCCGCCGTGTAGCAGTCCTGAACATGGGACTTGGCGGCAACTGCATATTAAACGGCGGCCTGGGACCGACCGGCAAGAGCCGTTATCCCCGTGACCTGTTCCAGCAGGAAGGTGTCAAGTATATAATTCTGTTTGAAGGAGTAAATGATCTGGGCGGACGCGGTGATGCCACCGAGAAGGCCAAACAGATAATAGACGTTTACAAACAGATAATTTCCGAGGCTCATGAACTCGGAATCAAGGTTTACGGAGCTCCTGTAATGCAGTTCAAGGGTAACAACTACTACAGTGAGAACCATGAGGCCGGACGCCAGCAGCTCAACCAGTGGATACGCAGCAGCGGCTATTTTGACGGAGTCATTGATTTTGACGCGGCAATGGGCAATCCGGAAGACCCGGCGCAGCTCAATCCCAAATATCTGTTTGAGAACGACTATCTGCACCCCAATGCCGAAGGTTACGTCAGAATGGGTGACTGCATAGATCTCAAACTCTTTGAGAAATAATCATTTAACTATATGTCATTAAAGTTAGTCAAGAGAGTTATTCTGTTAGGTACAGTGGCTTGCATGTCGCTGTCAGTGTTTGCACAGTTTCCCGGAGGCGGTGGTTTTCCGGGTGGTGGCGGTTTCCCCGGCGGAGGTTTTCCCGGTGGAGGTTTTCCCGGTGGTTTCGGCGGACGTTTTCCGTTTGATACCGATCAGGAGGACGGCCAGATGCCCGGAGGCTTTCCCGGAGGCGGTATGGGCGGATTCGGAGGCGGTTTCGGCATGAATGCCGAGTATGACCCCACCTCATCCCGTAACGATGTGGAGTTTACATCTTCCAACCTCCCTGTAGTCATCATCCAGACTGAGGACAAAACACTGACCAACAAGGAGAAAACCCTGGCCACGATGAAAATCATAGACAACGGGAACAAGCGCAACAGGATAACCGATCCGGCTAACGGATATGACGGCAAAATCAAGATCAAGCTACGCGGTAATTCATCGCTGTTCTTTGACCAGAAGCGGTTTACCTTCGAGACCGTAACCGCCGAAGGCAAGAACAACAAAGTATCACTCCTGGGTATGCCGGCCGATGAGGACTGGGTACTGCTTGCCCCATACAACGACATCTCAATGATGCGTGACGCCTTTGCCTTTGACATGTGGAACAACATGGGCCACTGGGCACCCCGCACACGTTACTGCGAGGTTGTCATGAACGGCATGTACATAGGCGTCTATACGTTGTGCGAAAAGATCAAACGCGGAGAGAACCGAATCGACATAGATAAGCTCAACGCAAAAGATACCAGCGCCATAGATATCACAGGCGGTTACATTGTACGTATCGATCCGCCCGATGAGGGTGAAAAGTCATTCACATCAGAGGTTCCCGGAATCATGAATACCGGCGGAGGCATGGGTGGCTTTGGAGGCGGAATGGGCGGTTTCGGTGGATTCGGAGGCCGTGCCACAGTTACCTGGACCTATTTCTATCCCAAGTCTGATAAGATTACTGATGCTCAGCAGAAATACATCAGTGACTATATCAACACCACCGAGAAAGTAATCCAGAGCGATAATTTTACAGACCCCAAGGAGGGTTACGCCAAGTATATCGATGTGGAATCTTTCGTGGATTATTTCATCCATACTGAGCTCAGCCTGAATGCCGACGGCCTTAAGCGTAGCACCTATTTCTACAAGGATAAGCAGAATCCCGACGGAACAGGCGGCAAGCTTCATGCCGGAACCGTATGGGACTACAACCTGGCTTACGGAAACTGTAACTTTGCCAATGCCAACAAGATCGATGCATGGGTCTATGAGGGAAGTGAGACCAACCCCACCCCAGCCATGTGGAAACGGTTTACCGAGGATCCCGCATTCATGGCCAAGGTGAAGGCCCGTTGGAAAGAGCTCCGTAAAGGTTATCTCAGCAATGAAAACATCAATCGTTTCATTGATGAGCGCGCAGCTATGCTGCAGGAGGCACAGGCTCGTCAATATGCCAAGTATCCGGACCTTCTGGTTCCCTCGGGCAATAATCAGAACAACGCTCAGGGACAGCCTAACGGCGGATTCGGAGGGTTCGGCGGATTCGGAGGGTTCGGTGGATTCGGTGGCGGCGGAGCAGCCATGTTCTCGGCCTATACCGTATCCAGTTATGCCGAGGAGATTGAGGTGCTAAAAAAATGGTTTGCAGACCGGATAGCATTCCTTGATAAAAGCTGGAAATAAAAGATGTCCTTCATTAAACCTTTTGCCCCGATTACAATCAAAGAATAAATCCTTTGATAATAAACCGCTATGCCAAATATGCATTTTAGAAGATTTCTTACCGTATTGTTCGCTTTGATGTTGTCAACCATTGCATTTGCCCAGCGCGGAGGCGGAGGCGGCGGAGGCTTTGGCGGTGGTGGCGGCTTCGGAGGAGGCGGCGGCTTCGGAGGTGGAGGTGGCCAGTTCGGCGGCGGCGGTGGCCAGTTCGGCGGCGGCGGAGGCCGTGGCGGAATGGGTGGATTCGGAGGTTGGGGAGCCAGCGTCCTTAATGAC